>NZGD01000298.1 GCA_002690925.1 Rhodopirellula sp.
CGAGGATTTTTTCGCGTGACAGCGATCGGGTCACGAGCACGCACCACATGTCGAAAAATCGGGTAATTCATCAGACTTTCTTTGACGACAAACGTAACGTCACGGATCGGCTGGATGATGGCTGGAAGCACCATCGTTTCCAGCATGCTCATGTGGTTGCCGACAAAGACACAGGGTGAGTCGAGTGCGCGTAGATGCTCAACTCCACTGATCTGCGTTCGTACGCCAACGGACTCAAGGGATTTGAGAACCTCATAGCTGGTGCGGCTCCATGCCAATTCGTCATACTTTCCCCGCCGGGCTATGAGGCTTGATCTGACAACATTCAATAAAAACTGTTGATAGAAACTTGTGTTGGGGAAACGTCTCGAAAACCATGGTGTGGTATTGGGTGCCGTTAGGTAGAACCCATCGTTGAAGGGTAATAATTCGTCGATGGCAGGCATGTTTTTCGATGACATGTTGAACGGTCGAGCAAGGTTGTGTTCTATCCTGATCTGTCTGGACGGTGATCAGAATCTCGTTCTGTGATTCAAGAAGTTACCATGAATCTCAGGTCAGCTAACAAAGGGGGGCGTTGCTGTGGGAAATACTCATCTTGGTGACATCCGCTACAGCATTAGCTTTGTGAAGTAAGGTATGTAGAATCTACGGGCTACCATGGTGACAGTCGAAGGACTCATGTCACACATCTTTCTAAAGTTTCCCTAGCGTGTGGAAGTCGCAATTTCGACCTCGGGCTTGATTTTACTATCCACATTTGTTGAGGCCGCAGGCTCTTTGTCGGTATTGGGGGACGGGAACTTGCTCTCTTGTTGCTTGCTGATATTTCGCTCGCTTGTGAGTTGCCGTGTCGCTTTCAGGGCTGCAGTCTTTGCGATTTCAGCTTTGGATCTTGCTTCGTCCAGTTGGCGTACTGCTTTCAATACGCAACTCCAGCCCTCGGCAGCAGCCTGTTCGGTTTGCTTAGCCGAGATTTGTATCGCGAGCACAGTAGCCTTTTCCATTTCAATGTCGGTTTTTGTTGCTTCTAACGCGACTCTGTTCAACTCAATTGTTTTGCGAGTAGCTTCGAGTGATGCAATTTGCTTAGCAATCGATGACTGATATTTTGCTGCCTCCTCTTGTGCCATTTTTGCATTCAGCTCTAGTCTGTTTGCATTAGCGATGCGTTCTTGCGTTGCCTTTTTGAGTTGCTCAATTTGTGCAATTTCAGCTTTAAGTTCTTTCCTCTGGGCAGCCAGTTCTGCTTTGGCATCGGAGGTTATTTTTTTTGCCAGCTTTGCTGCTGCCATCGCCTCGGTGGCAGCAACTTTTTCTTTCTCGGCTGCGGCTTGCGATGCTTGTGCTGCACTCTGTTCTGTAATTGCCGCTTGTTTTTCGGCGATCACCGAATTCAACGCTTGCTCTGCCTTCTCACGTGATTTCTCCGCGGCGGCAAACTCTGCCTTCGATCTGGCTGCTGAACGGTCAACTTCCTGTTTGATTTTGAGAGCCAAAGCCTTGGCTGCTTTGGCTTCTGCCTTTTCCGTGGCAGCCTTCTCGATAATTGCTCGTGCGTCTGCAACTTTTTGCTGAAAATCCCGTTGGCGTTGCGCCAGGTCAGCGCTTGTTTTTGTGTTTTCGGATTGCATTCTTCGGGTGGCTGCGAGTATTTCGTCGATATCAATCTTCAGCTTCTGTGTCGCAGCAAGTTGTTTTGCGGCCGTTTCGGCTTGAAGAGATGTTTGGGCTCGGGTCACAGCCATGGCTTCCAGTTTGGCTTCGGTGTCAACCCGATGCTCTTCGGCGATCAAGAGTGTCTTATCCGCTTTTTCACGCTCTTGGGTTGCAGTGAGCTGAAACGCTTCTGCAACTCTCAGTTTTTCAGATGCTGTTGCCAGTTGAGCGTTTGCAGCGGCCTTTGTTTCCGTGGCGATCTGTTGCAGCTTCTTAGCATTGGCGAGAATTTCCTCGGATTCGGCTCTGGATTGTGTGGCCGCGTTTCGCATCTCCTCAGCTGCATCCAGGTCCATCTTTGCAGCGAGTGTCATAGAGCGGGCATTTTCAAGTGCTTTTAGGGCCCCCGATTCCGTCGTCTCCGCAGTTTGGCGAACTTGCATAGCCTCTTGATGAAGGGCTTCAGCATCTGATAAGTCTTGGCTTGCGTTTTGAGCTAATTCGATTGCTGAGTTTTGCTTTGCAACCGCCTCGTTTCTCATTCTTGCTGCGGTTTCTCGCAGGACTGTTGCGTCTGCCAGTTCTTTTTTTGATTTTGAAATGGCGTCTGCAGCGTGCTGTTTCGCCTCGAGCTCAGTGGATCTTGCGGCTGCTAATTCAGCTTTTTGTTGTTTTGCAATCGCTCGCAAACGAGTCAGTTCTGCTTGGTTGCATCCAACGGTGAAGAAAACGCTTAGTGCTAGTGCTACGAATGGAAAATGTTTCATTGATATCTCGCGAAATAGCGTTGGCGATTGGAATGAATGATACCTGAATACAACTGTCAGCCTCTTTTTCTGGGACAAAAATACGGTCCGGGAAAATCAAATGGCTGAGTAATTTATTTCGGTCACGGGATTCCATCCGAATACGAAAAATGTTTTTGTAGGTGTTTACCCTTGGTAGTGATTGTTTCGGCAATTCAGCCTGGTTTGAGATGTTCATCAAGAGATGGTCAAGCAAGGGCAAGAAGCCTCATGTGAAGACGTCTTGAATGAAAAAGTCAAACGCCCGGTTATGAGCTTCAGAGCAATCGAATGTGGCTTGACTCCGAATAATCAGTCAGAAACATTCGAAGTAAGTATGTGCCTAGTGAATCTTTGATCGAGCGGTTGGTCGCTTCAGTCTTTTCGGGGCGGAGATGATTTGGTGACGTCGCGGTGAGTTGCCAGGGTTATGAAGAAACAAGCCGAATGTGAACGCGACGGTGGCCTCGGCATGGCTTTGTGAGGATCTCAAGGTCGCCGTCCGTGTCATGGGCGGTGGTTCGAATTGTTTTGCAACTAGTCATCAACAAAGGGTGCTAATTCACGCACCGGAGCTCACCAGAAATCAGGTGCTTGCTCGTAAAAAACGCCGTCGATGTCACCTGCCGCAACGCCTTCCTTGTTGTCTTTGTGGAGTAATGGCACACGCCGTTACTGCGTAGCAGACGCTATTTTCCTACGTTGGTACTTGAGCAGATGCCAGCACAGCTACAGTCACGATGAGGACGAAGAATGCAAGTACACTAATTTTCATGCGAGCGCTGGTGTGTATGGCATGGCGATGTGTTTTTAATGGAAGGAGGTCTGCTTTGGCCACTGCCGTAGAGTTTTTCCCATTGGGTCAGTTAGGCGAAGGTGCCGGATCGAGGCGTTTCCCGGGCCTTCGCTGACGTCCAGTCTGAGTTGTTGGATTGACTTATTGGTTTCTAGTTCGATATCAATCTTTTGCCACGTTCCATTAGCTGTTACGTGAAATGAAATGTGTTTTCCCTTTGGCAGTGTCGTTGTTTCGTCCGTCGTGAAGAAAAATTCGCCGCCATTGGTAGTGCCTCCGCGCAGCTCAAAGCTGAGCTGGTAGGGACCTGGTGGCAAGGACTCGCGTCGCAAATCCATTGCAATTCCTGGATCTTCGCCAGTGAAAACAAGATTGAGGATTCCGTTAGTTATCTGCAGTTCAGTATTTTTTCGAGCTCGGATAGGCTTCTTCGCAAGAGCATGGTTGCGGAGTTTTCTGCTGGGTGGCTGGGCGTCGAATTTGGTCCACTCACGGTTGCTGTGAACCGGTTTGGGGGTGGTCATGTTTGCTGCGATGGTTGGTGCATAGCTTGCGGGCGAGGCGTGAAGTACCGAGCGTGACATGTCGGTCCATTTTCGGACCAAGGTTTTCAACAGTTCGGGATGTTTCGCGGCGATGTCATTGAGTTCGGTGCGATCTTCCGCCATGTTGTACAGTTCCCACGGTTCGCTCTTGAAACTTACAATCTTCCAATCACCATCGCGCAACCCACGGTCGCGGGAAAACAGCAGGTGTATCGGCTGTGGACGGATGAGCGCTTCACCGCGAAAGGCGGGCGTAAGCGTGATGCCTGAAATGGGTCGCAGTGTGCGGTTGGGCCAATCATCGGGCAACTCGCTTTGGGTGATTTCGACCAGGGTGGGTAAGACGTCGATCAAATGGGCGGGCTCATCTGTAATCGATCCTGGGCTCGTTTTTAAGCCTTTGGGCCAGTGAAAAATTGCCGGTGTTGAAATGCCCCCTTCAAATTGGTTTTGTTTGTAATAGCGGAATGGTGTATTTCGAGCCCACGACCAACCGGTTGAGTCGGGCAACGCAATATCACCGTTGGTGGGTTCGACATCGAGAATAGGGGCTTTGCGGTCATAGGGACATGCTCCGTTGTCGGACACGAATAGGATCATCGTGTTATCGAGTTCCTTGTTGGCCTTGAGGTCATCAATAAGACGACCGACTTCTTGGTCAACGCGATCAATCATGGCCGCCAGGGTGGTCATGCGATTGGCTTCATACTTTTGTCGCCATGGTTCGAGGTCTTTCCATGCCGGAATATGTTCTGGTCGCGGGCTGGGGCGGAGCGTCTTTGGCAGGATTCCCTGCTCTTTCTGTCTCATGACACGTGAGCTTCTCACGACATCCCAGCCCTGATCGTACTTGCCCTTGTACTTCGCGTAATCTTGCGGAAGAGCATGCAGTGGGGCGTGGGGCGCGTTGAAGGCGACGTACAAGTACCACGGGTTTTCTGTTGTACGTGCCTCCTCAAGAAACTTCAGCGCGTAATCCACATCCGCGACAGTTGTGTAAAAATCCTGTTCAGGGACAACCCATGGTTCGCCATTCAGGCGGAACGTTTTATCGCCCTTGAAGAAGTTGCAGGCACCACTCAGATGTCCAAAGTAGCGATCAAAACCAAAGTCCGTGGGTTCCCGTTGAAGGTGCCATTTACCGGTCATGGCAGTAAAGTAACCGCCGGATCCCAGAACCTCTGCTGTTGTGACTGCGTGATTCATGGCGGTGTTACCTGCGGCAAGGCAATACTGTCCTGTTAGCAGGGAGACTCGGGAAGAGTGGCATTTTGCCGTGTTGTAAAACTGAGAGAACCGCAGGCCATTGGCGGCAAGTGCATCAAGGTTGGGGGTTGCAATTTCACCTCCGTAACAACCAATGTCAGAGTAGCCGAGGTCGTCCACCATGATCACAACGATGTTGGGCGGGGCGGCGGCGCGGGAATGAGGCATCGTGAGGGCCGCCAGTACCGAAACTAAGACGATCGCCAGCCAGGGTCGACCTTGAATTGACATGTAGTTGAGCATCTTAATTTTCCGAATTGGGACAGTCGTGCGGGCCGGTTCTGGACTGATATTATGCACTCGATGAATCCTGGCTGGGGGGGAACGCGACTGCGATGGTGGCGGGGGGCCATTGATCGGTACCTGTAATGCTGCTGTCACGAGGGGAGTTGTGTGTCATTCAGGTTCAGGCTGACATCCACAGTCGCCTGTGTGTGAACGCACGCAAAAGACTGGCACACGTTATCATTAAATTTAACGATCCATGGTTGTCGATAGTCGCGGAGTTTGATGGGCGTTTGGCGTTGGGATGGAGTTCCAGCCAGACGCTTCGTCTTGCTGGGATCCATCGGCAGATCAATAGGCAATTCACGTATTGTTCCGATTGCATACGCACTGTACATGAAACGGTCCCACCAGAGCATACTTCTGGTGTTATTTTCTGACACGATGCTCGGTCGACTCGAATGGTTTCCCCGCGATTTTGTCATCGGCCGTCGCGTTCACTAACATCTGTCTTCGGGTATTGAGACCCCTGTATCATTCACCGATGTTGGCAGATTGTCTAATCCATGGGAGGCCAGGCTTGTGTGATTGGCGATACCTGCAGTTTCACTCACTTGCCCATCATTTCCAAAAGCGAAGGCACGATCGCGTTGGCCCAGATTTCGTGTCCCTCTTTGCTGGGGTGCGTTGTATCAGGCATCATCTCTTTGGAAAGGAATCCATTCTTGTCGAGGAATTTCGGACCGATGTCCAGGTACGTTACGTTGGGGACATTCTTGAGAAGATCGGGAAGATAGGAATTCAGTTCGATAATCTGTTTTCGATGTGGGTGATCCAGGTTTTGGCGGCGTGGGAAAACTCCGAGGACCAGAATCTTCATCTCAGGATAGATTTTGTTGAGTTTTACAGCGATTGCTTGAACTCCTTCGGCAGCCTGTTTCGGTTGGTCACTTCCCCAACAGATGTTGTTGGTTCCAATCATGAGTGACGCTGCTTTGGGCGATGTTTTCAGCGTTGGAAGGTGATCAAGACGCCACAGTACATGATTGGTTCGGTCACCACCGAATCCCAGGTTCAGAGCATTCAACGGTGTAAAGTGATGTTCCCAAACAGACTCACCGGGACCGCCCTTGTCAAAGTTGTTGGTGATTGAATCACCCACCATCAACAGTTCGATGGTCTTATTGTGTTTGGGATCATTGGCCGTTTCAATTTCTGCAATCTTTTCTGCATGACGTGCGAACCACCAGGATGCTACGCGGACTTGTGCGGTGGTTGAAGGATGTGAAGCAATGGAAGGGGGCTCAGCATGAATGGGCGGCACATGACAGGTAAACCAGGTGGTGAACAGAAACAGAAGGGCTGCGTGGGGGACTCTTATCATGGCTGGTTCTTTTTACTTCGCGGGAAGGGAACATTCATGCACGTAGGCGTGCGGAGTACTTGGAAATGTTTCGTTGGGTGGGAAACTTGCTGCGTGCCGTGATTCTGCTGGTTAGTACCGTCAACTACGCCGATGACGCATGGCACTGATGTGTTGGTGGCGTACCTGAGGCTGGTTTGCATGAGACTAATGGTAGTAGACAGACACTGGATGATCTTGCATCTATCTGGATGTTTGGAAACTTCTGAATTGGCTTTGCCTATAGCGATCTGAGGCCGGTATTTGGCTTGAGCAAATGGTATGTTCTGGCCTGCGGTCTTGCTCGGGCTTCAATGTTTGCTCTGGCTTAAGTTTCGTGAGGGTTGGTGAGTTGATGCGATTTGTTGTGCCAATGGTCGTGTCAGCTTCGTTTGCAGTTGGTCCGGTCAACGATTTTTATCGTTCTTGATACATAGGTGAATGATGGACGTTTCTTCGGAAGTGGTTTGGGTTGATGGAGAGGGATCCAGTCAATGCGAGATCCCGATGTTGCATTTTTCGTTCGTCAAACTTCCTGCTTTCATTGGGCTTGGACTTGCGTTTTTTCTTGCCATTGTTGCATGTGGGACTGTTGGAGCGTTGTATCTGATGTTACCTGAAGAGACACCTGTCATGACCATTTTGGTGGTTGTGGGCGGGGGCTTTTCCGTATTGTTCTTGCCGATGATTGCGTTCATTCTTTGGAAGTCACTGCTGATTCTATATGGTTCAAAGCAGATTGTGATCGATGGACGAACTCTGCGGGTCATCACGCGATTCGGACCCATTTGGTCAACTGTCAATTGTCAATTGTCAAAGCTTGGCGGTTTTCGAATTGAAGATCCGCAAGGGCAACGCTACCAGATAAATGTTGAGTACTCCAACCTTTGGGCGGTGCAACACGGTGGTAGGGCGGTGCCCTTGCTCCGCATGTTTGCAAATGAAATTGTTGGCCAACTTGTTGAAGAATTGCCGCATAAGATTGAGCAAGTGACTGGGGAATCCCGCAATCTGGAATCGCGAACGATTCAGGCGGACGATCTGACCACTGAACTGTCTGCAGCAGACCCATTCAGGATTCAGGACAGAAACGCGAAGCCCATTGGAAGTGAAATTTCCGTCGAGACAGAAGGACAAGAACTGTTGATTAAAGTCCCAGCGTTGGGATTCAGAAAGTCGACATCACGAATCTCAGCTTTCGTGTGTTTCGGATTTCTGTTCTGTGAGTTAGTTGTGTTAGTTGTGTTAGTGCCAGCATTGTTGGCAGGCAAGGTTGGGGGGCAGCCAGCAGCCGGGTGGTTCATGGTAGGGGTCTTTACCGTAGTCGTGGTTGGCATGCTTCTCTATCGTGTGAATGCAGCAATTCAGTGCGGAGCGGTCCGGATCAGTCGAGATTCACTCAGTTTTCGTGAGCATGGATTATTTGGGAAACAACACGAAGAATGGAAACGCGAAGCAATTGAGTCAGTGCAGGTCGAGGTTGAAGAATATCGGACGAGTGAATCTATCAGCTTCGATCACTTTATCGGCGTAAAACCTGCCTCCGATTCTGAGCGGCAATGGTTCAGCCATCTCGGTAAAGACGAACTCGAGTGGATGGTCGCAAGTATTCAGAATTATCTCGATCTGGATGTCGCTGAGCCATGATGATGCCGCTGAGCGATGATAAGGAAACGCATTGAAGTACCGCAGCGTTGCCTGAAATGCTGAAGCATGGTCCGGCGTTGGTGGTCGCCGGCGCGATGTTGCAACGGCTACCCTCGCAGGGGAGTGGATCGGTTTGGTGGCTCGAGCTTCATGTCTTTCCTGGCAGGCTTTCAGCGGATTTGCGTTCTTTCGATTTCTTCGAGAGCCAGATATGCAGAGTTGATGCTTTTACCGGAAAATTTCTTTTTCCAAGATTCAGCCGAGGGGTTGCCTTGTTTCACGGCGAGCCAATACAACCCGAGCGAGGTGGTGAAGCCGATCATACCCACGACTAATGAAGGAACCAGGCTGTTGGGGAGCAGAATGACGTCGTTGCCCAGAGCAACGGCAGCGGGAATCCACATCAGCCACCACACAAAACCAATCAGCACGCCCGCTCGCAAGTAACCCGAACGCAGGCGGTCGAGGCTGCTGCGGATTTCTGTCAACGGTCGGGTGTAGTCAATTTTTTGGATCCGGGTGCAGACCAGAATTGATTGTGCGAGGACCAGAATACCGTACACATGCAGGATCACTCCATTGGTAACTCGATAAGGAATGTGGGTGTTGGGAGCCCAGCAATAGGCCCCCAAAGCGATCAACGCGATGCCAAGGAGGCCTTGCAGCACTTGTCCAAGGAAGAGTGGTCGTAGTGATCTAGCGACACGTTCCAAAAGTTTACGACGGGTCAGCAATAACCGGCTTGCCATTTCCTGATGCGAGATTTCCCGCCGCGCCAGTTGCTGTTCTGGCATGCGAGAGTGGATAGCTTCCTCGTCATTAATGGACCCCGCATGATAGGCTAAGGTTTTTTCCAGAGCCGGGTTTTGGGTTGACGTGATTGACTGCACATCCGACTTGATTTGACTGGCGGTTTGGTAGCGGCGTTGCGGTTCTTTTTCAAGGGTTCGCAAAACGACTTCATCCAGTCGCACGTCAATTTCGACCTTCTTGGATGGAGCGGCAAAGTAACCCATGGGAAGTTCCCCGGTTAGCATTTCATAAAAGACCACACCTAGCGAGTAGATGTCAGCTCGGTGGTCCACGCCGCGAGAGCGTTCGAGTTGTTCGGGTGCCATGTACCGCGGTGTGCCTATGATCTGGTGGGTACCAGTAAGCATCGGCTGTTGGGTCTCATTTCCGATGATGCGTGAGAGACCGAAGTCCGCGATTTTCACGACACCCTGTGAGGAAATAAGAATGTTCTCAGGTTTGATGTCCCGATGGACAACCCGTTGATCATGAGCATATTGCAGGGCATCGCAGAGGTGTGGCACGATGCTGAGGGCATGTTCCGGGGATAATTGCCCGGCTTTGACAAGATCCCGAAGGGTTGAGCCGTCAACGAATTCCATCAGAAAGTAATAAGTGTCTTCGACGTTTCCGAATTCAAATACGGAGACGATATTGGGGTGGCTCAGTTTGGCCAGGGTTCGTGCTTCTCGAGTAAAACGTAATGCAAATTTGACATCGTTTCCAAACTCTTCCGGTAGAATTTTGAGTGCTACCAACCGGTCGAGGCCTGATTGGCGGGCTTTGTAGACGGCCCCCATGCCACCAGCACCAATCAACTCGATGATCTCCAGAGTGGGGAACCGTTTTGCCAGCTGGTCAATGGTNGGTGGTNCAAAAGCAGCNGAGGGTTTTGCCCCNTCATTGATAGCGTCTTGAACCGCNTGAGGGCTNTCGGGGAANCGGTCCAGGTATTCCTCTGGAGGCGGTGTTTCCCCAAGTCGCCGNCGATAGTCGTTNTCTAACGCGANAAGTTCNGCCAGTAAAACATCTCGTTCCGNGGAAGATTTTTCTTCTGCAATCACGGANTCGATTGACACNGGCTGATTTGCCTGCCACTTTCGCTCGAATTCGGCGCAGAGATCATCAATTCGTTCGAGGCTGGCGATCGGTAGTTTTTTCTGACGGATATTCATTGAAGTCGACCAATTCCTGCTGACATTTTTCGCGAATCAGGTGCAGACGACGCTCGATCGTCCGCTCCGAGCACTCAAAACGCTTCGCTAGTTCGGCGTTTGAATACCCTTCCAATTTGGCACCCGCTAAATCCCTGAGTTGCCCGACACCCAAATGGGAAAAAAAAGATTCGACGAATTCCTCCATCATCAGCACCATTTCCGGCGAGGGTTCGTTACCGATCACCTCCAAAACCTGCTTGTCATCATCGACTTGCCCCAACGGGTGGTGCATGACTGCCCCGCCTCGCCGTTGTGTCAGGTCGTGCCTCCGTTTGTCGACCACTTTCCTCGCCGCCATGCGAAGCAGTAATTGCCACAGGTCGTCTCGATCCGATAGTTCTGGGAATCGACCTTTTTCGGCCGCATCGTAGAAGCTGTCAAATACGCTAACAACGATGTCTTCTTCGTCCCGGACCGCTCGGTTTTGGCCCTGTAGCCGAGCACGAACCGATCGCGCAAGACGGTCAAAGTAATGTTGCCAGATCTGGTTAGCAGCCTCTGAATCACCGCCCTTCACCAAGTCGATCCAGTGACTGACATTCGATCGTTGAGACATGTGAGACAGGCACTCAACGATAAGGAGCAGCGAGCCAATAAAAAACGGAAATAGCAACCTAGCCTACCACAAATTATCTCATGATCGAAATGAGTCTCCAATAGCAGTCTGGTGGGAGCATGTGTGCCCTGCTCAATGGAAATGGCGGGGCCGCGACACATTGGCAGAACTGGATTTTCGTTCTGAGGCGGATGCATTTAAACTTCCAGCACTCATGAACAACACACGCAATCAGGCGTTCTGTTTTGTTTATTCATTTGTTGTTCGTTTTTGCAAGTCACGCGAACACGTGACTTGCCGTTGTAAGTCGTTACGCTTTGGTCAGCAAACGGTAGCCATGCAAAGGTTCCACTTTTTAGTGTGTGATTGGAAGAGAACTTGATTTGGCACGGGCATGAGGTCGTCACGTTATGCTTGGAGGTGGATTGGACAGGCATGTCGCAGCCTGCTGCTTGCAGACGACGTGTCACCCATCTCGCGTTATTAGTTCCGCGGTGCGTCAGCTATACCTTGTGTTCGCGTAAACCTTGTGTTTGCGAGGATTGTTACTTAAATTGAACTGGTTGTTTTGAGGTGATGGGTAGGCGGTTTGCTCTATTTGGGTCTTTGACATGGGGAAATGCATTGCACACGCGTAAGAATTCGTCCATCAGGAGATTGCATCGTCGAACTCGTGGCCGACGCCTGGGCCTTGAAACACTTGATTCTCGATGTTTGCTCGCTGGCGACTTTGGCGTAGCCGCCGCCGATGGACTGATGGCAGCGAAACCGGATGTGAATCGCGATGGGCTTGTATCGCCTGTTGACGTTTTACAGGTGATTAATGTTCTGGGTTCCAATGCACGGTACGAGGAAAATCTTCTCACCGATGTCGATCAGGATGGTCAAATTACCTTCCATGACTTTCAGAGTGTGTTCGGATCTTTGGGCAAGCCGTCGGATCCGGAAACTGGCCTTCTGAACATTGTGGATCGTCAGACTGGTTCGGGGTTGGCTGCGCAACATCCAGCTGATTTGGTGTTGGGTGGTGCACCGCCAAACCATCAAGGTTTCGGTCGTTCTTCGAATGCAGGTGGTGCTTCACTTGCTGCTGGTGCTTCGAACATGGGCGGTACTCCACTTGCTGCTGACTCTTGGAACACGGGTGGTTCTTCCAAGACGGGCGGCATCTCGGGTGGGCCAGCGAGTACGCTGGGCTGCATGTCTGTTGAGGACGCGTTTTCCGAAGGGTGTGATTGGGAGCCACCTCAATTGGGAAGCATTGGCGACTTTGCCTGGTACGATAAAGACGGTGACGGGCTACAAGACGGTGACGAAGACGGTCTGTCGGGCGTGCATGTTCAGCTTGCTGAGTGGCAAGGTAATCAGTGGGTTCCTTACGCTGACACCTTCACTGATGCAGACGGCCACTATCATTTTGCAGATCTGAATCCTGGCGGATATTCGGTGTCGTTCATCGCCCCGATTGATTTTGCGTTTTCGCCAAGGGGGGCAGGTTATGATGACACGATTGATAGCGATGCAGGTCAGTACACGTTGTTTCTAAACGAGGGCGATGAACGCAAGGACATTGATGCGGGATTCATCCAGTCATTCTCGGCAGACATTGATACGGATAGTGATAACTCCGGTCGGCTGGAACGATCAGTTCTGGAAGACCAGCTTGAGTTGGAAGCGCCCGGGAACATCCTGCTTTTGAATCGCGATGACGATAACGCTGACGGAATACCTGACTACGAAAATCAGTTTGATCCCAATCAGGACTTTTTGAATTTTCCGGATGATGATCTGGAAGAGGTGTCGCTGTCCTTCGGTTCCAGTACAACCAATTTGGAGGGTTATGGACTTGAATTGAGTGGAGCGGACGCGTCCAGTATCGAAGTTTATGGTTCACCGCTGAAGCATTATGTAGGGACCCGTTTCACGATTGGCAGTGACGATGTTCCGTCCAGTGTGTGGGTCGAGGGAGTTGAGGCAGGGGTCGCAACCCTGACTTGGACGTTATTCAGGCCCGATGGCGAAGCCGTTGCATCCGATGCCGTGTTGCTCACGGTGGTAGACGGAGATCTGTCGGCTCATCGTCAGCAGACACCGGTATTTCGCGATTACATCATCCCACCAGAGGTTGAAGATGTTGAAGCGATCGGTATCCGCATCAACGGTGATGACGACGATGGTGACGGTGTAGCTGATGGCATGCAACGAACTGCCGTGCCCGGTGAAGATGATTTGATGCAATTGGACACAGTTGTGATTTCCGGTGG
>NZGD01000299.1 GCA_002690925.1 Rhodopirellula sp.
TCAATTTTAAAGCTTCCGATCCTTTGTCCTTGAAAAAGCATCAAGGGGTTGAAGTCATTGTTCTTCAGGCCCAGGTCAAGAGAACGCAATGCCTCGCGGACGATCTGTAGTTGGTGACCATTAAATTCACCGCATTGATTTAGTTCGTCAACAATTGGCTGAAAACGATCATGATACGGTGCAACCTCGATTGAAAGGCTATCAGAATCTGGGGTATTACAGTCATTGAGATTTTGCAAGTTTGTCGTCGAGTCGGCGCCGGTTAGCCAATCGGAATCAATCAGGGGGGCATGGTAGGAATCGCAATCTTGGAACGATCGACTCATGTCTTGCGTGATTTGACTTCGGGGCTCAGAAGGATCCCGGCCGTGAGTGTCAGATGTTTGGTTTAAGTCGTCTGCTGCAGACGCAGGCCGGTGCGGCACGCAATGGTAGAGCGTCATCACGGCAAGACATCCAAGTCCGATCATGCGATGCCCAATTTGCGCATCACCGTTCCCACCCCAAAGTATCGGGATCAGTAATGCAAAAACGATCACGAGTGCGAGGCCGAGAAACTGGGCCATTGGAAGCCGTGTTGCCAAAAAACCTGCAAAGACGAATGCAGCAACGATTGGCTGGTTTGCGGCTGTCTGTGTTTCCACCAAAAACGCAATCGAAAGCACCGAAAGAGCAAGAACCCAAGTCATAATCCTTACGACACTTGCTTGAGTTTTCGCCATAATGATCTCTGGTGGGTGAATATCTACAGGCAGACCTGTCTCCAATATCCGGCGGGGGGTGTGCATTGTACCCGACGCGGGGGGTGCTGGTGGCGCTGGTAGACTCATAAGCTAATCCGGATCAGTAAGCCTGAAGCCGAAATGGCTCGGTGGTCCACATTATCCCCGTTTTAGCGGAAATGCCCTGCGAAACCTCACAAGTCCATCGTGGTTTAGACAATGCCGTTTTACGAGCGTGGAGCTCTTTTTAAGCAGTTACAAATCAAATCACCCCTTTCTTGGTAACGTGACATCGATGAGCCTTTTCTTTAGCCATGGCCTTAGGCGTTGTGTACTCTCGTTGTTTTTGACTGGGGCTGGTTTCGTCAGTGGAGAGTGCTTGGGGGACTGGCCTCGATTTCGCGGACCCAACGGGTCAGGTATCGCATCTGATTCCACTGAGATGCCGATCGAATGGGGCCCAGAGAAGAACATTTTTTGGAAGTTGAAACTTCCCGGCCCGGGAGCGTCGAGTCCAATCATTAAGGGCGATCTAGTCTTTGTGACGTGCTATAGCGGTTACGGAACCAGTCGCGAGGCTGTCGGTAAGATTCAGGATTTGAAGCGGCATTTGATTTGCGTCAATCGCAAGACGGGCAAACAGAAATGGATGCATACAGTGACCGCCACGTTACCCGAGGACACGTACAGCGGCATGGGCATTCCCGCTCATGGTTATGCGTCTCACACGCCCGTGGCGGACGCAGATCGGGTTTACGCTTTCTTCGGTAAGTCCGGCGTTGTCTGTCTTGACTTCGAAGGCAACGAGGTGTGGAAAACAAGTGTCGGCACTGGAAGTGATCCAAAACGATGGGGATCTTCATCAAGCCCGATTCTGCACGAAGATCTGGTGATCGTTACTGCTAGTGCCGAGAGTTCTTCCCTTGTCGGGCTGGACAAACTCACTGGCGAAGAAAAATGGCGGCAGACAGCTGATGGGTTGGTTGATGTTTGGGGAACACCTGTAATCGCAAAGGTAGATGACAGTCGGTCCGACCTCGTGCTAGGAGTGCCATATGAATTTTGGGGGTTAAATCCATCTACGGGAAAACTGCGTTGGTACAGCGAGGCAATGGACTCAAATTCTTACAACTCAAGTGTAGTTGAGTCAGATGGAATCATTTTCGGAATTGAGGGGCGGGGTGGTGGATCTGCTGCGGTGAAAGTAGGCGGCAAAGGTGATGTAACTGAGGCCAATACCGTATGGACAGGTCGGGATACCGCCCGATTCGCGTCGCCCCTGATTTATAACGACAGAATCTACTACTTCGCAAATGGCTTGGCGAATTGCATTAGCGCGAAGGATGGGTCAGCGATTTTCAAGGGCCGTTTACCCGCACCGTCTAGTAAACCTGCGGTGAAGGCAATTGATTCTGAGAAGCTGGAAGCCACTGAGCCGACGCGTCCCACGCCCAACGGCTTTGGTGGACGTGGGGGGCGAACAGGGCGTGGTGGGTTCGGTGGCGCCGATTACAGTTCGCCTGTTGCGGCTGATGGGAAGGTTTACTATGTCAAGAGTGACGGGACCACCTTTGTCCTGAACGCATCCAACGAGTTCGAGCTTCTCGCAACTAATCAAACAACCGACTCAGGCGAGATCTTTCAAGGGACACCGGCACTCAGCAATGGGCAGATCATTCTTCGCAGTAACAAACATCTCTACTGCATCGCTGGTAACTAAAATCTTGGTCTTTTTCACTACCTAGCGAACCATTTCGCNCAGGNAGTGTTTNTTTTTACGAGCTTGTCTCAACATTGCCAGCTTTCCATCTGCTGCAAGCGGGCGACCAATAGCGTCGACGTTGGCATCTTTTTTGCGGTAGTGGCGTGGTGATGATTTTGTATGGTTTGCCTGTTAAAGACTCCATTCGTCTTGGGTAAAAGGTGCGTTGATAGCACAGGCGATGCAATGCGAATAATCGCTACAGAGTCCACGTGGGCGGAATAATCCGAACTTACAGAACCGCCCATCCAGCACGTCAGCGTAATCCATCTCTTTTGCCTTGGCGTTTCTGTTTGCGTGTCCAACGCTTCACTCGTAGTCGATGTAGTCAGAGCATCGTGATCCGACCCGTTGGTGTGAAACCGCTAAGAGAGTCAAAACCTGCTGTCAAGACACACCTGTCGCACAGCTTTTTGATCGCTCAGCTATACATCTTGAGATTTGCATGGGGATCGATGACGCGATATGCGTGCCGAAGCACCGTTGTCGCTGAAGCTGCGTCTTGCAACAGATGTGTTGTTTCCTGTGGAGAAATCAAGATGAATAGGCTGTGGATCTTACCCGCCATCATGATCAGTGCGATCGTGGCCGGTACAAATTCCGCGAGCGCCGCATATTGTGGTGCGATCAGCTATGAGGGCTGTTGTGGATGCGGAGAAACCGCTGATGGCAATGAGGTGTCCGCTACTCCAGTGGCTGGAGGAACTTACACTTGCATGCGTACTGTACGAGAAACGGTTTACGACCGAGTTGAAGAGACGCGTTATCGCACTCGGAATGAAGTCTACTACGAGGATCGCGAGGTGCAATGTAGCCGACTTGTGCCGGAAACAACCACACGGAACATCGAATACACCGTGATGGTTCCGACATATGAGACTCGAACTCGAACGATTAATTACACCGTTTGTAAGCCTGTCTACGAGAAACACCAGAAGACCATCAATTACACTGTGCGCCGTCCGGTGTATGAGACGCGCAAGAAAACCATCAAGTACACCGTCTGCAAACCTGTTTACGAGAAACACGAGCGGACAATTAATTACACGGTCAAGAAGCCCGTGTACGAAACACGAACCAAAAGCGTGAAGTACACCGTTTGCAAACCTGTTTACGAAACAAAATCCCGAACTGTCAAATACACGGTATGTAAGCCGGTGTATGAGACCAAAACTCGGGAAGTAAACTATACCGTTTACAACACCGTCCGCGAACAGAAAATGCGAACGGAGCAATACAGTGTCTGTGTCCCTGAACAGTACACCCGGACAGTTACTGTCAAAGGTGGTCATTGGGAAACAGAAACTGAAACTATCCCTGGCCGGGTGATGAAAAAGACGGTGCGTGAGTGTGGCACGTGGACGTATGACCCCTGCACATGCAGATGTGTTTACACACCGGGTAAATGCCGCACTGAGTGCGTGCAATGCCCCCCGAAAACCATCTGCAAGAAAGTTTGGGTTCCAACGTGTGAGCAGAAGGAAATCACGTGCACCAGATATCGACGCGAATGCCGCACACGACAAGTGCCTTACACCGTTTGCCGTGTGGTGCCAGAATGCCGTACAAAGACCTGCACCTATCGCGTTTGCAAAATGGTACCAGAGTGCAAAACAAAAACCTGTAACTACACCGTTTGCAGAATGGTTCCCGAGTGCCGTACCAAGGAAGTTCCCTACAAAGTTTGCCGGATGGTGTGTGAAAATCGTACCAAGGTGTGCCATTACACGACCTGCAAAATGGTTCCCGAATGTCGCACAAAGGAAGTGTGTTATAAGGTATGTCGCATGGTTTGCGAGAACCGCAGCAAGGTATGTCACTACACGACCTGCAAGATGGTTCCCGAGTGCAAGACAAAGACTTGCACCTACCGCGTGTGCAAGATGGTCCCCGAATGCCGTACCCGAACGGTTTGCGAAACCAAATGCCGGCGTGAATGCTACACGAAAACTGTGAAGGTGAAAAAATGCCGCCAAGTGTGCGAGCCATACACCGTAACGCGTTGTGTTCCGCGAGTTGTCTGCAAGCAGGTACCGGTTGAAGTTTGCTGCCCAGCCCCCTGCTGCCCGGCCCCATGTGGGTCGTCACTTGAAAGGCCCGTCAAGAATCTTCTGAACCACTTGCTTCCTGGCCGTCAGGCACATGGATGCAACAACGGATGTGACGAGCCCTCGTGTGGTACCGAAACCCAAGCCTGCGACTGCTAGGTCATGATCTAACCTGAGGTGACTCGGGACATTTATCTATCCGACGTTCTCGGGAATGAATTAAAAAAGAGGGGCGAGGCTAAAAAGCATCGCCTCTCTTTTATTGTGTACCCATAGCCCTCGCCGAGCTCGGAGATAATCGAGCTTGAAACCGTCCGAACTGATTAGCGCAATTGAACATTGAGCGAAACTACCTGGCAGCTGAGCCGATGAGCCAGTGCACTTTGCCATTGGATATAGAACAAACCAACCGGATTTCACTCTGTAATGGTTGTCTTCGCCGACTTGCCCGCTAAGTTGGAGTGTTCGGAGCATTTGTTGCCCACCAATGATGCGCAGCCCCGTTCCAAGCGAGTATCGAAAACTGAGATTGTCCCTTTTCTTTCTAGGTATGTCCTCATGTTACGTGCAACGCTCTTCACCTCACTGATTTCGTATGTGACATTTGTCACTTTTGCACCTCGATGCGCAGGACAGAATCTCAATTGGGATGAGATTTTTCCGGTGCGCAAGCATAACTTCGGCACTGTGGCCGTAGCAGCAAAGACGGAGTTCAGGTTTCCAATTAATAACACTTCTAGCCGACCGATCCACATCCGCACCGTGCGTGCGAGCTGCGGCTGCACAACGCCAATCATTGAATCCGCTTCCATCGGTCCAAACGAGACCAGTTACATTCGGGCGCGGTACAACACAGACACCTTTAAAGGCAAACGAAGTGCAAATTTGACTGTGGTGATTGATCGGCCTGTCTACACTGAGGTGCGGCTTCGTGTGGATGGATATATCCGCAGCGATATGGTCTTTCATCCGGGAGCGGTTGAATTCGAGCTTGTAAATCCCAGCGAGCCGGTTACTAAGACCATTAAAGTTTTCTATGCCGGACGAAAAAATTGGCGGATCAAGAAGATAGAGAGTCCTCGGCCGTGGCTAGTCGCAGATTTTAAGGAACTGAACCGCGGACGCGGCCGAGTCGATTACGAAGTCTCTATCACAACCGCTCTGGGTTCACCTTCCGGATTCTTTCTGGACGAATTGGTGGTCCTGACCAACGATTCAGAAATGCCTCGGGTGCCTCTACGTGTAAGTGGCCAAATCAGAGCACCACTGAGAATTTCACCCGGGGTCATTGCACTGGGCAGTCTTGAACGGGGAGAAAGTGCCTCGAAGAAGCTTGTTGTGCTGGGGCAAGCCCCATTCGTCATTCAGTCTGTCACAGCGGAAGGCTGGGAGATTGACGTACCGCTTTCAACTGAGCCGAAGAGGACTCATATTTTGCAGCCTGAGTTCACACCCTCAAGCAACGCCAATGGTCTTCGCAAAAGTACACTGACGGTCACGACATCGGGTGAAAAGAGCATCTCAGCAACGGCCATGATTACAGCAGAAATTGAAAGCAAAAAATAAGTGCTAAAAACAGTCGCACTGTTATTCATTGGAAGGGACGTATTCTTTTCGGTTTTTGGACGATTTGCCCACAATTCTGCCGTGGGCGCACATCGGTACAGATGCCTCAGCCTTAGCCGAGGAGGGAAGTCATCGCAATCTCGAATGAACACCGAAGCGTGAATCTACCAAGGACAGCCATACTTGGTATCGTCTCAAGCGTTTGTACAACTCTCGCAGTCGCCGCACTAGTAGCATGGGACGGACGCCCCTTAGCGCCAGCGCCTCACGAGTACCTGGTTCCCATAAACTTATGGCTTTGGATCGCGACGCAAGCTCTCTGCTTAATGTCTTGCCCACTCGCACTTCTGTTTGGTTTTGCGGCATTCACCGACAAACCCAAGTGGCTTCGCTTGCTCGCTGCGGGTGTGAACATCTACTTCCTTGGCTTTCCATTGGTAGTTCTGCTCGATACTTTGGTTTTTCAATGGATTGGCCAGCGTCTCTTTTCGCGTCACTTTACAGATGCAATGGGCGAATTACCCCGGCTCACTTCCTTCGCTAGCAGTGGCTCCGTTGCATTGATGATTTGGGCGGCTGTGCTCGGTCTCGGAATTCCCGCAGTCGCGTGGATACTGAGCAATGGGCTGAACAACTTGATCCGTCGACGCATGCGTGCCCCTCTGATGGTGGTGGTGGGACTTGCGTATGCGTGGGCAATGGTCTCCGGTACTTGTCATCTACTCAATGCCAACGCAAATCTCGCGAAGGCCATGGAGTATCGCAGTGCAGCACATCCCTTCTATGTCTTCGGGCTTCTGAAGACACCAACAGTTGGAGCAAAAGTAAAACTGCAAGCTCAGGATGTCAGCGAGGGGCTCACGCCTGTGATGACCGGCGAAGTCACCAATCAACAATATTCACCATCTTTTTTGGCACGCGAACGTCGTCTACGCTTCGCTCGGACGCTTCCTTCTCGCCAGCTCGGTCCCTTTCCTGACGTAGTCGTCGTGGTAATCGAATCACTTCGACCCGAGTTGGTCACGACAGCTGTGATGCCCAATGTTTCTCGTTTAGCAGAGGAAGGTATCAATTGCCGCTCTCACTTTTCAGGTGGTAACGCCACGAACCATGGGGTATTCAGTTTGGTTACAGGGCTTGAGCCAATGTGGTTCGGGACGTCTCAGCGATTTGACCCCTGCATGTTTCGATGGTTCAAAAGCCTTGGTTTTAAAACGGGGTTCTTCGCGGGGGCTGATGACTGGGAGGAATATCAGATGAACGGCTTCATCCGACCTCAACTATTTGATCAATACGAAGTGAGATCACGTGATGGTATCGCGAGTGATCGCCGCGCGGTCCAATTGGCATCGAGTTTCCTGTCGCGGGCTGACCGCAGCTTTGACCCGAAAATCGATAGCGAACCACGGTTAGCGTTCGTCTACCTGTACGGAACCCATGCTACCTACCAGAGCTATGCCAGTGATCAACTTGACCAACCAGCGGCAGACAATCGTTTTCCTTTTCCATATCCGGCAAGAATGCGCAACAAAGTTTGGAATCGGTATCGAAATAGTGCACGCACGGTCGATCGTCTGATTAAGCCGCTGCTCCTGCGCGATAGTATCGTTGTGGTCGTTGGAGATCATGGCGAAGCGTTTCTAGAGGACGGGACCGTTGGCCACGGGACGCGTCTATCGCGATATCAAAACATGACGGCAGCGGTCCTGTATTGCCCTGGCAATTCCTCGCAATTGGTTGAACAGCCAACCTCCCACGCTGACGTGCTGCCCACGATACTATCCTTCCTAAAGGTTAACTTGTCAGACCCCGAGGCCATTGACGGCTTGTCATTAACCGCTGCAACGGAGCAACAATTACGCGCGCGACGTTTTTGTGTCCGTAACTACTTAAGTGAAGAGTATGGTCTGATCGGTCCTTGGACAATGAATTCAACAAAACCTTTCGCTTATCGATTTGCGGCGTCGATTAAAACGGAATCAGCATCTCCGATGAACGGAATTGATGAGTTTGGACTGGAAACGGATGTTCAAAACTTCAGAGAACAGAGAGCGGAGGTCACAAGGTGGATGTCTCACTTCTACCGTCACGTACCAGCAACCGAAATCAAAACCAAATGAACGTCACTTGATTTCATCGACTTGCGCGTTCCCCCGAAAATCCTCACTCGTCGTCACTATCGAACAGTCGTACATTCAGCCCTGCGAGCCGCCAACGTCCTTCAGCTTCAACCTTGAAGTGTGCTGAACTATCAAGCACAAGCGGCTCCCCTTTCTTTAGAACACCAATGTCACTAAGGATTCCCGACTGATCCTGGGCATCGATGTCCCCATCCACACAATAAATGGCCATCGGAGACTGATTGGACTTCTGATAGAAACCGCCACAAACTCCCTGTCCCGCAACAATTTCAACGGACTCAACAACCACAACACGATCAAAGCTGATGCAGAGTTTCTCACCATGATCGACCTGTTGTACTTTTCCTCCAGAAACACCGAGGCCGCGCGGGTTTAAATCATAAGCTGTCGCTGTTTCACCATCCTTCCTCTTAGCTTGAATGGTAAGTTGTAATGATTCGCCACGGGGAAGTTTAACTGTGCTAGAAACACTTCCCTTCAGCGAAGACTCATATTCAGAACGCAGATCAACATTAACTCGGAGTGTCTCCCCAGTATTTGTTCTGTTGGAGCGGGGTGGCGACGGAAGCCAGGAAAAATGCACTGCGATATTGTCTTTAGCGTTGACGAGGCGATGGCCTCCCGCATTCCGGATTGACGCAGCACGCTTCGATAACTCACTAACGAGATTTCGGTGTACTGATTGTTTAATCAGGTTGTTTTGTTCCCTTGGGTCAGTTCTCAGGTCGTAAAGCTCTGTAGGAACCGACCTCCCCTTCCTGAGCAGGTCAGCATTTAAAAATAGCTTCCAGGAACCGGAAACAACGTGGTCTCCTACGACGGGATCATCCGAACGGAATGCCAATACTGCATGGTCCGCTGCCTCCTTGTGATCGTTGAAAAACATTTCACGTTGGCCAAGGTGTTCACCTTGCCACGCTGCAAGCACACTGAAGCTATCCTCACCGCCCTTCCCTGAGGTATTCCAGTCGTCGACAGGCTGTCCTAGCACCTCAGCGAATGTGGCATATAGGTCCTGTAGCCCAAGCAGGGTCGCATTACTGCGGCCAGGGGTCTTGGAATTGCCATCACCGACCTTCCCGTTCGGCCATGCCACTAGAAAGGGAACGCGATGCCCACCTTCATAGACAGATCCTTTATTGCTTCTAAATGGCCCTGTCGCAGTCTTTGCAGTAATCTCTGCGCCGTTGTCACTCGTGAATATGACAATGGTGTTTGCGAGCAGATTTTGCGTTGGGTTGCGAGGGTCACTTGTCGCTTGCAAGAAGTCGAGTAGTCGTCCGAGAACGACATCGTTTTCATAGATGTAATCAGCACGTATGCCCAACGGCTGCCCCGTTACGCTAGTGCCTGCTCCAGCCACAGGCTCGCCCTCGACAGTTTTCTCTGGTGTATGTGGAGCGTGATTTGAGTTGCAAGCATAGTACAGGAAAAACGGAGTATCCTTGTGATGCTCTACATGGCGTGAAAGAAACAGTTTTGCGTTGGACAGGTGCCTGCTTCCTAGCTCTTCTAGAACGTAGGCGTTTCTACCGTGCTCCACGATTCGCTTTCCATCTCCTGTAGCACCAATGATGGTTCGTCCGTGAATATGCCCCGGCCCAACCGATTGTGATGCATCATTGGGCTTTTTTTTCCCTCCCCGAGCAGGGCCTGAAGTGGCGTGAGATCTGGAGGTGAAGCGGGCGAAGTCAAAACCATGATCCAGCGGAGTGTCGAACATCGGCTTAGTAAGATCGGCGTCTTCCCAAGCATCTGCTGGCATTCCGTTGCTGTTTCGATAACGGAGACCTACATGCCATTTCCCGACTAAACCGGTGCGATAACCATGGTTTTGAAAGAGCGTTCCAAGAGTTGGGCGATCGAATTCGATCATGGGATCGCCCTGAGCACCGAACAAAACCCAGTGCTTTAAGCGGTTTCGCCAGGAGTACCGACCAGTTAGCAAGCCATAACGGGTGAGCGTACAACGTGAAGCAGGAGTGTGTGCATCTACAAACCGCACCCCAATACGGGCTAAGCGGTCCATGTTCGGTGTCAGTATCTGCTGGCTATCGTGGTTACCGGTAAAATCTTGATACGCACTCGTATCACCCATGCCCATGTCATCAGCCATCATCAGAATTACGTTTGGTCTTTCTTTAGCTTGAGCCGTTAGTGAACAGACGGCAGCAAACAAAGCAGACAGTAGAACGATAGCAAGAGAACTTTCAGTTTTACACATTCTTGTTTGTATCGCTTAAATGCTATGGAAAAAGAACATCATAACCGCTCTTCCCGACGAGTCGAAGCCACGGCAGATGAAATCAAGATCGCTGCTTATGCATTCAGCCAGAGTAGCGACTTAGCTAGTGCCTACAGAAATAAGGCAATCGGGGTCGGCCATCGCTTATACTAGGCACGCGTCATACCGGTGCAGTGGTTTCCTACCTTGGCACCTGCGCAAGCTGTTTCTAGGTAGCTTCACTCAATGCCAAAGAATCACTCGAATGCACTATATGATCGTCTTACGGACTCTCTGCTCAATGGGTTTATGCTTAAGCCCGCTTTATGCTGACGAGACTTGGACGCTTGATACACCTGACGCCGAAAATCTGAGTGTGCAAGGCCGCGTATCAACTGCTGCGGGTGTTTTAAATGGTAGCCTCGTGTTTCATGGCAAAAGTCTGATCAAAGTGAAACGATCAGAGAACTTGGGATCTGGTAAAGATGGTTTCACACTCATGGCGTGGGTGAATCCGTATGTTCTGAGCGGCGACCAGCAGATGATAGCAGCGAAAAATCGCTACTCGCTCGGTGAACGTCAGTGGAGCGTGATGATCGACAGGGACAATCGCTTTCGACTTTATATACATCAGGGAAGATGGGTGACCGTGGAGAGTTCCGCTGGCTTGCACCCCGGACATTGGCATTTGATTGGGGTGGTGATGCGCCCACGCAAGGCTGAACTATGGGTGAACGGCGAATATGAAGGCGCGGTTGCGTTATCGGAAGCAGTGCCCAACACCAAAGCTCCGGTGACTTTTGGTGGAATTGACGACAACGGGCAGCAACGTCAGAACCTGATTGGCGCACTCGATGAAATTCGATTGTGGGACATACCATTTTCCGCTCTACAGATGGCGTCCGCTTACGACGCTGTGACGAGCGTGCACAAAGTCCCTGAAACACCGGTTCCCATCAAGTTGTGGACGGGTTCTTCGTTGCCAACCACATCACAAACGGAGGTGCTACAGGGACTGCGGTTCCACGTCATCAAAAAACACGAACCTGAAATTGATGGTTACGGTTTCCTGCATGGCGTAGCGTTGGGGTGGCACAAGGGGAAGCTCTACGCTTCTTTCGGTCATAACAAGGGCAGTGAAAACACGCTTACCGAGGAGGGACGCTATTGCGTCAGCTCAGATGGCGGCAGAACGTGGTCCGAACCACGGACCATTGACGCCGGGCTCGATGAAGTGGATCTCGCAGTAAGCCACGGTGTGTTCTTGTCTTATGGTGAAACACTATGGGCATTCCTTGGTTCCTTTTATGGAACGCGCGAACGCGTGCATACTCGGGCCTATAAATTGGTTGAAAATTCAGGGCGTTGGGAACCACAAGGGACAGTCATTCGAGATGGCTTCTGGCCTATGAACGAGCCGGTCAAAATGAATGACGGCAACTGGATCATGCCCGGTTTTATCGTAGGCAACCATGAACCTGCCGCCGTTGCGATAAGCAACGGTGATGACTTCATGTCCTGGAAAACGGTAGTGATTTCCCCTGATCACACTGTTGGAAACATGTGGGGAGAATCTTCCGTTATGGTGGATGGCGCTCGTGTAACGAATATTGCCAGATACGGCGCAAAACCCTTGGCACTTGCTGCATCCAGCCATGACTATGGGCAAACATGGACACCTGCTTCCAAGAGCAACCTACCCATGGCTGCATCAAAGCCATGTGCGGGTGTCCTGAGTACAGGGCAGCGTTATTTGATTGGATCAATTACCGGCGACGGGCGTAATCGTCGCTCGCCGCTAACCATTGCGATCAGCAACCCAGGCGAAAACACCTTTTCACGACTTTTTGTAATTCGACATGCACTTTTTCCGGGTGGACCGGGAGAATCGAACTCCGGGGCAGCTCTCTCTTACCCATATGCTACTGAGCATCAAGGGAAACTTTATGTCGGTTATTCCAACAACGGGCCGCGTCGTGCTAACAACAACAGCGCAGAACTGGCTGTGATTCCCATTGGAAAATTCGCAGCGGATACGGTAAAGCGCAAAATCAGCGAGGAATGAAGCGTCGAAGCCTCACGCCCGAGTCACTTCGCTGACCGGAACCCAACTGTTCCGTCTCGCCATTCAAACGAAATTCAAAGTGGCAGGAGCGTCTATCGGACAACAGCACCACGGTGATAATTCCTCTGCACAACTGTCCGACGCCGATTATCCGTAGGCCCCTTGTGGCCGACAACGTGTTCGCCTTGCCCCCCCAAAAAAAAGAAATCGACGACAACAGTCTGAGACATCGTCAACGGTGCAAAGAAAACTACATGAATTCAGCCCGCGATGCCGCATCGCGCAGCAGGTTATCTGATGGCGAAACATAGGAGGCGTATCACTTGTAACAGTCCCCGCGTCGGAGCATTGCTGCCTGATGGAAACGCCTCATGACCAGTGGTAGACCGCAGGCATCGCAACGCTTGCGAGTCGTTTACGCTGCTTTTGTGAGTACCGGTAATCTACACCCACGGATTGAAAACAAAGCCAGTGGATGCCGATGGAATTAATAAAATTGGTAATGCAATGGATCAGCAGGGTTGACTGTCAAATAGCTCCAGCAAGAGGGAGAACGAACTCAGCATCCTCAAAAGCGTGGTGTTTCAATTGCTTTTAATGCGAGCCGTCCAAATTGGGATCGTCTTCTTCGTCCAGCGTTTGCTCGTTGGGCGGTGGCTCATACAAACGAGAGTCAGGTTTATCCCATTTGGTTTTGATCTGTTTGGTTGTCATCAGAACGCCAAAAACAGCACCACCCAGCACAACGATGATAATCTCGGGAACGGCGACCATTGCGGCAACGACCCCAACCACAATCGGAGCGCCTATGATCAGCATCAGGGCTATGGCCCACGGCGGATAATTCATTCCACAACTCACAACCCGGGAAAGTTAACAACGCGAATCGGCGATATCATAGCTCACCAAGATTCTAAAATTCAATAAATATCAAACAACTGGCAAACTGGGACACA
Source organism: Rhodopirellula sp. (assembly GCA_002690925.1). GTDB lineage: Bacteria > Planctomycetota > Planctomycetia > Pirellulales > Pirellulaceae > Rubripirellula. The sequence goes on from NZGD01000299.1 coordinate 13,485, forward strand.
ATTCCATGGCTGGTGATTTTGGCACCTCAGCAACTCAACTCTCGAATAATCCTGCAAAACAGAAGGATAGCAAGGCGTTAGAATTTAAAGATCCGCATCCAATTTCTCACAGGGTTCAGCGTTAATATCTACAACACAACAACAAACCCCTGATGAGTTTTGCCCCGTGAGCATGCTGCATAAACTAGCTGCAATTTGAGATCTAAAATGGGCCCGTGTTGGCGGGAATGGTAGTGGCTTAGTTCGTACCCCAAGGAAAAGCTGTACCATGCGTTTCGCCTGCTCAGCAGCCTACAAACAAATCTTGCTGAACAGTTGTTTTTTGGAAATGAAAGGCTTGGCCCTGTGCACAATATACGGTGACCTTCGTGCAGAGTTAATCGAGGTGTGGGATGGCCTCCAGCCGACCGGTTTGGAACCATTGGTGAATGACGGTGCTTAATTCCCGCTGAATAACGTTTACAATTCTCCGATGGTGAAGGTGGACACCGCGAAGGTATTCACGTTTATGATACTCAGTATGAAACAACTCGCCCGAAGGTGCAATTTTCCGATGTCCATGACTCAAAATGCCGTTTTTTTTCGTGTGCTCGCAATCCTTGCTTTAGCTGGATCCATAGGTCAAACAGGGCAGGCTAGAAACTGGGGTCATTGGCGAGGCGAGGGTGGTAATAGTATTTCAACCGATGCAACGCCGCCCACAAGTTGGGGCCCGACGCGTAACATCAAATGGAAAAGCTCAATTCCCGGTCGTGGATCAAGCTCACCGATTGTTTGGAATGAGCAGATTTTTGTGACCAGCGCTGTGCCGAGTACCAACTCGACTTACGAGTTCACGCTATTCTGTTTTGATCGGAAAACGGGGCAGCAAGACTGGAAGCGGGTTGCCACCGTCGGGCAGCCACATGAAGGAACCCACAGCACGAACGGGTTCGCATCTGCATCACCCTGCACTGATGGCGAGCATGTTTACGCCCAGTTTGGGTCACGTGGTTTGTACTGCTATACCCTGAAAGGACAGTTGGTTTGGAAAAGAACGGATTTCCCGGAAATGACGATGCGAGGTACTTTTGGTGAGGGGTCTTCACCAACACTAGCAGGCGACTTGCTGATCGTTCCCTGCGATCACGAGGGTCAATCCGCCCTTTACGCTCTCAAGACAACAACAGGCGAGACGGTCTGGGAAACCAAACGCGATGAACCCAGTTGTTGGGCGACTCCGTTGGTAATGGAGTCGGATGGGAAAACACAGATCATTATGAACGGAGAAAACTTCGCCAGGGCTTACGATGCTTCGAACGGAAACGAACTGTGGCGGTGCGGTGGCCAAACACAGCGACCCGTTGCTTGCGCCGTTGGTGCTGAAGGAGTGGTTTACGTGGGCAGTGGATTTCGCGGTTCTTATCTTGGAGCTTTTCGTACGAACGAACTGGGGAATATCGAATCAAGCGATGCGGTCCTCTGGAGTGTCAATCGCGATACACCCGATATAGCCTCCCCACTACTGTCCAAGGGTCGCTTGTACTATCACAAGGGAAAAACGGGGATGTTGACGTGCCTGGATTCGAAAACGGGGAATCCGCATTACACCACCACTCGCATTCCAGGAATCAAATCAACCTACGCCTCGCCTGTTGCGGCAGGTGGGCATGTCTATGTCACAGGTCGCGGTGGAACTACGGTGGTGCTGAAAGATTCAAACCAGTTCGAAATAGTATCAAGTAACACGGTCGGGGAACCTGTCGATGCAACCCCGGCTATCGAAGGTAGCGAGCTTTTCATCCGCGGCCAAAATCATCTCTTCTGCATCTCCGAATAGAATTCGCGCCGACATTTGGCATTCAATAATACCCATTCAACTTCAATCACATGAACCAAACTCGTTACGTAGCAGCTTTCTCCGCAATGCTTGCACTGGCTGTTGCTGGGTCGGTTGTTGTTGAAGCGCAGCGTCGGAGCACACGAAAAGGTGGCCGCAATAGCGGGCAGCAGTCTTTGGGCGAGCCGTTTCGTGGCGTGTCTGCGAATAACAAAATTCAGGACGGCCTGTTCAAGATAGAATCGACTGGCGTTTCAACCAAGCCCGTCGTGGATGCA
>NZGD01000300.1 GCA_002690925.1 Rhodopirellula sp.
ACCACGAACACGCTGACCACGAACACGCTGACCACGAACACGCTGACCACGAACACGCTGATCACGAACACGCTGATCACGAACACGCTGATCACGAACACGCTGATCACGAACATGCTGACCACGAACCAAAGCGTTGAATGCACTGATGAACGAAATCTTAATCAAAGCAGGCTTTGGTGGCGTCATCCGAATGGGTGAAGCACTCATGGCAGCAACACCAACACTGCTCGTTGGCTTGCTAGTGGCAGCGATTCTTCGCTTCTATTTCGACAAGGCTGGTGTTCGTCGAGTCTTCGGTGGATCTTCCTTACGATCGCTTCCACAGTCCTGGGCGATTGGAATGTTATTGCCGGTATGTAGCATTGGCGTACTCCCAATTTTGTTAGAAATGCGGCGTGCCAAAGTGAAGCCCGGCGCCATGTCTGCATTCGCGCTCTCAGCCCCCCTATTCAATCCATTGTCACTTCTTTACGGAGTCACACTTTCTCGTCCCTACGTGATCCTCATGTTCGCTGCCGCGTCGCTATTCCTGGTGACTGTCGTAGGTTGGGTGTGGGATCGCTTCGGAACAGCCGACCAATCGCCTCAAGCGCCTCAAGGTATGAAAGATACCTTGGAGCCAACCAAAAACGCGGCCATAGCGCAGACACGATCTGAGCCAATTGCGATCATCGGCGTCCGACGGCTATTCGCCATGTTCGTCTACGCGTCCCGTCAGTTAGTTGGGCCCGCAGGGGCGTGGTCTTTGCTCGGGATTTCCGGAGTGGGACTCCTTGCCGCCCTCTTGCCTTATGGCTCCTTAGGTGAAGCAATGGGACGAGACGATTGGTGGGCTCCAACACGAATGGTATTTGTCTCTGTGCCCGTCTACGCAACACCGATGCTAGCAATGAGTCAGCTGGGCATGATGTTCCAGCATGCCAATTCACCCGGTGCTGCTTTCATACTTCTGGTACTCGGTGCTGGCATCAATCTTGGAACGATAGGATGGATGAGCCGACAGTTTGGCTATCGAAGCGTCATGATTTGGGTAACGTGTTTACTGGTCATCGTCACGTCGATTGCCTACGGTGTGAATCGCCCACTCGTTCCCCCCGGAGTGACTCCCTCATCCCACACTCACGCTTTCGACATATATACCAATCCCATTCATCAATGGGATTCTACTTCAACCAACTTTGCGCTCAGCAAACTGAGTGAAAAGTTCGGATTGGTTGAACAGATTGCTCTATCCATCCTTGCATTCCTCGCACTCGCTGGTATTTGTCTCCGGCTCGCCGGCGTTGACGAAGAGAAACTGGCATCTAAAACGCAGCCCACCCGCTCTTCATCGAGCACTCCTTCTGAAACCGTTTCACTTGGTCTGGATAGGATTGTTGGCCCGAATATTGTTGGCCTTACTCTGATCATAGGTTTAGTCGCAATCAGCATCGTGATGTGTTACGCGTTTTACCCCTCACGCGATGAATGCTTTGAGGAAATACGCTTCATTCGTGCCGATGCTCTGTCCGGGGCAAATAGTGGGGATTACGAGCATGCAAAATTCTGGATTCCTCGATGGGATGAATGGTCAAGACGCATGGAAGTCGGGGTGTATCTACGAAGCGGACGAATCACCCCGTACCAGCGAATGCAGGGATTCTTGCTGCGTCAAAAACTGGATCTACTTGAACATGAAGTAGAACATGATTCACCCGATAAGCATGCCATAAGCTCACTCGTTGCTGAACTCATGGCCACGAACGCCCGTTGGACCAATGCGTATCGAAAGCCTTATAGGCCCGTACGTTAGCACTCTGCCACACCACACCCTGATTCAACCGCAAAGCAAAAGACAAAACGTCGTCATTTTTGCGTCTGTTTTCGCAGTTGTTGGAACGATATTTTGTATCTGAAGTGAGCTCTCCCAACTCTGCAATCAAACGGACTGCATCGCCCCATGGCGATCTGCACCAGCATTACACTCACTGCTCAGCCCAAGTGACAGTACCCCTCACGCAAATGCTAGGGAACCCTCGACCCAAACGCGCGCAAAACGATGCAAGAACTCTCCAACAACCGGTAGGCTTCACCAAGCATGCGCAACAGATCGTCTGCCTCAGAAAGTCCGCAGCGGTCGATCTGAAAACGGCCCAAACATGTTCTCCCCACTCCGTCCTTGTGCGAAGTCGACAAGTAACCGCCCACCTCGCAACGAGAAACTTTGGGAATCAGCGTGCCGCCACGCTTGTCCTGATGCTACGTTTTTTCCTCCTGCCCGCCAAGTCGTTCGTTGCAATGTGATGAAGATTTACCCAACTTCCGTGCGTACAATGAAGCCTCACATTCAGGGTGCTTACACAGCCGACTATTAAACAAGCCTGCCGGCTTCAACGGTGATCAGATCCGTGCACTTCCCTTCCCCGCCGCACGACCAGTGTCCATCACTGACACCCGGCGGTCCGCACTTTTCTATTTCTATTTCTGCAACCTCCAATCCGCACTTATCGATCAGGTACTGATTCCACCTAGCCCTCCACTCCGCTTGCCCCCGATTGCAATGACTCAAATCACTCGATGCTCACTAGGGACCTCGCCATCTTTTAGTAGGTGTCTGCTCCTATCCGCCCACCGCCTTGAGACGGGAATTCAATTCCGTCACCCAGCCTGAAAAGAAAACCGCAGACCTCGAGCTGTACATGCTAATGCTTCAGTACAATTTCCGCTCAAACAATGCCAACCCTGCAAATCGCGGCTACTCCACCCAAGGTGCATCTAATTTCCGCTAGAATGCCCGCCGATCACGTTTCACAAAACTCCACTCCCCGAGCGCCAGAGACATCCATGAATAGACGACTCACATTTTCAATCCTCGGATTTCTTCTGATCCTAACAGGCAGTTCCGTCCGTGCTGATGTCACGCTTCCCTCTATCATTGGCGATGGGATGGTACTGCAACAAAAGATGGCAGCGCCAATCTGGGGCTGGGCAGACCCAGGTGAAAACGTCACGGTATCGTTCAACAAGCAAAGCAAAGCAACCACTGCCGACCAAGATGGCAAGTGGATGATCAAGCTCGACCCCATGAACGCCAGCAAAAAAGGCCAAAGCCTCAACATCAAGGGCAATAACAGCATTCACGTGCAGCAGGTACTTGTTGGCGAAGTCTGGATCTGTTCCGGCCAATCAAATATGGAATGGAGCGTTGCGAACTCACTCAATGCAAAAGAAGAAATCGCTGCGGCGGATCACCCCATGATTCATCTCTTCAATGTTCCTGGGCATACAACTTCAGACAAACCAAAAGAACAGTGCCCAGGGCAGTGGGAGGTTTGCTCGCCGCAATCTATCCGAGGTTTTTCGGCGGTGGGTTACTTCTTCGGACGAAGGCTAAACGAAGAGCTCAACGTGCCCATTGGGCTGGTCGGGTCGAACTGGGGCGGAACACGAATTGAACCATGGGTCAGCCTCGATGGATTTCGTTCCGTCCCGGAACTCTCCAAGCAGGCAACTGAAGTAGAAAAACTGTGGGCCGACGGCGGCAAGGTTGGAAGCGGTACACCGTCCGCAATCTACAACGCGATGATCCACCCTCTCGCGCCTTACGCGATGCGTGGCGGCATCTGGTATCAAGGTGAATCCAACGGAAACGAAGGAATCAGCTATCACCATAAAAAAACCGCGTTGATCAACGGTTGGCGGAAGCTCTTCAATCCTGACCTCGCCTTCTACTGGGTGCAACTGGCTGATTTCCGTACATCGAACGAAAAACCTGAAGGTGGAGACGGGTGGGCCAAGCTGCGTGACGCGCAACGCACCAGCTTGAACATTGACAATACGGGAATGGCAGTCATTCACGACATCGGAAATGCAAAAGACATCCATCCAAGAAACAAACAGGATGTTGGATGGCGATTGAGCCAATGGGCTTTGAATCAAAATTATGGCCGTAATGATCTCGTTCCCGCCGGACCGCTTTACAAATCCCACAAAGTCGAGAACAACTCGATACGCCTAACCTTTGATCACATTGGGAAAGGTCTGATGGTTGGCAAAAAAGATGGACTAGATCCGGCAATGGAAGACACAGATGGAACGCTTGGTAGGTTTGCGGTGGCCGGTGAGGACAAGGTCTGGCACTGGGCAGATGCAGTCATCGACGGTGACAACGTCTTGGTCAGTTCCAAAGAAGTAACCAATCCCGTTGCCGTACGCTATGGATACACGATGAATCCTCGCGGCGCAAACCTCTACAACAAGGATGGAATCCCAGCCTCCCCATTCCGGACGGACACCTGGTAGACGCGGTACGGCTGTCGACAAACCTTGCAGATCAAAATTGAGAAGCACGCGTCCTGCTTATTGCGGGCGCGTGCTTAATCAAACGGCTAAAGCCGGCTTTGCCGTCGACATCATGAAATGAATGCCGAAATACAACGCCCAGGGGTTTTCATTTCCTATCTTCAGCTTGCATCCGTAAAACGCACCAAATCGCCTGAAAACGATCCAGTTAGAAACCATTACGAATGCGCAACCGAACACAAGCCGTGCCGTCAGTCACGCGGGAACAAGCTCGTCAACCAGTGCTTAAAATCCTAGTCATCGCACGTCCATGACGAGGACAGACCAAAAACGTCTGAATGGTGGAGGTTTTGGATTTCTTTCGTGCATCTACGAGCGTGGCTTTCATTACGTCTCAAAATCAATGTTCGTTTGGTGCAGAACCTCNCCAGCAATTCTCTCGAGANTCAATTGACGAAAAAACGCNCTTCTTTTTTTCCCAGTGCCNTCCTANGCCACGGTTNTTTCTAGCTTCAANNTAACGCAGCANCTCTNCAGCTTTTTTGCTGACATCATGGCCGANCNGTTCCTGATTTTTTGTTGCCGGTGTTGGACTAGTGCATGCATTTTTCNNGACCCATCTCCAAGGAAAACACAAAAATTGGGTTCATTACGAAAACGTGAGCAGAGACAATGATCTGCTTTACCGTTTCCCATAACAACGAGTGCAGCTTGATCTACAACACTAACGCAACCTTCGGACGTTGCAGCGATCTACCGTTCAACGATTCCAAAACCTTGCCTCCCCAAGTCTCTGTCCCCCAAATTACCCGGCGTTGGCACCAAACACAGCACCGTACGCAACGTGCGTCTCAGTCTTAGCAGATGGAGCGAAGTGTTCTCACATTTAAACAACGGGTCGTAAACGACATGCTGGGCACACCGTCTATTGCAATTGGTGAGCTAGCAACTGCATAGATTCACGCCAAGACGCTCACACCATCATGATGCAACGAAAACGACGAATCAAAAACTCTGGTTACCCAATTGAGTTGCCTACCCTTCTATAACGTTGCTACAGCCTGTAGATAACGACTCAACCATAAATTGATCAAATCAACGACAACACGCGGAAACTGAGGCGGTAACCAGTCATCCCACTCGGCCAGCATTAGCCAACCTCAGTCGACGCTATACGTCCAATGACTCCAGCTGCACCGTTCCCAGCTATTTGACAACCAACGACAACGACCCCGGTGCCTACCGCCGGAATATCTCACTTCTTATCGGAGAGTACAGCTTTCCTTCATTCGGCAACCATTCAAGTGAGCAAACCACGCTTTACGGGGGTCTAGCCATAGCCTGAATATATGGATCGGAAAACCCCTGACACTCAAAGCAACACGTACCACCCCATTCGCCTCAACCTCTTAAATCAGTTTGGAGAGCGAATTCATACGAGACAAAAAACAGGAGTCGCCGTTTAACACCCCGGCGAGGCGATTCCAGACTCGCTCCGTTCTGATCTTGCCAGTCGGCACCCTCCTAATGCATTTTCAATTGGAATTTGGAGCAACCTTGATCCTAATTCCACCCCATCATTCCATCTCTCCCATCAAACAGGCTGATATCGTTAATACAGCTCAGATTCAGCCCCAACTTTCCTACATTCAGTGCAATCTCAGAAAAAACGATCGAGAACAACGTGGCAGTGTGAACAAACCGTTATATTGTTGAGGTTGAGGCGCGACTGCCCTTCATGCATCTAACAAATAGGAATACACCAATGAGCCACCACGAGCAAAAAACGACGCGTCGTGACGTAATGAAAGCGGCAGCCGTCGCAACCGGTGCCATAGCCGCCACCCCCTACTTTCCCTGGTCAGAAAAAGCATTTGCAAACCAGGACAAGAACGACCGTCCCAATATTGGCTGCATCGGAGTCGGCAGCATGGGTTCGGGAGATGCTCGCGGGCACGCCAACTTCGGTAACATTGTTGCCGTTTGTGACGTTGACGAACGCCACGCCCTGCGTGCGAAAAATGACGATCGTATTGGAAAGGGCGTAGCCGACGCTTACGGGGATTACCGCAAAGTCCTTGACCGAAAAGATATCGATGCGGTCAGCATTGTAACCCCCGACCATTGGCATATCAAAATAGCTGTTGAAGCGCTCGAGGCTGGCAAGCATGTCTTCGTACAGAAACCACTCACGCTGACATTGGAAGAAAATCAACTGATCAGAAGAGCTTGCGAGAAACATTCAAACCTCGCTTTCCTCGTTGGAACACAGCAGCGCAGTGATCGCAACAAATTCATGCGAGCTGTGAACATGGTCCAAAAGGGTTTGCTCGGAAAAATCAAGCATGTGACCGTTGGCATCAACGGTTCACCTACTGGCGGCCCCTTCCCAGTAGCCGAAGTCCCCAAGGAACTCAATTGGGAAATGTGGCAAGGTCAAGCTCCTTTGCAAGAGTATCGCGCTAGGAGATGTCATTATGAATTCCGTTGGTGGTACGAGTACTCCGGGGGAAAATTTACCGACTGGGGCGCACATCATGTCGACATTGCGATGTGGGCGCTTGACAAAAATGGTTCAAAACAGGGCCCCGCATCTGTGGATGGCACCAACTGCGAACACCCCGTTGCCTACAAAGACGGAAACCCGACGGTGGATGATTGCTACAACACATCCCACAAGTTTTCGGTCATTCATACCTTTGACGACGGTGTTACCATGGATGTCACCAGCCACGGTGACAACGGCATCACTTTCGAAGGAACCAAGGGACGCATCTTCGTCAATCGTGGCAAAATCACCGGAACGCCGATTCAGGAAAACTGGGACAAAGATGCCTATACCAACGACGACGTTGCCAAACTCTACAAAGGTAAACCTTACGAGGGCCACAAGAACAACTTCTACCGTTGTATCCGGGAAGGCGGACTCACCGTTTCGGACCCCTTCAGCCACGTACAAGCGATGTCCGTTTGCCATTTGAGTACCATCGCCGCACGACTGGGTCGAAAATTCAAATGGGATCCGGCCTCCGAGAACATCATTGGTGATGAACAGGCCGCGTCGATGCAAGCGAGAAAACGGCGTGAAGGCTATGAGATCCTTGAAGTCTAAGCCGTGGCCGCATTGACACTGGTTGGACTCACTGTCTGTCGACAGTGAGTCCTTCCGACTTGCATGAATGCATCCGGAAGTGTCACACAACTTCGGACACCCAGCCATCGACATGCTGCGGCAGCAAAGTTAACTGTTCTTGTTCACCGCATTCAAAGGAATCGGTGAACTGCAGACCACAAGCGGCTTAGAAAACTAATAAGTAGCTCTGTCGCACGATCTATTTTTTAGCGCCCCGTGCCCCCTTCTCCCCATCGTTGCCGATGCGATGTGCGTGCAGAGTTACGCTTGTAACGAAACAAGCATGCGATTTGTTGACCGAGCAACAACCTACTTTCCACAGTAGCCCAGACTCCCAATTAGCACCGGATGCTTGCCTGACAGCGTCGACTCCGGGTGGCCATCCGTGTTGAGTGAATTGGTTTCTTGAGCGATTTCATCGAACCATTCACGACAGCATCGCGGTGCTCCCATCTTGCCACGTCAGCACAAACATGACAATCAACTCGCCTGACGTGCGCATTCCGGGGGAATTAGACAGTTGCCATTGCCTTTCTTACCCCGCGCGCTTAACATTAAACTATAGGGCGATTTACGTCCCAAACACTGAAAACGATCGGTACAAATGAGATGCGTTGCCGTCCCGGCAAACGCAGTCCGATCACGAGGACAAGTCTGAGCTAAGTGCTCAGATCCTCGATCGGCGACCACCATCGCCATCTGCTGCCCAACCACGGTCGCGTCGATCCACTGGAAAAGCTGCTCGCATCATGATGATGCATCCAATTCTGCGACATTCTTATTGGTCCGGAATTAGCGGAGAGCCGCTTGTGCTGATAAAGCAACACAAGACACGATCTTCAATAAACCAATGACCGGCCAAATCCTCATCATCTTCTGACAAGGCTCACCGCCTCCGGATTAGAGTGACGTGGCCGCAGACAGCCATTCACCGTCCGTTCTGATGCGAATCCCGTGATGCGTAGCCACCTCCTGTGGTCCAGCTTTGCGTGACGCACTCATCGGATGCACACAAACTATAAAGAATCAACTTGAGCGATTTCAAAAGCATGGATCTGTTCGCGCCGTTACAGCGAGCCTTAGCAGAACAGAACTACAAACAGCCAACCCCCATTCAGGCCAAGACGATCCCAGCCGCCATCGAAGGCGCTGACATCTTGGGGTGCGCCCAAACAGGAACCGGAAAAACAGCAGCCTTCGCGCTGCCAATCCTCGACTACCTGGGCCACGAGAAACCCAACACCAAACCAAACCGACCGACCGTCTTGGTTTTGGCCCCAACCCGTGAACTAGCAATCCAAATCGGGGATAGTTTCCGTACTTACGGGAAACACATGAAATTCCGGCAAGCACTTGTATACGGCGGCGTTGGTCAGGGACAGCAGGTCAAAGAACTCCGCCGCGGAATTCACATCTTGATCGCAACCCCCGGGAGGCTTCAGGATTTGATGGACCAAGGGCACGTGAATCTCGACAACATCCAGATTTTCGTTCTTGATGAAGCAGATCGAATGTTGGACATGGGCTTTTTACCTGCCCTCAAAAAAATCATTGCAAAGGTCCCTAAGCACAAGCAGAGCCTCTTTTTCTCGGCAACCATGCCACCCAAAATTCGCGATTTGGCAGCACGACTGCTGTTCAACCCGATCTCGATTACCGTAGCCAGTAAAACCCCGACCGTCGAACGAATCGTACAATCCGTTCGATATGCAAAGCGAGGAAATAAGCTTGCATCACTTACGGACCTATTGAACGCAGACGACGTCGACCGCGCAATTGTTTTTACCCGCACCAAGCACGGCGCCAATGGCCTGGCAAAAAAACTCGACCGCGCGGGAATTGCGGCGACTGCCATCCACGGCAACAAAACGCAAAATGCCAGACAAAGAGCCCTGGAAGCTTTCCGGCAGAAAAAAGTCACCGTGCTTGTGGCGACGGATGTCGCCGCGCGAGGAATCGATATCGATGGAATCACCCACGTCATCAATTTTGACATGCCAGTTGACCCCGAAAGCTATGTGCACCGGATCGGACGTACCGGCCGGGCCGGCTCTGACGGCATAGCAATTTCGTTCTGTACACACGATGAATTGGACGACCTGCGGGCCATCGAAAAACTGATTGGCACAAGAATACGCGTGGAAAACCCGGAAATGAAGTTCGACGCCGCACAGGAGCCGCGTAAAACAAAAGGTAATCAACGCAAAACGACGCGTTCCCGTCGGCGGAAAACCACCAACTCCGAACTAAGGACCGGCGCACAAAATACCTACCGTCGCCGAAAAAAATTACATCCGGCGGGCAAATCGGGCAAAAAACAGCGTACCGCACCGAACTAACCATTCGCTGACACCCCAAACACCAAGGTATACCGGTTAGCTTCCCTACCTGCCTGCCATCTCGGTACAGCGGTTGGCGTATTCAACACCCGACATGCTTCAAATTGCGGAGCCTCCGCGTTGCAAGTAGCAGAGACTCCGCGAATTCACTACCCCAGGCACACAACCTCGACACGGTGTTCTCGCCAAGCAACACCTGACCCACACATCCGTGTGTCGCACATAATCGCCAAGCTCGAATCCATAAATGCTCGGCTGAAACCGATACGTGGGTCGTTATCGGAGGTACACCTAACGATTTGCTCTTTGTAGATTGTAAACACCGAGCCGATTCTCAGAAGGTCACTGCTGTTCTCTGCAAATCGCAAGAAAATCTCGCATGTAAACGACATTTTCCACCCCCCCGCCTCCTACCTTGCGAACCGCTCCGCCCCGGCCATACGGACAGCCATCACGTTGAACGCCCCTGCGAAATGCCGTGGCATACGAGACGCAAAACTCGAGAATGCTGCAGTTAACTTTCTCGTGCCTTCAGTGGTTGATCTAACGCATCTACATGTTCAACTTCAGACAACTTCTGTGCCTTTAAACGCATCAAGAAGGGAACCAACGCTATAGCCCAAAATGGAATCCATATCAGGTACTCAGCATTTCCAAACAGTTTTTCCATTACACGTAAGAAATCAAATTCAAACAAACCTTTGCCGACAAGAAAACCAAAAGCCAACATGGCCAAGGTGTCGTATCCAGCCTCCGTCATGCAGCGCCCCCAAGTCCTCCACTCGCCGGGTGCAACCTTTTCCTGTTCATGAATCGTTGCACCACCCACTGGGCTCATGAACACTCGCCACCCATGAAAAAGCCCCCATGCAATGCCATAACCAAACATCGACATCACCAAAGCAACTGGCGTGACGACCCAAGCTAACGTTCTGACTATCCAGCGCATGAACGTAAACGCGACGACAATAGGTTTCACAAAAACGTACAGAAACCGCTCCATACACGGTCCCCCGCAACCACAATAAGAGAGTTTTGAATCGCCATTCGCTTGCATGCTTCATAGACCGATAAAATTGCAAACCACAGGGCTAAACGAAGCATTACCACCTCACCGTCTTTGCTAACGAGGCAATGCTTAGGCCCTCACCATGCAACCGGGTTTGGCCAGCGGACCAATCTCAGTACCTTAACACTTCGCACCTTAATCACAAATGATTAAGCCAAGGACTGATTTGCAGGTACCTGAACTAAACACTC
>NZGD01000301.1 GCA_002690925.1 Rhodopirellula sp.
AGACGACTGGAGAACCTGGAAGCCATTTAGAGTCCATGAAGAGGAAATATTCGCACCTACAGCGAACATGGACCAAGCGATGGCAGATACGGACAAAGACCAATGGCGGGTATACAACAGCAAATACCCATACCATGGTTCGCCTTGTCACGGGAAAGGCTTTGGCAAGTCACCAACAATGTGTACACAAGAATGGCCTGCAATCAGCCTCTCGAATGCTTGCGACTCGGCATGGCAACCACCATGCATCATTGAGTGGAACGAAGTGCTGGGAATGTACGACTTGTCACCAGCCTTCTGCACAACGCAAGGCCATGATTACGCAGCGTTCACAGAAATGAACAGACGATCACACGTCATGTTCAATGCTGACCCAGAAGCTGTATCTTTTGGACCCAGCAACCCGTGGGTACAGTGTGCTTGGATGAGAGCTGGTGGTGCATTGTGCAGAACATTCGCCAACAGAGGCTACTGCCACAATCAGCACTATCCAAGCAGAGGTCATGACCAGAGTGCGAAAGTTGGCGCCAAGTGCAACTTTCCTCATATACCAGCATTCTTCATGACCGTACCGCAATTCGCCGTCTATCACCACGCTGAAATAGACAGGTATTACAACCACGCACCAAACGTTACCCACAAGTTTGGCGACATACCATTATACAAGCTTCGCTACGGAGGTGAAGTGAAATGGACTCCATTTCCAAGAGAACTCAAACAAATGAGCGTCTCTGACTCCAAAGCAAAAGCTAGACGCCAAGCTGCCATGTCCGCATTCTGGGCAACCCATAATCCTCATATCCCAATGCCAGACGGCTGGATCTGGAAATATCCACCAACGGACTTCCAGGGGATCGAGGAGAACCATTTTGGCACTGTCTCAAATGATGCAGAAGGGCGACCAACCTTCACCCCATCACGAAACATGGAACAGTGCGGTCTCTGCGCTACTCGCTTCGCAGATGACTTCAAAAATAGCACTATGGGCAAGAGTTTCAACCCACACAGCTCCCAACCAGACAGCAAGCCGTGGCTCAACACAGACGTGGCCTGCAGAGCAGTCCTCAATGGATGCAAAGGAGCGCCAGGGTTGGACGGGAGAATGAGCTCTCTTGTTCCCCCACACTGCACCCGCTATAGGCTTAGTCAACTGCCCCAGGACCTCGCATCAAGCGCAGAGTGGGCTCATGAAAATCCTATAGTCCAAGCACAGAGAGAAAAAGCCCAACAAGTGCAAGCTACAATAGCGGAAAAGAGTAACAACGAGTGGTTCAAACAAGAGGAAATCACAAAGATTCCACAGCTACCGGTTGACTCCACTGCAAGATCAGGAATGGGATGTGCACGATCCAATTGGAAAGCAGGATCCACTGTTTCCTACAGCTCCAACTGGGCGTGGCAGGACATCGAACCTGGATCCCTGGACGATCAGTCCAGGAAGTCCGAAGCACTCATCCTCAAATGGCTCAACAAAGCCGCAGAGATGAAGCTTTGGACACCAGACCCTGCCGATAAGCGAGCATTGTCCTCAGGCTCATTACAGCATCCACCCGCCAAGCGGACCAGGGAGCAAACTCCCACCTTCACTCGACCTGTGGACTCTGCCTGGTCTTGCCCCGCAGATGAAGTCCGGCACTCTGAAGTTCAGGCTGCCATCCTCGCCTTCTGGGAGAGCCAAAATATCCAACCAAACGTCGAAAACGACGACGAAGAGATGAACGCTTCCGCAGAAGCAGACAACTCTTCAGCTCCCAGGATCAGCGACCTTCAATCTTTGACAGATTCTGAAGTGCGCCAAAAGGACGAAGAAGCTTTCGACGCGTTCACAGACAAAGTCCTAGATCAGGTGAGCGCCAACAGAGCCTCTCAAAGAGACATATTTGAGGGCTTCGACGAAGGCACAGAGGAGTACAACTACGTTAAGTTTACAGCCGAAGGTGACATCCGCCCCAGACAACTTCAACAATGGGCAAAGGACTGGAACCAACGGCGAAAAGCAAAAGAAAGGGAGTTGCAAGAGATGCAACAACGTGCAACCGTTGACTCCAAGCATGTCTCCTGGCAGGCAAAGCGCGACAAACGCGTCCAAGCCAGGACAAGCTATGAGAAAGCATCAAACATCCAAAAGACGTGGCAATCCTCTCCAACTGAGGAGATTAACCACTGGATGACTCCCATGCACATCCACAAAACAAGAATGGAAGGGTACACTGAAGACCGAGTCGAGTGCCAACCATTCTTCTACACAAATGAAGAGAGTATGCCTGGAGTCCATGACCTGATGGATACAACCATTATGCCATGCCAAAGACTCAAGCACACTCCCACGACCCATGAGGAGAGCAAGCACTTCTGGACCCATGTCCACACCTCATCTCCATCACAGGGTTCCAAAGAGGAATGGATGCTAGGTCCATTCCAGTTGCCATCATTCACCGTGGCCATGGATCAGCTCCAATTCCAACTCTGTAAGTACGGCTACGCCAGCGCTTACACTCAACAAGAGATTCCATCCGAGCAACAACATCCTCCAACAAAGGAAACGCTCGAGCATGTCAAAGCATGCAGTGGAATCCCTTGGATGAACAATGACAAGACAGCACGATATGAGCGCATGCTCATGTCTCGCCCCTCCGACATCACAACATTATATGGCGGAGTCGATGCTGTCGTATGGTACCATCAGGTAACCCATACATGCGCCCAGCGCAGACCACTCACAAATGTCCTCAAGGCAGAGTGGGCCACACCAATGGAGCACACCATCCGTACTGCCCTGCTCAAGGCAGGAAGATGGGATGAACGCCTGTGGAATGTGGTGAACACAGTCAAGCTCGACCAATGGGAAACACGGGACAAAGAGCGCACCTCCAAAGTTGCAGACCCAGTACTGCACACAAACGAGGTCATCTTTGCTCTCCTGTTGCGATACTTACGACTGGCAGTCATGCTGGACGCACTCCCATTTGAATTCCAGCGACAGGTTCTGTCTCAGCAGAATCCATACCTGGCAAGCTGCATCAGAATATGTGCAGAAATGGGAGAGGGAATTGGAAAGCTAAGTCCTTGTCACTTAGCCCGCCTATCACTCTACTTATCCGATGTCGGACACTTGGAGGCCATGCAGCAAATGCAACGACGACTCCGTACTTGGGGACACTTGCATTTGATAGACGAGGAAATGGAAGACCCAGACACAGGGCTCAACAAGCCTCACCTGGGAATCATCCCTCACCTTGCCATGGCAACCGATATCATCTTCTTAGAGTTTAGGCCACATGCCGCAAGGTCTGCAGAAGATCACTCCTCATGTCTCAAAGAATTTGAGGAGTGGTATCGCCTAAATTTTGGATTTATCGAGGGCGCAAGTGACGTATTCAAATACCCACACCTCACAGAGTGGTACAACGTCACTTATGCAACGACGAGCCAGAAACTAAGCGGCACTGAGCTGAAAAGCTACTGCGTCGGAAAGAGCATTAAGCTCGAAGACGGAGAGCATCAAATCCCACAATGGGAGCTCAACGTCTGTGGGAACCGGACTATGGATGCTTCAGAACACATCGAGCACCATCCCTACATCAGGTCCCGTATCGCAGTTGCTCAGGATATTGCAGTAATCCAAGCCAACAACAAGCATTCCATCACAATCCCCAAAGGTGACATGTCGACATGGCCCACAGACGCCACACATCAATTCACCAGGGAACATTACATGTGGAGACATGATGATGGAACAGAGTGGATCGACTGGTCAGGCCTTCCCTGGGACAAGAGGAACCCTCCCCCACCAGGAGGACCAAACCCAGGGCCATCTGGAGGCAGCGACTCCCCAGGACCAAGTCAGGGACCGAGTGCTGCACCTCCAAGACCAGGTTCTACTCCAACTGCAAACGCTCCAGCTGGAGGAACCTCCAGCCACCATAGCGGTCAGTCTTCCTCGTCAGGAGGGAAGACAAATGTGACACTCGTTCCGGTAAAGAAAGAGGAAACCTCGGCAACCGATGCTTCCTTACCTGCACCCACGAGCGTGTCATCAAATACCTCCTCTGTAACCCGACCACCTGCACCAACTGAAGCTCCTCCACCACCTCCTCAACACACGCAACAATCAGTGCGTTCCGGAGAATGTACACCCCAAGTGTACAAGGAGGACAACTCAACGGGCACAGGTTGGTTCTTCACTTTTGAACAATGGGAAACTTACGGGCACACAATGTACCCAAATCCAGAGGAGAAACACATGATATCAAGAGTATGGGAATACTTCCCACAGGTCACAGACCAGACCTTGGCTATCAGCGATATGCCAAGAGCACCACCAGGAGATCCCCTCATGGATGCCAACTATCAGCATCCAAGGCACATGAGCATTCGTAGCCGCTCAGTGGGATCCCTACGAAATGATTTCCACGATCACATCACGACTCTCACGTCCCGATCAATACGCTATTTCCTCGGCGATGATCAGGCAGACACCATCTCCGTTTCAGACTTGCGCAAGCAACTGCTCGGAGAAATAGCTGTCAGCATCACCAGCCAGAAGAAATGGATCAAAGAGCAGCTACTCNCATGCCTACCTGNAGAGATAGCGAAGGACAAACAATGGTCTGANAACTGTCTCTACGCATTGGTAGACAAGCTGATCGTNGGTGAAGAGTTNTCAGAGGCGGACTTCCTNCCTGCAGGTTGGGAATCATGGGGAAAACAAACCCACCCCAAACCAGGAAGNGTACCTCCNCCTCNACCTGACATACCAGCATCACCATGCTCGGGTGACTCCACCACCTCATCAGCACCCTCAGCTGCGAGTGTNGCATCTCCCCCATCTCACGNACCCCTTGGCTACGGCAACACCAAGTCAGAGGACGTGACGATGAAGGATACCAAATCAGCTTCCGCTGTCACAGAGGAGACACAACTCCAGTCTGACAAAGGACCCACTTCACAAGTTGAAGAGGAAGCCAAACAGGAAGCTGACCCACAGGGCAACGCTGATATATCCATGGAGGTCGACGACACTAGCTCTAGCAGCACCAGTGTCGTAGACCCACCTGCACAGCAACCCTCCGCCCTTCTTCAAACTACAGAGGAAGAGCAAAAACAGCTTGAGGAACAAAGACGGTTGCTCGAAACCATAACGCAGCAACACCTGGCTGCAGCAACCGCCCACCCTCCTCAACCTACAACAGAGCAGACAGAATTCAAGCCTGATCTGTACGGATCATATATTCAAGCTGTTGAGGGTCCAATAGCACATGTGGAGGCGTTCAGGAGACGGGAAGCAGCACAAGCTGCGGCTTCTGAAACTACTAAAAGTTCTCCACAATCTGTTATTGTAGGAGGCAATTGGCAAACGGTCCCGACAAAACCCAGCAGGAGACAGAAAAAGGCTGCCGCAAAGGCACCGCAATTTCGCCCCACAGTAGACCCAATTGCAGAGCACGATCCTGCTTGGCAAGATATAACCGTGGCAATCCAACAACACGCGGCCAGAGCAACACAAGCTGCAAATGCGTCTCGGGCTGCAAGTAGTACGGATGTCCCAGTATCTCAGCCAAACCCGGAGCAGGCTGATACTCACTCTCCACCATGTCCTCCTACAGACAACGGACTGGAAGAGATAGTATCACCTGCCACCCAGGATGAGGACCCCTCTCAAGCAGACCAAGCCAATGACGAGGCCTTATCTGCTCAGCTCGCCCGAACCCACATGGATTCCAAGCCCAAAGCGCAACGCTCCAAATGGGCTGATGCACAAGATGACCACAGAGAAGTCGCCACACCAACTGAGGAAGGCGACGAATGTCTTTCCGACTTTGAGGAGGAAAGATCTGCGATGGTCATCGATTCTCCAACACCACAAGTCACCACTTTGGTGAGAGATGATTCCAGGAAGATGTACGGTCCCGCAAGATGGGTCTACACTGCCTCTCAGCCAATCACAGGAATCATCCACGCAGACCATCAACAGACAACCTACAGCAAGTTGTTACCAGATGGGATCCAAACAACTACCATCACCACAGAGGACATTAGTACCCTACATAGGTACCATGCTACTCGCTTCGGTGATGAGACCAAGACAGTACTCGAGCTGCCACAAACTCTCGACACAGCTCTTGGACAAATGGCAAAACAGTTTCCAGACATGGCAGCTACTCATCCAGAGCTAGTCCATGCGGAAAATGCCAGACCGGGAAATCATGACGGCACCACTAAGCCCGACGGGCAAGCCGATGATTTGGTCCCGATTGTGGATGGGACAGCCTGGAAACCAAGGGTCCAACGGCCCAAGTACGGCGATCCCCAATCCCACAACCCAGCCCCCAGCAAGCCCTGGGAGGACGTCAAACACTACGAATCTGCCATGACTGGTCATGCAGATAAAGTGTATTCATGCGTCCACAACAAGCAGACTACACTTGAGGCTCTTGTCCACTACAAATCCATGGACATGCCCAAGCTGTCAGAGTCATGGCTTGGCCGCCGCCAAGGCAGGACAGTGTCCTCGTCTGCCCTAACAGAAAAGGAACAAAGAAAACACGGAACAGACAAACAAGTCCCCGCGTTTTCCAAGCCAAAGTACTGGACTGACCTCTACGCTCACGTGAACCCATACGAAGTCAGTCAATTCTTGCCGGCAATGCATGAATGCGACAGGATCAAAATCCAATGTCACAGAGCTCCATACACACAAGTTGCCAGCAAGAAGTTTCCGATGAGACCCGAAGTGCCTGAACACGGAGATAACAAGCTCGCAGGCGAGAAGTTCTCATCTACCTTCATCCCAAGAGAGGGAGAAGAAGCAGGCTCCGTCCAAGACGTAGAATGGCCTGCAAGCCTTAACCAAAGGCGAAGACTGGAGGAAGATTTCTCTCCAATTGAAATCTTCACGTCATACGTGTGGCTACCATGTAGCTACTACGACAGTACAATCTCCGACCAAGAATGCATGCCATTCCCTATCAAATGGGCAAGAGGCCTCATCGGAGGCAACTATGACTTTCAAGACTCCAACACAAATTGGCGCAAAGTAATGGCACCCAACCCAGAGGCCATGCCTACTGAGTGGACCAACCACGATGCCCTATTTTATGCGATACTGCTCGATGACCAAGGCCTATCCACACTTGGATGCTCAGTCATCGTGCACGAATCATGTCTTGACCACTGGACCCAGAACTCCATCATCCCTACCTCATCCTTCCGTGAATGGATGGGAGAAGAAGAGTGGGAGTTCGCAGACAAGCCTTTAATCGAAGGAGGTCCAGGGCGATGGTGGGAAGAAGGCTTCCGCATCTCCAATGTCAACAAGAGATGGGAAGACTACCACGACATGATGACTCGCAATGGAGACTCCAAAGCCAGAAAAGGGAAGTACACAACAATCCCCTCCGAGAGCGGCCACAATGCCGAGAAGTGGATTGATGTCACGGCATGGAAGGTCAAAAAGATGTTGTTATACAAAGCTCAGCTTTGTCAGTACGACTACCGTACTCAGACCTGGCGATGCTACGACCGCAAGGAGAAGGCGCAAACATGGTTAAACAATAACCTAGCCCCTCATGCAGACATCGCCAGGAAGTCCAATAACATCATACAACGACAAAGAAATGCTGAAGCCAAGCGCACAGGAGAACTAAGTGAATACAAAAAGAACCCGTGGTCGGTGGCACCCGCAGTTCTCCAAAGTTGCGTGCAAGCAATTGTCCACTGCCTTAAATCACCTCAGGCTAAGGACACAACAACGCCAATCAGAGGCGCACCAATTCTCTTAACAGAAAGAGAAATTCCAGCGAGCNATGTGTCACCCTCGGCGGACTTTGTCCACGAGGACCCNATTTACAAGCTTCGACACAAAGCCCTTAGCTCCGACAAATCGGACATTGACTTGGTCGCCTCCCTCAAAGGGAAGCACCTGCATCCAGTGGCCCCAAGGGCACACCCAACATTGGAAAAGCCCTCGACTGACGGACATGGGATCTTACGCTTCCCACCTCATAGAGCGGCAATCCCATATACCAAGAAAGGACAATGCCAGTACCCAGATAGAATCCCTACATGGTTCAACCTGGATACTTTCTACACCGACTATCCAAATGCAGATCCCTCCACTTGGGATCCAGCGCAAATTCCTACGGTCACCGCCTCAAGATGCTGCGCCAAAGGATGCACCAGGAATGTTGCACCAGACGGCTATGATGCTTCCAGAGTATGCATCGAACTCAACGCTGTCTATCCACGATTCCGAGGTAAGCACACGGCTCCCCTCTTCTGCTCCATGCAACATGCAGCAGGACTGGAGGACCAATCACCCAACTTGTTTGAGGTCTACGACAGCCCAAAGCTACAAGCCTCAGCAGGTACAACAGGAGTCAACCCACCCCCAGATCACAATACTGCAACATCAGTACCATCTGGAGCGGGTAAACCAGAACGCTGGCACAGAAGGGATCACGCGGCACAACAAGCTACGCCCTCTGGACCCAAAGCAGGAGAGCCACCATCACCGGTGCCAAACTGCGCATCCGCATCATCAATGGTGCAGACACCACAGACTCCCAATGCCCAACAGGCAAGAGCACCACCTCCTCCACCAGGTGGCCCACCGGTCAAAGCACCTCCAAGTGAAGCTCCAAGCTCATACCATGCCAAAGCACAGGCCAGCCAGAACCCAAGGTTCCATGTCAGCCCCAATCCAATTGGCACAGGCTGGAGCGAAGTAGCTGAGAGGATTATGTCTGCATCAGCAGACATATGCTCTAAGATCGGCCGTTTGCTCAGCAATGCTAGCATTAGCTCTGAGCACGGAAGCGGTATCCTTGATGCCATCCGGACATTCATCAAATGGAATGAATCCGACGCACAATGCGTGGACATCATAGATGACCCGAAAGGATTTGTCCATAGCATCAGAAAATGGAAAAATCCTCCAACACCAATCTTCAGTCAGTCCTGGAAAATCATTGAACAGGCCACTGAAGGTCAACCAATTGCAAAGAACTCAGGTTCTCGCAATAGAAGGAACGCCCGAACAGAAGGGCCTCCCTCGCCACTTGAGTCCCATAAGTTCCTCCCACATCAGCGACCATACAAGGTATCTGGTGCGCCCGACAAGGCACCATCTTTGGGACAGAGCAAAGGGCATCTCGATGCAAAAGAGACCCTGCAGAAAGAGTGGCAGAAAAACTTCGACAGCGATCCATGGATAGAGCCTGATATCTCAAGCCTATTCCGTGAAATCCAGCACATTGCCTCCCACAAACAGAAGCTTGCGTACATGTGGGAAGCATACTACACGAATGAGATCAGGGAGTTGTACAACAGCAACAACAGCAAACCTCTCTTGATCAAGCATTTCGTAACATGGTTTGTCGAGATGGCGAAGCACAATGCCGAAATGCCTATTGCTTTCCCAGGCATGCAACACACGCAACTGCCTAGTCCCTACTCAACAATGTCTCCTGACGTGTGGGCAACCATCGCAGCAGAGACTCACATCCGACTAGGTCAGTACAAAGGGTTCCGAGACAAGCTCATGTCATGGGAATCTATGCGAATAGCAATAGACTGTGCGCAGAGCATCTTGGATCCCAACCATCCAGATCTACCTAACGCTGAAAGGATCCAAGATCCACCACAGCCCAGTGTGCTTGAGAGCTTATGCAAGGCTACAGGGCTAGCACCAGGAACCATCTTTGAGCAACTCGTTGCCACTACACCAATAGTGCCCACAGCGGTAAATCAACAGTTCTCTCAACTGTTGGCATTCTCCGACAGCACTTGGGCCCAGAAGCAATGGAATGAGCAGCTACCATCGCCGCCGAAGGCAGGTTTTGGAGGTCTCACCTCTAAGAACGCCACTTCAGCTCAAGCCCTCAGCATACAACACCAATGCACAGCACACTTCGAAGCAAGCGCACCACCAGCATCCACCAGTGCTGGCAAGTGGGATCCACAAAGGGCCACGCCCGAGTCCCACAAGCAAAGCTTCTCCGAAGTGCACTGGTGGGGTAGAGGCTGCGCACTGTCCCAAGAGGCAGATATATTCCTTCGCAAGATGTCCAATAACAAAGATGGCAAATACCCCGACCTTCACCATCACTTCCATCAGCTCATTTACATGAGTGGAAACTCAATAACATTCGATAGCCACCCAGAGTGTGAAGCTATGCTCTCCGACGAGGCCTCCGTGGACCCTACAAAGATCCGGAGGGCCATCATCAAGGAGGCATTTGGCAACTGCATTACTTCCAACCCTCCAGAGATGCCTGAACAGGTATGGTTGGGAAAGAAGGCAAACATGCACGCGTCATTGCTAGGAGACCAAGGCAAGAAGTTCTGGACTCAAGTCCTAGAACTGAACGCCAAGCTCCGCGACAAGATCATCCTCGAGCACAAGGCTCTCGCCAAACCATCCTACTTGGGAGGGTATCAGATCCTCATGGGAATGGGAACCAGTACACTATGGGAACTCCACGAGAACTTCTCCACCATGGCGTCTGAGTGCGAGAATGTCATGTTCCAATCAGGGATGTCGATTGTCGACACCTCTCCATTTCTGGAGACAGTGGACAGGTACGATAAACAACATCCTACCTACTCCGAAGATGCTGCCAACAGAGTCATTACAAACACATGCTGCGTGTTGTCTTGTGTCTACTTCACAAAGCACATCGCATGCTACGTCAAAGACCAGAACTTCCTTGAGTTTCTCTGCAAAGTCAAGGAATCACAGATCCGCAAGCCCTTACATCAACGACTTGCATCTGACGTCATGACTCAAGTTGAGCAGGCTGTATCGACAATCCATCGTGCAGCATCATCACAAAACGATGAAGACATCGCCAGAGCTTCACACCTGCACAAACCAACAGAAGGAACTCGAGTCAGAGTCATGGACCCTGAGCAATACGGTATTGAACCCAGTGAGCAAGTAGACCACTCAACAGTTGAACCTCACTCGGATCAATACAACCCAGACGGTCAACGATCAAGCTGTACCAAGTACTACCCGTTGGCAAACCAAACACCAGGAGAGAGAGGTTTGATAGTAGGCAACGGTGGACCTCACCAACAGCTCTTAAGCTGCGGATCCACTGTTCGGCCAGAACTCGACTCCGGCATCAAAATTGGCATCTTCCTCAACGCCAAGGACGAAGCAGAGTTCAACGTCGAAGTCCCTACCATACCCAAATCCTTTCGCTTTGCAGCAACAGTCTATACTAGCCCACACACCGAGTTATCTCAACTCGATGCTGTCTTCGAACAGGACATGTTGCAAAGACCTCCAGGCTCAGATCGACCGACTCCACCCACATGCTTCAAGTCTCTCTACCGAGCAGACGTGCGTAGGAACGGTCACTTCTCAGGGCTCTGTGAGAATCGAGTCAAGTACGCACATACCTACATACGCGACTCCAGTGCTAGCTGTCAAGACGGCGGAGCAGCGTGTGTCAGTTGGTTTTGCACTTCACCCAAATGGGTCGAAGAATTCACAAAGAAGGAAAAGCAATTCAAATTGCACTTTGAGTGGGTGCCAGCCCCAACAGGGCATACCAGGCACGAAGTTGACTTCGAAGAATGGTCAAGCTGTTCAGGAGTCAAAGCACCTCACTCCATGGACTATGACAACCAGCCCACAGGCTGTTGCATGGAGCCATCTCGGTTCCATGAACTCACAAGTGCACAGGTCGTGACACAAGTCACAACACTGGTGAATGAGATCCTCAGCACAGGCCAACTCACATTCACCCCTAGCCAAAAAGAGAGTTTCAGATCTCCTCCTCGACACATCTTGGAGGAATGCTTCAACAGCGAAGGCATGGAACTCGACGCAGATGGACACTTCTGCCCCATCCGTCACCGATTAATCCAGAACTACCTGGATGACTCCAGGATTGTCGACGGAGGGATTCTGACAGGTGACCTCCACAGGGAGCTAGTCTACCGGCTCGGATGGTCCCACGCACAGCTGTCTAAATGGGCTTTGCATGAGCCAGGAGGAATGGTTCAGACGCTCAAGCAAAACAATGCCGACGTCTGCCTGCAATTCCTCACAGACAGCACAGTTCGCCACAGGCAACAGGGACGTGTCTCCAGCATCATATGCGTAGCCGTGCGCAAGATCAACACCCTGCGATACGGTCACCATGGGCAGCTCCGCCCTCTAGCACTATGCTCAGGAGTAACCCAGATGCCAAGACACACTCTACCAGTTGCTCTCTTTGTACGCATGAACAGCTCTGACATCATATCACTGTTCTCACCTGATCGTGAAGTGCGCAAAGAGAGACTAGGAGTCAAAGACTCACAAATGTATTTCCAGGCCTCTTCCATCTTCCCTTCCCAGGAAAATGTCAAGAGAAGCCAGAAGCTGCAAAGAATGACCCCTTCGCACAGGATCATCGCAAGATGTAAACGCAAGAGGACACATTTGCAAGCCTTCGACAATGCCAGCTGGTTCGAGCAGGAACGTATTCGAGCTTCGTACAAAGAGGCGGATCAAATCCACTGTCCCTCGACCCCTCTTCTCAGGCTCGATGAAGATGAAATGTGCAAACCTTTCATCGTTCAGATCGACATGCCAGCAGCAGAGTCTCAACATGACTTGAGTTCTGACAACCACACCACGAACAAGTGGTACCAAGTCAAGTTCGAGCATCTGTACCTAAGAGAAGGAGTCGGCCGCACTCTCATATGGGACCGCCCCTTACACCAAGAGGACAGTCCCACAATCGACCCCAATCCAGAAGGTACAGGAATCAGACTGGATGAGATCAACAAGATCTGGTTTGATCCAACCCCTGGATGCGGCCCATCTCCAATCCAAGGCTCCAGCCTTGACTCCTCATCCAAGGACAATCACATACTGTTCTGGATGAGACCAGAAGGAACACCTACGTCCTTAGGACCAGTCCAAGAGTGTTCTTACTGCCAAGCAGTCCCACTCAACGGGCACCAAGTATGTTGCTTTGTGTGTCATAACTTTCTCAGAGATTGGACGAATCTCAAACGACGCACTCTCAACGACATTGACCTACCATCACGAGAGGTACCTGATCCTCCCAGCAGCACACTTGCTGCGCCAGTGTATGGACCTGCCTCTCCTCCCGATGTTTGTCTTTTTGAAGACCGAAAGTGGACATGGCCAAGCCTTGATGCACTTCAAGAGAAGGTGAAAAAGCTGAAGTCCAGGCTCCACCATGCCTCCAAGCTCCTATTCACCCCCTCATGGCACCACAGGTCGGAAGCAGCGATCATAGCATACTGCAAAATGGACTCTGACGACCAACGCAATATACGCCAGGAGTTAGAAACCATGTTCCACCCGATCTTGTCATCCGGAGGTATGAGTGTCATCAAGCTCTTGGTCCTTCTTTACGTGAAGACCACCAGCTTGAAACACGTCATCTCCAAGGTGCATTACACTCGTGCCACCTTCGACGGTACCACGAGTCCGTACACCACCAACAATCTCTCAGGCTCTCATATCTCCTCCATCTACAACCACAAAAAGCTGGACAAGAAAGTGAGCCGTATCCTTGGCAAGATCCTATGCTCATGCAAAGAGAGCAAAACAGGCCAACAACTTGTCGACAGAGGTCTCGCAAAGAAGGGCAACCTGAGCGATCCTCAGATCAGACGTGGCCAAATCACCGCTCTCGAATACGAATTTGTCAACGCAATAATAGGACATGCAAGACAGGACGGATCACGAAATCCACCAGGAATCTGTGGAGGCCCTGTTCACCACGCCACTCCTAATCAGCTCATCCAAAGATGGCAGGAGGCAGTGGCAGCATGTCCACAAGGGCAACCAGAACCACTCCCACCTTCGGAGCTGGCTCTAAATGCTGCATTTAAGCGTGCCAGATTCTCACCACACTATCTGCACCCAATCCGTCTTTGTAAGAACATTCAAGACACCAACGCCCTAACCATGGATCTGGATGTCGAGAATGAGTTCCTCTCAGCGAAGAAACGCTACAAAGACTGGGAAGAAGCGCCAAACAGTAGCCCAACATGGCAACGTGGTCTACAAATCTGCCTCGAACAATACGAAGCAGACATGAACCACCTCAAGCGCAAAGGCTACTGGTCTGAAGCTCATGCAGATCAACCTGAGTCTAACAAGCAATCGGATGCCATCAGCCAACGACTCAAGTCTTACAATGACTGGCTGTTGCGCAAAATGCCGATACCCAGGATGTTTCTGCGCTTCGAGAGACAATCTCTCAACCCCAGAGACATCTACCATTGCCCATACCATCGAGTGGCACAGCAGCTTCATCGTCGTGACCAGCTCCAGCAACTGGACATAGAGCACTTTGGTCAAGGCGATATGGAAAATGTCGTCCACGACTTCCACCAATCCAAAGTGGACTATGATGCACTTCCAGACAATCCAGAACGAAAGTACACCCTTCCCTTTGTTGAAGAAGTCAACAAGGACTTCTACCCAGCTGAAGCCATCGATAAGGATCCTAATGATTTGGAGTACTTCTGTGGAGAGACCTCTGTGGAAACACAAAGCACATACCCTCCA
>NZGD01000302.1 GCA_002690925.1 Rhodopirellula sp.
CGGTTCTGATAAAAATTGTCAGTGGTGTCAATCTGCATGTCACCATCCGTTCCAGATTGCCCTCCCGCGTTTGGGAAAAAGTTGAATGCGAGAGTGCCACTGTTCCCATCAATAGCAGCCCCAAAGATTCGGATATCTGGCCTAACGCCCGAGACACCACGAGAAGCAGTTGAATTGGACTGCTGCACTCCATCATCATTAGGTTCGTATTCCAGATTGAGTCCGGTCAACTGCGACCACTCTTGGTAGGCTGCACTGACCAACGGGAACCATGAATGGCCTGCAATCGTTGTTGATCCATTGTCGCCGTAGATACCATTCAGAAACGCGACCAAATTGCTGGCATCGCCATCACGATTGAGCGTTCCGTCGGGGACAATCCCCCAAGTGACCGTGGCTGGATCGCCAATATTCGGACTTGGCCCTCCCACAGGATTTGTCCATCTCTGCCCGCCCACATTGATATCACCGGAACCATTTGACCAATCGAATGACGAACCTGGCGCCAGTGCACCCGCAAACTCTGCGGCTAACAGTTCGCGGCGCTCCAGTGCTTCATGCCGAAGTTGGCGAGAGGATGCTAAAAGACTGCGTTTGCGAGAGTTGCGTCTTTTGCTCATGGGGAGGATCACCTGAAAAGAGTGCCAAAGAATACGACAAAATCAATAAAAATGATAAAAAAGCGATTTCCAGAATGACCGACAAAATCGGCGCAATCTGGTGGCAACTAATTTAGTTTGCGCGTCAGCTTTTATCAGCAAATCTTGGAAAAAAGAGCGGTTTTTTCTTGAATCAAGGATGCCAAAATCTGAGAACAGCAACAGCAATTGGTGATCGGGCAGCTATATCCGCACCTGCTAGGTTTGGACCAGGCCACATAAAACTGGCACCGCGAATCAATTGTTCACAGCCAAAAGACGCCCCATCGTTCTCCAGCAATAAAAAAACGGCAGACAACTAAGGTTGCCTGCCGCATTTTTTCGTCGTTTGCTTTTGGTTGACTCGAGACAAGGGCAAATTGCTGTGTGAACACAATCGGCCGCCTCGTAATCCCTATTGAACCGTCAAACCCATGTCGATTTCATCGAGAACAGAGGACAACACCTGATCTACGCTGTCGGCCGATGCTGCTTCACCTGAATCCGTCTCTTCCATTCCTTGAACTGCTGACTCGAGTGCCGCTGTGTTCAAGTTCAGGCCATTAGCCAACAGTTGATCCAACGGCGATGCAACTTCGAGGCTGTTTGCAAGCTGCATGTCCCGCACCGGCAAACCGCTGCGGCTAGCCGCAACAAAGCTTGAGGTCACACCAAGTCCGGCAGGATTCTGAGCCGCAAACTCTCCCTCACCGCTTCCACCCTGGAGTGCCAGAGTGTTCAACACTGAAAGAGCATCCAAGGAACTCACCGCACCGTTTCCAGTGGTATCAAGATAGTCCGGTGGTGCTGAACCAATCACGCTGACTGGGACGTTCGGACTTCCTTGAACTGAAAGGAAGTTAATGATTCGCAAAGCATCCAAAGCGGTCACAAAACCATCGGCATTCACATCATCCCGCAAACCCGGAGTCGGGTTCTGATAAGCCGAAGCTTCAAAGGTAATGGTTACTGTTGCAACATTACTCTCTTTGCTAGTGCTGTCCACGATGTTGTAAGTGAAGGTGTCTGTTCCGCCGATCGTGCCCTGATTGTTGGTATACGTGAAGGTTCCATCAGTGTTGACCGCAACCGTGCCTTCCGTTGGATCGACTACCACCAGGTTGAAACTGATCTCGTCACCATCAGGGTCATAGTCATTCCCCAGAAGTGCTTCACTCACATTCGTAACTTGCAGTGCCGAGCCAATTGGCACGACATAACCGTCGTCAACCGCAACGGGGAAGTCTGGCTCACTGTTAACAGTCAGCAGGAACTCATGTCCTGCGTTTGGCGTTGCAGAATCCTGATCATCTGCTTCCAGTCTGAAATTCACCGAACCATGCTGATTTGGCTGCAGGGTGATTGTCATTTCATCGCCTGCAAAGTCGATCGCTTGTACCAACTCGTGATCCAAAATCTGGCTCACGGTTGGATTGATCAAGGCTCCCAATTCGGTCACATGATAAACCATCGAATCGCCATCGGGATCACTGAACACAAAGGACAGATCCTGAGTCACCAGCGTATCTTCATCTCCGACCACAGGAAAAGGATTCTGCGAGGTGATTACCAACGGTCCATCAGGTGTATCATTAAGAGTTACCAGTATGGTTGCTGTTGTTCCTGTGGAACCATCATCTGCGGTCACCAACAAGTTTGCCGCGCCATTCTCGAATGCCGCCAGTTCCAGTGTCAGGACATTCGCTGTGATCTCGTGCGTGAACAGTGATGTTGGATTTGGATTCGTGCTGGAGGTGTACGTCAAGGATGCACCTTCTGGATCAATGAACCAGGTATTCAAGTCGTAGGTGACAGTCTCGCCGCCAATCTTTGCCTCATCACGCGTGATCGCTGAGACGCCAGCTTGGCCATCAACACCAAGGAAGACAGGACTGTCATCAACCCCAGCCACAGTGATCGTTACCGTTGCGGGCAATTCCGATTCGCTGCCAGAGCCATCAACAGCCGTGTAAGTGAACGTGTCTATCCCGCTGAAGTTCGGCGCTGGTGAGTAAGTCAACAGTTCACTCACGGCATCGTAAACGACCGTGCCGCCCTGCGATGTGACCTGAGGGAAATCGGTCGACCTCAAGGCTAGGCTTTGATCCTCATCGCTGGGTCCACCACTATCGTTATTGAAGATTCCATCGACACCACCCACATTGCCAGTGAGCGGGATCACCAGATCCTCATTTTCCGTAGCGTTGTAACTGTCGTCGACGGCCACAGGCGGGTCATTGACGGCAACAAACGTGATATTCACCGTTCCCACATCCGCAGACTGCTGCGCGGTAAAGCCAGCACCCGGCTCATCAATCACGACATAAGTGAACGAGTCATTCCCGGGCGCTACATTACCGTTGTAGTTTTCCGGTGGCGTATACGTAATGGTCGAACCATCAGCAGAAACGGTA
Organism: Rhodopirellula sp.; assembly: GCA_002690925.1. Lineage (GTDB taxonomy): Bacteria > Planctomycetota > Planctomycetia > Pirellulales > Pirellulaceae > Rubripirellula. The sequence continues at coordinate 3,053 of NZGD01000302.1, forward strand.
ACATTACCGCCCTGTTCTGAAAGATAGACCGAACCTGTAAGTGTTCCCGCCTCGAGGATTTTCATCGGCTGGTTCATCTCATCGACGGACGTACTGTTACCGGGTAGGTACTTGCCGTCGATAAGAGATTGAGCTGGATCAACATCAGTAATATTAAATACTGCTACTTCGTCCTCATTGATTTCTCTTGCAACCACAACCGGAGGGTTGATTGCCACAGGAGCGTCATTGACCGCCGACACATCAAGAGTGACAGTAAGCGGGGTCGAATTTACTAATTGCAATGCGGGGTCGGCCGGTTGGTCAACGACACGAACGGTGAACGTCACGGCGCCATTGAAATCGGGCTCTGGCTGGAAATCAAACGTGCCGTCAGCATTCATATTGAGAATGCCTGCATCGACAGGAGAAATCGGCCCACTCGGTCCGTCCGGATCAACCTGCAGCATTTCATCCGTAAAACGATCACCCACGTAAATCGCAACCCCGTCTGGATCACTGACGTTAATTCCATCAAGCAGCCCCGCAGGGTTGCCACCAACTCCATCTGCAACGAAGAAAGCATCTTCAGCAAGATTGACGTGATCGTACAGGACTTCGGGATTCTGGATTTCCGGCGGCAAGCCCGGTAGTAATCGAATTGAGTAATCCTCGACTTCGCCACTGAGTGAAAGTCCATCAGGTCCAAGTCCACCCTCTTTCGAAACCCGGAACCTTGCATAAGTCGTCAAGGCTGAAGGAGGAATTGGGGTCGTTGGTGGAACCACGATATTGAATATTCGGGTACTCGTCCCACCAGTATCGGCAAAGATATTCGAAACAGCCCCAGTTTCGTTGACAGGCAACAACTGGTCCCGCAGAGCCTGTGTCGCTGGGTCAAACACCATCGGCAAGATTTGCTCACCAGGATCATCCCAGTCACCGTCTGCATTGAAGTCGATCCAACCTTCAAGGACTCCCGCCCCCGTAACGTCCACTTCGATTGGCAAATAGATACCGTGATTCAATACCCCAAGAGGGTTAAAATCACTGATAAAGCTAACACCATCTTCATCGTCTGCACTCACGTTGACAGTTGCCGACAACGCATCTCCCGAAATCACAACAGAAGCTGGATTGAATTTGAAATTACTTTCAGCCGTTGCCTCGGCGATAGCAACCTGGATTGCCTCTGCAATCGAGAGTGCTGAATCACTGATCACGGGTCGAATCGCGTAATTGTCCTCATCAAAGGCACCTGAATTGTCCGTCAGTACATCATACTCAAACGTCGCTTGAGCCGTTCCCAGATCAAGGGTAAATGTATCCCCATCCCAGAGATCTGGGTCCGAACCAGCAGGAGTCGTGATCGTGATTGCGGCGCCTCCATCCGAGAGAGCAGTTGAGAATAAGTTCACGCTATCATGCTGAACCGCGATCGCAACATCATCACGATTCGCAGTGATGCCTGGCAATCCATCCAGATTGGCGTCAATCTTGTCGCCAAGCAGTGGACCATTTCCTACAACGTGCCGAGGTCCGTTGTTCACCAATTTGGTTGGATAGCGTCCATTGACCAAATTCACAGGATCAGGCGCGTCACCAAAATCCAATTTTGCTGTTGGCATCAGTATGGTGAAGCGAGTCGAGAAGTCAGGACGATTCGCTTCCAGTTTATTCCCCGCGATGTCCTGCACGCCTGGCAATGAGAAGTTCGCCACGATGCCACCTGATCCCGCCACACCTCGGAAGAGCGACGCATTGGACACGAAGAAGGTGTCACCACCGCGATCTTCTGCCGACAATGAAGTCACGGCAGGCTCATCCGGTTGGTTCACCGAGTTGATGGCTTCGATCATCGCCAGCTTGATCTCGTTCGTTCCGAACAAAGGTGAGTAGCTGATCGCAGTCGCGCCGCCGGGAACACCAGATTTTTCGAGAGTTGGAGCAGCAGAAATATCAACAACTGTGCCGGGCTTATCATTCAGCAAGACCTTGCCATTCGCCAGTCCGGTCGCTGGATCAAGCTCAGCAACTGCCTCTACTGAAAGTCCCAGCTTGTTATTATTGATCGCTGAAGTAAGAGCAAGCGCCACCTGGCCGGGCGTGCTGTCTGCTGTGAATGGCACAGCAACATTACCAGTCGTGACGCCGCCGCCAGCAGCCACCGCCTCGAACTCGTAACTAACGCTGATCGCACCCTGGCTGATTACCAGAATTTCACCATCATTAACGATTCCACGTTTCAACTCGGCTCCGTTGAGCCCCGGAGCAGAAATCCCTGTTCCAAGCGGATCAAAGATCCCCTCGATATTGACACGTGACTCGCTAATTCGCCCGAAGGAAACTTCACCGCCCGGAAGGTTGGTTGCTGTAATGCCAAGATTGGCAACTCCATTGATAACCAATGCAAGATTGCTGGCAACCGTGTCAACCAAATCGTTTTGGTTGTAAGGAACTGGTACTGCTGTTGGAATCACGACGCCGGATCCATTGAGATTGAACTCAAAGATCACTTCATCGCCGTTGTCAGCAGTCAGTACCATCACGCTTCCGTCAAGGATACCCGCACCGCCAACCAGCGGAAGACCCAGCAGCAGTGGACCGGCAACTTCAACAGTGGACGGGCCACTGACTGATGGAGCCCCAGTGACCTCGATGGAGTTGGCTTCGACAGCAAGTCCAAGCCCTTCTTCACCACCCACCTGAAGTACACCACCAGAAATCACTTCCACCTCAGCAGGATTCAATCCTGCGACCGGGTTAAGCCCCTGGATTGCATTCGCCACCAATGCAGCAAAGTCATCCCCCGTTGTTGCACGATTCAGATCAATGGCAATATTTGGCGCAGTGACCCCATCGCCAATTCCCGGATTGATTTCATTCCCCAAGCCATCACGCTCGTCAGTCCGATTAATCTCGAAGATCACAGGATCTGAGATTCCATCAGATGGGGTGATAATTATTTCCTCTTCATCAAGAGCAGGTCGACTCAAGCCTACCAATGCCAATTGCCCCTGCTCAACGGAGGCGGCTCCATCAAGTGGAAGATTCAAGTAGACAGATAATCCGTCATCCTCGATCGATGAATTCAATCCCATTCCCGCATTGTCAATTGCAGTCTTGATTGCAATGGCAGTATTGACTGCCGTATCACCATCGACCACGGAAACCATCTGATTCAATGGAGAGGCAATGCCATTACCGGTGTCGAATTCAAAGGTGACAGGTCCGCCACCTGAATCGATCTGGAATGTATCACCGTCAACAATTCCACCCAGGGCATTGACACCTTGAGTCGGGACCCGCAGTGCAAGGGTTCTCGGCAATTGCTGCATGCCAGTATTTTCTGTTGACGCGGTTGCGCCTGGTTCGGCTCCCAAGACGATGCGAACCCCATCGCCGGCTACATCAAGGTCCAACAGGCCATTGTCAACTTCATTTTGGATAGCGGCCCGAATGGACGCGGCAATTCCCTCAAGGAAAACCTGTTTGTCTGCCTCATTCTCTGGTGTTGATGTCGCCGGCAATTCAATCGGCACAGCACCCGGCAAGGTTGAATCACCGGGGTCGTTGAATTCAAAGACAAGAGCTGGATTCACACCATCATTGAGTTGGAAGAAGTCACCATCCGTGACGCCACCGATATCAGTTCCCGCTTGCGGCACCACCAAGGTGATTGGCTCGGGCAACAGGAGCGAATAGCCGGCCTCAAACTCAAACACGATTTGGCCGCCATTGCTATCGATGACTTCCATCTGATCGCCATCCTGAATGACATTGCTGGAAGGAGCAATCAGCACATCGCGATCTTCATTGTTGATTTCAATTCGGTATGATCGGTCATTCTGCCAGACGCCAGCAAGCGGTGTCAGCGTGATCAAGTTCCGGGTCGAATCGTAGTTGAACGTATAATCGACACCTTCCTGAAGTAACTCATCGTTTTCAATCAGCGTGATATTGGCACCTGATTCACGAAGCCCTGGAATTTCTGGAACAACGACCGTGTTATCGTCGACTCCGATACCGGTGAACGGGTCGGAAGAATCACCGTTGTCTCGGAGTTGCACCCTGAACTCTCGATAGACGCCGTCCTTTAGATTGATGAACCCAACGGCAGGGTCAGCATCAATACCTTCTGCATCGTTGTCCCTCGCCGTCTCGGCAATCGCGATGGGGCCATTGAAGTCCGCCAACTCTGTAGAACCGCGGTCCTTGAAAACTGAACCGCCGATTCCACCAGGAGGTGCATAGTCAGGATTATCTGCCCGAAGCACACCACCAACGTCATGAGTCGGAGCCACAATGTTGCTAGGCGACAATCCAATTGAGTTTTTCAGCAGAACCACCGAACTTCGCTCAACAACTGAATTCACAGAAGAATCAATTAGCCTTGCACCTTCGGCTGGCTGGAAGTTGTTTGCCTCGGGGTAGGCCAACGCGGGCTCCTCCGTTCCCAAAGTGATGTTGAAATCATCATTACCATTCGCGCCAGTGGAGTTCGGGAACTGTCCGATGACAGGCCCCTCGGCGTACTGGAAGACATTTCCAACAACGATCACCTCTTGCGGTTTACTGGCAACCTCAACGAGGCTGTCATCGAGATTCAGGAACACATTGTTCAACGCCGTGGGGCTCGCCCCAGCAGTGATCAGCAGACCTGTCTCCTTGATCAGTTGGTCCACGTCATCTTCAACAACAAGATCATCGTCACCATCGTCAATCGGCGTCAGCTGCAATCCAGCTGCAATCGCCTCAGGACTCAGCTCTATCTTCGCAACATTTTCTATAAACACCCATTGCTCTGTCGAGCCAGAGGCTGCCGTGAAGATTTCGGCACCCGCGTTACCTGATGGAATATGACCGAAGCCACCAGTGCTGTCATCAGTTGCAACAGGGCTGGCTACCAATCCGACGTTCGCACCAGAAGCTCCACCCAAAGCCTGAGCTGAACCTGGCAGGATAGCCCCCAGAGGGCTCACCGCCGAATCGAAGTAAGTGGTGTAATCAATATTCGGCAGAATTGGCTGCACTCCAAACGGTGTACCAACAAATGCATTGATCTGCCCTTCAATCAACTTCATGACATCTGGAATGCGATCGTTGGTTGCATTGATACCGCCGAACGTGAAGGTCACCCGATTGTCAGGACCCGCGCCAGCTATCTGAGGGAATCCGTCCGGAATGTCCTCAATTTGCGTCACGGTGAAGGTGGTACCGTTAAGTGCCTGACCGGAGGCATTCCCAAGAGACATTACGAAAGAACGGGCCGCCAACGCTTCGAGCGTAATTCGGTAAGTGCCCGTTCCAACGTCTGCTCCGGAAACGCGTCCCGACAGCGTTCGGGTATCGTAGTTTTCATTGCCAACCGAACTTACACCCACGTAGTAGATACCTGCTTTGTCCGCAACGAAATCAATGAAAGAGTCTCTCTCATTCGTTGGATCGGACAGAAGATTCTGGTAATCAGTCGGGTCAGATGGATCAAGATAATCCGGGGCAATGTCATTATCGCTGATCGTTACCAGCTCCCCAGCTTGATCTTCGAAAGCCTGTGGAATACCGGCTTCGTCAAACAACCTCATCACGGTGTCAGGACCACCTGCAACGGTGTCAATATCAGCAATCAGACGATCACCCACATTGAGGTAGACACGATAGAAATCGACATCACCTGCAGATTGCAGATCGCTAGGACCCGCATTGTCGCCCAGCGTAGTGAGAACGGTGTAAGGAGCTCGATGGCTACCACCAATTCTTGTCTCAACAGCTCCACCAATGAAATCATTGGGTTCAAGATCGATCAAACCAAGACTGGCAGCACTGTGCGGACCATCCAGACCATCCTCTTCATAGCCCTCGGGGAACTGTGAAGCTTGGCCATCATCGCCGTAGAAAGTATTATTCACCACTTTGGCAAACGGTTGAGGTGCCTCATAGATCGGCGCCTGATACGCCAATAAAACATCATCGGGATTAACAGGTCTACCCACCAGACTGACGCCGACAGATTCTGCACCCTCAATGTACAGCGCGGGTGCACCGGGATTGACCAGAGATGGACCTACTGTGAGTTCGACCAGTTCAGAGAGTGCATTGGTCATCAGGATACTGCCCTGAATCGACTCCCTGATCGAATGCAGCATTTCAATGGAACTGTACTCCGTGGCCCGGCCTGCATAGACAGGCGTGAGGAAGTCGTCGTCATGCCGGAAGTAAATGGGGACATTACCCGCATTAAATCCATCTCCGCCCTGAGTTTCCGCACCCCATTCACCGGCGATTAGATCGGGATCCCAATCGCCATCACCGATCTCCTCGAACTCAAAGTTCACCGTGGTGCCAGCAGCAGTGATTGAGATTCTATCGGCCCCCCCCAATCCGGGTCCATCATCAAGAATATCGTTACCAGTACCAACCTCAATCACCCATGGCTGGTTCTGGCCAGCGATTTTGACACCTGCAAACTCTGCATTGTCCAGCGTATTGTTCTGAATCAGGATTCCCGGNGCCAAGCCGCCTAGCACGCTGTCATTTTCTTCTGGAAGGTTGATCACTGCCCCCGGCTGGCTCAAGCCGACAGGCGGCGCTTCCTCACCAAAACCAGCAGCAGCAGCATGAGCGGGCACCGTGTCACGCTCACCAGGCTCAGACCAGATTCCAACGCCACGCACATCACTGATCACATTGTGCTCCACAATCACAACGCCCTGTAGACGTTCATAATTGCTGTCCCCAAGTCCATCATGCAGGATAGCGGGGATCAACAACGATCCATCACTGTCAAACGACAGTAATGCCGGGGCAGCAGCAACCGAAGTGATCGGATCAAAACTGCCGGTGCGAACACCGTGCAACGCGACTCGAGCATCAGTCGGGATACCACCGCCATCTTCCGTGCCATCCAATCCGCCTGAAGTAGAAGCTTCGACCTCGATCAGACTTTGTGAATTGATGGCAGCACGAATCACCTCCGCGACCTCTGCAGAGGTTGTCAAACCTGCAATATTCACGAGAGTGTTGCCGAAGGTCACCCCATCGCCCGCAACATCAAATTCAAAACGCTGATTAACAGCTCCATCGCCTAGCACAAACGCATCTTCATCTGACACGGATCCGGGCTCTGGAGCCACAAGCGTAACACTTCGATTCTGCCGATCGTTCGTGTCAAAGTCATCTTGCAGTGTGATCACACCGGCACGCGTGGCAAAGTCGGTTCCATGACGAAGCTCCAACTGGTACGCGCCAGCATTGCTGGTCGGAGCACCACGGAAAGTCGTTCCGCGAGCCGCGTCAAAGACCGCTTCCCCACGTTCAGCGAAACCAATCACGATGTCATCAACGCGAAGACCTTCAGCGGCTGACACCCCGCCCGAAGCGTCGTAATCGATATTCAATTGTATGTTGGTGTGTCCAGCAAAATCACCGAGAGAAAGACGAACTTGCTCCCAATCCCCAGCCGTGAAAGTATGCAGAACACTTCCACCAGGATTTTCATTGCTAGTCACAATCAAACGCGCGTCATCGCCGGCCGCTGGTTCGTAAGACCGATTCAAGTAAAGAGTTGGAAGATCCTCAGCTACATAGCCCGCAAGATCGAAAGGTGCACTTGTAACTGTTGAATCCGCATTGGTTGCGTTCCTTGGGTAGGAGAGCACCTGCGAGCCCGGTCCCGGGGGAGTGGGAGGAACGATATGCGGATCCTCTGGAGTCATGGAAACATGCAGCGTGTAAGTACCACTTGCAGAACCCGTCGCGGTAGCCCCTGTCTCACTGAAGGCCAGAACCGAGTCCTCTCCCAAGACGCCTACCCAATACCTGCCGGGCAACAAAAAGGTCTCGATGAACGGATCAAATACCGAGTTACTGCCAGCACGCCCATCCTCAACTGCGCTGAAACTGACTTCGTCATCGCCGCTGAGATCAATGGGGAAAAACGGATCGTAAGGTTCAAGTACGGGCACACGTTGCAACGACTCTGTTGCAATCAGATCAGGATCCTGCTGTGGTTGTAAAATCACAAGTTTCGTATCAACAGAACCACCAAACAAAGGTGGATTCAGGGGATCGGGCACACCATCAGCAATATCCCAACCGCCATCGACATCAAGAATCACTCGCGACGGCAGAGCAACATCGAGGATAAAGAAGTCGGCTGCATCATTTTGCAGAAAACCATTGAATGACACATGTGGTATTGAGGTCGACGTATTGGAAGATCCCAGAATGTCAACAGGAGGAAAAAGTCGAACGACACTGTCACCAATTTCGTCCTCATCAGCAAGCGACCATTCTTCCTGCTGAAAACTGCCCAACGTATCGTTAGGAGTCGTCGCTGGATCCGTGCTGACAAAATCTGGTGCATCAAAACCGGCAAGGACAAAGTCTGGTTCAAAGTGAATGATATTGGCCGGTGGTGGAACAAATGGGGTTCCGACACCCGCAAAGTGGTTCGGTTTTCCATGTCCGAGATCAGTATCGGTGGTGACCACAAACTCGGTTGCAGGCACGAAAACAGCTGGATCAAAAAGCTGCAGGACAGCTGGTGGATTCGCGGTACTGTAGCCTTCAGCGGCGACATCTGCACCAATACGATCCTCAGCGATTCGTCGGATTGAATTAATGGGCTCGCGAACTGCATCCGTCAGTGACTCAGGGAAGATCCCATCCTGAGAAACAGCAACGTAGTAATTACCCTCAGGTAACGACACGGGGCCGATGAACGGATCGCCATTGGCGATTGAACCACGCAACAACGATTCGAGGGCAGGATCATTGGCAAGTGGACTGTCCAGATCATCCAGAACATTGCTGGCACTGCCAAAATACACCAGTTCAGGCAGCGCATTACCATCTGCACGGTCAAAGAAAATACTGACATTGGTGTCGGGACGATTGAACCCGTCTGCGAAATCAACATCAAAAACTGTGGACTGCAGCCCGGGACCACCGGGTACAAAATCGATCTCAAAGTTGTACAAATCGACATCGGTACCAGCCGAAATCTCGCCGCCGACACCGATGACCATATTGTGATTATCAACCAGATTGCCGATGTACTGTGGACCCTCAGCAAGCGTGCCTGCAATGAAGAAGTCATTCGTGGCAGGGAAAGCCAAGATGTCAGCTGACTCATTTTCCTGCACCTCAGCAAGAAGCGGTGAGTCCGACATCAGACCTTGGACTCGAATTCCATTATTGGCGTACTTGATATTCGCAAATCGCACCAAACTGCCGGGAAATGCCTGTTCTTCCGTCAATCGCAATTGCATCCGGTATTGGCCACCCGTCAATCCACTTTGAGCGTCGTCGGGATTCAAAGAAGCACTGCGAATACGAACAAAATAGACGCTGCGAGAATTTGGATCGGATCGGTCACCGGTCAGGGGGAAGTGCAGCCCACCGTCACGGAGATTGAAGGACCCAAAGTCTTCAAGATTGTTGTAGGAATCACGTTCGACGTATATCTCATCAGACGCCTGCAATGAAGTCGCCAACCCTTCCAGTTCCGGACTGAACACGGTGATAGGTGTTGGATTTGTAGCGCTGGTTTCATCCGCACTATTATCACTTCGTGCTAGCACATTGCCTTCTGCATCCAACAACTCAACGACTGTATCAAGAGTGAACGATGAGCGGTCAACGTCAACCCACACCTCTGATCCCGGTGATCCGATAAAGCTATAGGTATCGATATCATGATTGCCACTCAGGTAACCGTCGATCTCGAAACCCAGTCGGCGAACCGTGTCAGCAGTCAAGTTGTCTTTGGCAAGTTCACCCAGAAATTGGGCGTTTGCAGCGGTGCCATTCAATCCTGGTGCGGCTTCAGTCAGCAATTCCAACTCAGGCACAACTGCATAGTTGCTGTCATTACTGAACTCGTCGAGAACAATGCCGTTCCAGTCGTTGGCGACACCGCGAGTAGAAACACCGTCTCCATCGTGATCTGTGAATGAGGAACCGTCTGGCTTCAGACCGGCACCGACACCATCATCATTCATACTTGTCAGAATCACCGGCGCTCCCGGCATACCAACAACATGAACGGTCCCACCAATTCGATTATCGATTCCCTCCAACGAACCGGTAGCGGTGATACCTGTACCTGCGGATGCTGCGTTGGGAGATCCTGATCCGATGAACTTAACCACAAGGCTCTCATCGGGGCGACTCAACAGACGCAACCCACCTGAACTGTGTAAATTTCCGACCGTGATGTTATCGAACAGAAGATGAGCGATATCGGTGTCATCGAACGTGGTTTCTGTCGTAATCGTTCCAGCACGCACTTCCAATCCGGACAGTTGCAAACCCGAGCTCGTATCATTCAGGTAGCGGTTGAAGCGGATCATCGGCCCGTAATTGTCATCAAGGACGCTAATACGGTCGATTTCACCGGTCTGCCTACCGATATCCTGGCGGTAATTCCCCCCCATGGATTCAATATCGATATCAATGATGGACCCACGGTTATCCACAAACGTGTTTCCGACGATGATCGGTTGTGAACCCCGCACCATGATGGTGGATTCAGTAACGGCTAGGCGACCAAATCGCCCAGCAGGACCAGCGCCATCCTGCCCTTGATCGTTGAACTCGAAGCGGGAGTTTGTAATGCGTCCCTCGGCCTGCTGAAGTTCCAACGGCAGGAAACCGCGAGCAAGTCCACCGTCCAGCAAACTGATGCCGCCGGCGTAGGACAACTGCACATGATCAAAGCTGACATTTGAAGTTGGGCCGGCATAGATTCCAGCCCAGTCCCCACGAACAGGTTCGGCCGGCGGGGATTCCAGATGATTGTCGTTGTTGGTGTCAAAGGTGCCACCAGCACCGAAGCGATCGTCCAAAGAACTGGTGAACACAATGGGACTCTGCAATTTACCTTCGGCGAGCAGTTGTGTGCCTTGACCCATTTCGATTCGTGAACCACGGAGCTTCATGATCACCGCGGGGTCCAAGACCAATGAAGCATCGACACGTCCCCGAATACCATCGAGCGACAGATCCAACGCTGCATCGCCACCAGCAGAATCATCGGTGAACAATACGGTAGAAGCATCGAGACGCCCCACCAAACGGTAGTCGTCGAGGCCAGCGTCAGATCGGTACAAACGCCGCGACACATAGTCACCGCTGCTCGGCACTGCGGGCAACGACGTCAGCTGAATCGCCGAATCGGGATCTGCGACGGTAAAGGTAAACACATCGGCACTTGCCAAAGACTCAAATCCATTGGCATCCACAAATGTCATTTTGTAGTCATAACTGACCGGTGGATTTGGGGGATCGGGGGCAGGAACGGCAACTGGCCCCAAAGGTCCGCCAGACAACCGACGCGCCGAGATCAACGCCATTGAAGGTGCAACACCATCTTCGATTGAACCGCCGGGCGATCCTGCAACGACAAGGTTTTCAGAAACGTAATGAACCAATTCGGTGTCATCGAACCGGGCCGCGACTGTAAATTCCTTGGGGGCTTCAACCGGCGTAGTTGCAACACGGATGAATACGGCATTGAGACTGTTATCCAGCAACAGGTTCTGATACATGTCAGGACCCACGCGATCATAGTCAGCAGTGAATGATCCACCTTTCTGAAACTGCGGTGCCTGATAACTGGTTTCTTCAAAGCTGTTGGGAGCCGCGCTAATTGCTGAGTCAGCACTCAATCTGATTTCGTTGAAGCTGACGGTCGGCCGCATGTCCACTATCTGGACGGGATTGACCAATTGCTGAACTGAATCGATCAGAACGTTGCTACCACCGCCGTAACGAATTTCTGCATGGTTGACGGTCTGCAGGAAAACACCGTCATCTTCGAGATCACGGCGTCCCTCAGCGCGATCAACATCGCGGCGATAGATGATGCCACCCCAGTTGCCTGCGGCCGGCTCGGGACTGAATCCTGATGCATTCGCATCGACATCACGATCACGCATGCTTGTAAAGATAACGCTACCGTCCGCGTATCCATTCACACCGTCGCCTGACTCATCTCCGATCAGAGCGGTTTCAATTGGGTCTCCGGAAAGACTCAACTGAACGTGTCGTGGGGATCCAAGAATCTGCAGTGCACCCCCACTTCGATCAATCTGGGTCGTACTACTACCGACGTTGATATAAGAATTGCGTAGTTTGAAGATCGCGCCCGCATCAATCATGGTGGTCACACCATGGGGCACATTCATGCTACTACCGTCTTCCAATGAGCTTCCGCCTACCTCAGCGATTCCGATTTTGTAACTGAAGTTATCCTCTTCAGTCAGCAGGTTGCCGTCCAATCCACCATTACCAACAATCCTCACGATGTCGCCAAAGTGGGCTGATCCAAATGCGTTTGGAACGCTTGCATTAGCGATATTGTTGAAGGGCTGCGCCAGAGTTCCATCGGCAGCAGGGCCCGCGTTCTTGTCGACGAAAAGGGTACGTCCCAGTACGTCAACACCTTGGAAATCTGCAGAAAGGGAGACACTACGATCCCCGGAAAGCGTCAACACCGCTCGATCCTGACCCTGGTAAGGCTGCTGCGACGTCAAAGCCGAAACACCAGTCACCGAGGTCTGATTTTCAATGGCGAATCGCAATGCATTGGCGATGCCTAATGCATCAGCGACAGGGTCATATTGCACACCGATATTTCCCGGTGTGACATTGGCCAAGTTGGTAACAAATTCGTAGGTGCGAGAGAAGTTGGAACCACCCATGATTGTGATGGTCTGACCTTCTTCGATAGTCGAACCGTCACCCTCGAAAACGATCATTCGATCCATAGAGCGTGTTTGGAACCAGAAGTTGTGAACCCCACCCGGAACACCATCCCCGTCAGCATCAATCGGGGTTCCTGGAACATCGGTTCGCGTTCCATCACGATCACGAATCACATCGGTCTCATCGACCTGCGGTTCAAACTTAAGATGCAGATCATAAGCACCCTGTGTCCGACCACCATAACCGCTCCCGGTGATTGTCGGGTCGTATTGATCGTTACCGCTCGCAGCGACACCCAAGTAGTAGACCCCTTCGCCAAGCGAGGCTCGAATACGCGAGTCTTCACCGAAATAGTCATCATTAACTTGGATGCGGGTCAAACCACCGCCATCGAGCCTCAACGGAGAGAAGGTCCCCAGATCAACATCGATGATATTGGTCGCCGGATCACCGACCGGGATAGACGCCCGGAAAATGGAACTTGCGAAAGCGTCATCGTTGATCGCGTCGACAAGATCGCTCGCCAGCACCTCAGTGACATTCACTCCCAAGCGTGGGAAGTCTACAAGAATCCCATTGGAAACATCAACGCCCGACGCGTCCTGTGCGCGTAGTACGCGAATCTCGGTGTCGCCAACGCTACGGTCCGTCTGCACAAACGTAATTCTTGAACCGTTGCCCTGACGGCCACTCAGCAGGGAGGTGAAGGTGACGGACAGATCGATCCCCAAGCCGAAATCGGTCGTGATCGAGGCGGTATTTTCTTCGAAAAGAGTCAAGCTGGTGTCGAGGAGACTCGAATCTGCCAGTCGCTCAGCAAAGGTTTCGGCAGTGAGAGTACCCGTTTGAGTCGGATCATCCAAATCGACTTCGAACCGGTAGAGGTCAATGTCAACACTGTCCGGGCGATGTACAAACTGCCCATGAAGGACATCGGTATTGCCCGGGAAGACGGGCTCATTGTCACCAAGCACACTGATACTTGCATTTAAGAACCCTGGATTCATCGCCATGATGGTTGAGGCGGAAAGATCCGAAGCCCGCTCCAAACCGATAAGCAAGCCAATTCCGGCGACCGCTTTACGAGTCAGATCCTCGCCGTAATCAGTGCCGAGTGTCGCCGATCGGTCGAAAACCATGGCCGGCACAGCAAAGGCAGGGTCAACGCGCACACTCGCGTTCAGAACACCAACGCTTTGTGGAAAAATCCCACCTGCAGCGTTCAACTCGTTGTCATCACCGAAGGCAAATGTGATGCCCTCGTCAGCGGTTTCGCGGAACTGAATCCCTAATTCGCTAGCCCAAAGGTTCAGCGCTTCGCGGATCCGAACCTTTTCTTTTTCTGTGATTTGATTCAGGTGCGATACACCACCATTGGTGGCGAAGATTCCCTGAAAGTTGTAAGCGATTTCAGTGACACCCGCAGTCAAATCTGGACCGAAGTCTGGGTTGACATGACTTACCGTTTCGGTGTGCCCCAAATCATTGTCGCCTCCGATTGGCTCAATTAAAAACGGCTGAGCATCAATGGACTCGGAATAGACAATACTCGTCAACTCACCATCGGTGCCGCTGTTGCCAAACACACCGACATTGAGCGCTGTTTCCAGCGTCTCACCAACAGCAACCAAACTCAATGCTGGTGCACCGATTAGTCGCGAAGGTAGAGGCTGAGTATCATCACCAGCATCCACTGTCATCGTGATCAAGGTTGGGACTGCATTCGTGATGGCTGTTTGCAAATCAGCGATTGTCGGAGTGGCTCCGCCGAAATCCACGACAATGGTGTCTGGCCCACCGACGACTGCTTCCGTCGCAATATTCAAACCGCCGCCACCCGAGTCCTCAAACCTGAGCATCCGCCCAGAGTTGGCCTCACCAACGGCTACGGACTGAAAGGTCACACGCAAACCCGAGATCCCAAAATCAGTCACCACCAACGGCGCAACACTGCGCTCATCCAATGGGATAATTAAGTCAACACGTTCATCCACTGCCGTTCCAATTCTTAATCGGAACGTACCACCCTCTAAACCGACGCCAGCATTCAAATCTGCATCGGCGACCAATTCATTAAGGTCATCCGCGAAAATCAGCCGCGCCGTGTTTGTCGCCTCGTCGTACACAACCTGATCAGGCTTGTAGAACGCGTCGTCAGAGGTGCGCACCGTCTCCTGTGTCAGCAGCAATTGATAGAAACGCGGGTTTTCAACGGACCGTAAAGTCGGGTTTCCAGCCTCATCGTCCTCAACAAACAGCGGATCATCATTGAAGTGGACGAGAATCTCATTGCGATTCTGCTGCAGTGTCCCGTCTGCCAGACGAATCACCGGCTGCGGAACGACTGATTCGATAAGCGCCCCTAACCGCAAATCGAAACGAGTAACGTCGACTCGCTGCTGCGGATTATCAGTCTGCAATAACTCGCCACGCGTGTTTCTCAGACCAATCAAGCCAGCCGAAGGATCGTCGTAGCCGGTGACTTCGATTTTGTAGAGGTCATCAACCAGCGTTTCGGAAAATCGAACAACGACTTCGTTTTCCGCATCCTCGCCCAGACTGACAAGACCGGGCACGATAGCGACATCGTCTTCAGTACCCAGCACGTTATCCACGCCAGCACGTGTCACCTGCACGGCACTCAGCGTGCTGGGATCAATTTGTTGATCCTCGTCAAATCGGAGGGTCAGAACGCGGGGCCGCGTCTGAACAATCGAGTTGTCGACAATCAATTCACCCGTGTTCGGCTGAATCCCGACCAACGTCGGACCAGCGTCACCAGCGAGCAATTGCCTCGCTTCAAGTGTTTCGAGGATATTTTGGCGACGCTTTTTGTGCGTCTGCCTTCTTGTCTTGGCTTTGTGCTCAGGCGAACGATCAGAATCTGCACCGCGGAGGGCACTCAGGTTGAACGTCGAGGAGTTATTTCGCTTACGCGAGGTCATAGACCGAACCTTCCAGGCGTTGGCGTCTTCGCCGCATAATCGGCGGCAAACACGACAGTGATGGGGTTTAGTAGTTGAAAATCAGTCACTATTCGCAAGGGAGCTGGCAATAGGTTACGAGCCATGCGCGACCGACGACGTGACGCCCGTTCCATCTTCATGGAATCAGCCGAAACGCAGTCGACGAGTATAGTTAGGCCCAAAAAACCCGCAAACATTTGCCGCTTCTCTCCTTACCACAGGGACAACATCATTTGAAATGGCGCCTGATCGTAGCGACAATGCGGGCGATCAATGCAATGCCAATTACGAGCACACCCCTCTACAGAGGTGAAAAGTTCGCACATTCCGTTACTGGATGTGGACCATTTGACGGTCGAAAATGAAGAAAGTTCCGTTCAAGCCACGTTCAAACGCTGATTGCAGGCATTCCTGACGGCATTCAGGCAGTTTTGCCTGACCGTCTGAACAGAACTATTCATCATCTTCCTCATCGTCGTCATCGGCGTCAGGATGCAGCGGATCTTGGGGATCAAAGAATAGATCTGCCAAACCGAGCGGCACAGCATCCCCCCCTAAGGTCCGGCGACGGCGTTGCGCCAATTGCTCCAAATCGACCGCTTCCTCACCCAAACACTTCTCTAAAGCCTCCTGCCACGCCTGATCACGACTAATCGGGTGGCTGGGGTCCTGAATCATTCGTTTGATAGCAAAACGCAACAAATTGATTCCGTCACGCGGTGAAAAATCGAGTTTCAGCTGGTGGGACTGCTGCAAAAACTCCACCGTCATCGCAAGCATTTCTGGCTCGGCGAACGGTAAGTGGTACTGCAAAATGGACATTTCATCCTGCTTGTTTGGAAAGCCAACCTCCAAAGTGGGCTGCAAACGGCTGAGGATATAGTCGGGAATCTCGAATGTTGACTCATCCTGATTCATCGTGACGGCAGCCCGAAACTCACGATCCGCCGGAATGGTGATTCCCGCAACAATCGATTCGACAAGTCGACGCCCATCGAACAGGGGAGCCAAAGAAGCCCACGATTTTTCATTCATCCGATTCCCCTCGTCCAGCAGACAGACGCCACCGGAGATCATGGCGGAAACGAGCGGTGAGGCATGATAGGAAATTTCACCTCCCTGACTGAGCACAGGCGTGACCAGTAAATCTTCGGGGCGGGTATCCGCAGTACATTGATAAATGTACAGCGGTCGTTCCTGAGCTTGGGCTGCGGCAATCGCCAGTTGCGTCTTACCAATACCCGGTGAACCGACCAATCGCGGAGTAAGCGGCAAATCGAGATCATCGACCGTGATCCAACATGCAAGCAACTGCATGAGAATCTCTTGCTGCCCGATCCATTGCCCCGGATAGGTGTAAGGACGGGAGAGTTTCAGTTGGACACCCTCGATTTCGGCGTAGGTTACGGCATTATTCTCTTCGCCGGGTTTCGAATCGGATTCTCGAGCGTGCATGAAATTCGTGACCGAGATGGGTAAATATTTGAAAAGTCGTCCACACAAGATGTGCAAAACGCAGCAGTAGGCATGAACGAAGGACGAGACCACCGAGTTAGCGGTAAACCTACCTCTGTTGTATCGCACTGGAGCCATCAGCTGGCACCCCGAGGCGAAATAATTGGACGCGAGCAGACCTGAAGCCTCTCGAAACGACAAATCTGCTAGCCAAATTGAACCTTCAAAAATCAATCAAGACAACAGGTCTGAACCCGAAACGTGATTGCTAGATGACGATCTCGTGATGGACTCAGCGATTTCAAACAACCACTCCGTCAGACCCACGCTTCGCGACTGCTTCAACCGATCCAATTTTCTGCGGTACTCCGCCGCCCCACCTGATTCTCTCGCCATCGCCGCGTTCATTCCAGCTATCCATCGACTGGCGTAAAATCAGGGCTAATCGACTTTGGCATTGGGTGCCTCGGCTTTGAACAACAAGACAGCTTATGTACTTTTTTGCCATGGATCGCCCGCTGAGTCGAAGTCGCGATCTGTTTTGCGTGAAGCACCGACACCACTTGGACCGCAAAACTCTTTAAATTTACAGATCCTCCACGGATCCCATATCCGAATTGGGATTCACTCGCCCGCGTTGGGCATACCACCGGACGGAACACGGGGCGGCATCTGCACCCAAAGATGAGAAATTTCATGAAGGAATCTCTCGCCGAAGCTGATGAACAAACCAGCATGAAAGACTCGCGTCAAGCAAGTTCGTGCTCACCAACGAGAGACAGCCTGCCGCAAATCAATGTGACGAATTTTTTCGGTTTGGGTCGGTCGGGCCAGGTTTGATTTTTTCCCTGTCGTCTGTGTTCCTAGCTCCGCTCTTACGTTCTTCGGCCAATGCCTGAGCAATCACGCTGATGTAGTGGTGAATTGAATGATCTTCAAACGGATCAATTTTTCCATTGAGAAGTTCTTTCCAAAAACCAATCCATCGATCACGCGTTTTGCCGGCAAACCCAGACTTCCGAATCTGGCCACGCCGATCAAGGTAAATCTCACTTCCACAATGCCGATAGCCAACCCACGCCGGTGGCACCCGCGTGACGATATCGTTGTTGTTGACATATCGCAGGTGGTCCACCTTGGTGTACTGGGTATAGCGTGGATTACCGACTCGCGGGCTGCCAAAGGAAAAGAGTCGCTCCGGATTGCTATCGATATGAGAAAGCAGGCAACGCCCCGCAGAAATGGTTGCCATGGCACCGCCGAGGGAGTGCCCACAGAACCAGAGTGGTTGTCGGTTGCACATCAATGCGGTTTCCAGCATGGGCCAGAGGTCATCGACCTCACGTTTGAAACCACGATGCACGCGGCCCACGGTTTCCGACAAAACACTACTCGCCCGTGCATCCGCACGAATGTCGTTCCATTCGTTTGCCTCGGTTCCCCGACAGGCAATCACACAATCATATTGATTCCGGAAACGATAGGCCTGAGAGCCGTCCCTCTCGTAAAAGGTGAGGTCTGGAAAACCGAGACTCGCCGCGGCCCATCTCGCTTCGTCGGGGTCATTATAAGAGACCATTGACAATTCAGCCATCAGCAACGATTGCTCGAGTTGCGTCATTTCAGCAACAGGTCGATCTGCCATTGACCGCAGGATCAGCGGCTTTTCGTGACGATCGCAAACCTTCTGCATAGCCTTACCGAATCGTTCCACGTCATTACTTCTCTTCACTCGAATTCCTTTTCGCGTGCTGCAACAACTGTACTGTAATGACAGGTACCGACGACCACCTAATAACAGAAACCTGCAATACCCCGTCTTTATTGATTGGTGGGAATACCGACTTCGAACGACTCGTCCGTTTGCAACATCGGCTCCAGTCTGGGGTGCCCCCCATCCACATCAATCTTCATGGACAGATGACGTCGCCAGTTTTGATCATCCGGTTTTGGGAAATCACTCCGGAAGTGAACCCCTCTTGATTCAGCTCGCACTAACGCTGCATCAACAATGCAGGATGCTGTCAGCAACAGATTTTGCAATTCCCAACCTTCCACACCGTCGAACTGATGAGGCATCACATACGCGGCAAACGAGCGAATTGAGTCGGCCGCCTCCTGCAGTCCCTCCGCATCACGTTCCACCCCAGCTAGTCGTCCCATCAAGCTTTTAAGAGAGACTCGAACGTCAGCAACATCGAACGATTCATAGGAATTCCGCGTGGGGTGTTGAATTCGTGGCACTATCATGTTGGTTGGAACTTCGGCAGCCGCACGAGCGGCCGCTTCCCCTGCATGTGCTCCATAGACAAGCCCTTCAAGCAGGCTATTACTTGCCAGACGATTGGCACCATGCAGTCCGGTACTGGTAACCTCACCTGCAGCCCAAAGCCCTGGCAAACTGGTCCTGCCTTGGCGGTCGACCGAAACTCCACCGATGACGTAATGGGCACCTGGCCGTACAGGAATCCGATCAGAGGTAATATCAAGACCGAATTTCGAACACGCTTTTGCAATTCCAGGAAACCGCATCATGACATGCTTGGTATCCAAATGGGAAAGATCTAAAAACACATTGGAATGCCTTGTCTTGGTCATTTGTCGGATGATCGCCTGACTGACAACATCGCGTGGTGCCAACTCGGCCCGCTCGTCGTAGTCGGGCATGAAGCGTTCGCCGTTGCAGTCAACCAGATGAGCACCTTCACCACGCACCGCCTCGGTAATCAAAGAACGTGAGGCCCCCGCGATGTACAGCACGGTCGGGTGGAACTGAATAAATTCCATATCTCGAAGTTCGACGCCTGCGCGATAAGCCAACGCAGATCCATCTCCCGTCGCCACGCTGGGATTCGTGGATTCCCGGAACACCTGCCCAGCTCCTCCAGTACACAAAATGGTCTCTTTGGCCCAAACCATGATTGGCAGTTGCCCTGCGTTAAGGATCACTGCGCCGCGGCACCGGCCCTCATAAGTCAATAGATCAACCGTGAATGCATTTTCCCAAATATCAATATTGGATCGTTCACGCGTTCGTTCAATCACTGCCCGCATGACCTCTTGCCCAGTCGCATCACCCCGTGCGTGCACAATACGTTCACGACTGTGCCCCCCCTCGCGTCCCAGTGAAATCTCACCATCGTTCTGATCGAATTTTGTTCCCCATCGAATCAGTTCCTCTATTCGCCTTGGCCCCTCGCGGATCACCATATCAACGATCGTTTGATCGCAAAGATTGCCTCCCGCTGCCAGGGTGTCGGCTACATGCGACTCAAAACAGTCGTCAGGATCCAAAACACCTGCAATGCCACCCTGCGCGTAAACACTGTTGGATTCTCGCAGCTGATCCTTGGTAACGACCAAAACAGACTGGTTGGGCTCCACCGCATTAGCCGCTCTCAAGCCTGCCAAACCACCACCAATGACCAACACATCAGCAAACCGGTGCACTGCCCGCGTGGAGTCAAATGGCAGAAGGTATCGAGGCGTGATCATTCCGATAATTTTCCGTTTTGGGTGCAATTTCTGCCAGAGTAAAATCTTACAAAATTCGTGCTAGCTATCCCAGCAATCTACCATCAATTCTTGAGATCTCACTGCAAGCTGGATGACTCAGAATAGCGCAACACCACCTTTGGCTCAATTCCCGTCAATTTTGACCATCACGTACAAGCCAACCCAAGCTCCGCCTGTAACACAACCCACGATTACTGATTCAAGTTGCCCCTCGGGCTACCCTTAGCAGTTTGAACAACCCCTATTTTCGGACCAATAGCGATTAGGCAGGACAAGAAACAGACTCTCACTGCAGCATCCATCAAAACCATTGTTTCGGTATTTTGTGGCTACGTTATGCTTTGACGTGCGGAGTAGGCATGCGATTGGCCGAATCTGCGGACAGATTGCCAATCGTTGTCCTTGCCCTGACGCATGAGCCTCCACCAGCATTACCGCATCCAAGCACCTGCAAAACGTCCATGAGTGAACTGAAACGCGAGCTTCATCCCAAGCCTGAGCAAGCTGCCGACAATGATTCTTCAGGGAAATTGGTCGATGGCGCAGACCTTCAGAATGCGGACGAAGATATTGACGAAATCGTGACAGAATCGATCCCGGGCCGCAAACGTCGACGAAAGAAGAAGCGAAAACGCCGCTTGACCCTCGCAGTTCTTCCCACGCTGCTAACGCTAGGCAATGCCGTGTGTGGATTAGCTGCCATTTCAATAGCGATGAGTGTCAAGCTTGAATGGGAACTAGAAAACCAATTGCTAGTCGCCGGGATTCTGATTTTTGCCGGCATGCTATTCGACGCACTCGATGGCTCAGCGGCAAGGATGACCGGCCAAGAGAGTCAATTCGGAGCAGAACTGGACAGTCTTTGTGATGCGATCACATTCGGAACAGCACCTGCCGTCATTGTTTGGCAATACAGCGAAGGAATCGGCTTACCCAGAAAGGTCACTTGGGCGATCGGCGCGCTGTTCACCCTGTGCGTGCTGATTCGGCTTGCTCGCTTCAACGTCGAGACAACTGAGGATGACCCACACGACGGGTTCGAGGGGCTTCCCAGTCCCGCAGCAGCGGGCACGATCGCGGCTTTCGTGATTGCCATGCCTGAACTGACTGCCTATACCACCGAAACAACTTCCGAAACGGGGAAGCAACTCGCCGAGCAATTCCTTTTGGGTTCGCAGATATTTGTTGCAGCCTTGACTCTCACCCTCGCCTATCTGATGGTCTCGCGTTTTCAATATCCACATGTCTTCCAGCAATTACTAAGAGGGCGCCGTGCGCCTCACCAGATTGGACAGGCGCTGTTCGTTCTGATCGGTGCTTTCCTGTTACACTGGCTGGCTCTTCCCATCGCCTTTTGTTATTACGCGTTTTCCTCACCCATCAAAACCGTGTTTCGGCAATGGCGACAGAGAGGAAACTCAGAAACAGCGCCGAACCCGGAATAGGTCCGAGGTCATGTTCAATCGAGGTCACGTTCAACAGGCGGATACTTGCATTTGGTTCAATGCTTCTCGAATTCTGGCAGCATTCTCTGACGTAACATCACTCAACATGGGTTGAGTCGGTCCAGTGTTTGCAATTGCGGCCAGTTCAACGGCCCGATGCAGAACTTTGATGGGACTGATTTCATTCCGAAGGTCTTCGAGAGGACAAAACCACTCGCGAATTTCTTCAGCCGTTTCAAAATCCCCGGCATGAATTGCGTGCATCATTTGCATGGACTTGCCTGGCGCTACACAGACACAACCGCTCGTAAAACCACCGACACCGAAATCCCGCAGGTGAACGATAGCTGGCTGTTCACCAATTCCACTGATGATTCGGTCAGCAGGAAAGACATCAAGCACCTCATTCAAGTAATCATCTTTCGCGGGATCATCCCGCACGACAGCATATTTCAGCCAGGAAATGACCCCATCCTGTTCAAGTGATTTGATCAATTCAGGATTCAACCAGCGATCAAACTTAAGATAGAGCACCAACGGTTTGCCAACAGCCTCGGCCAACATACGAACCCCTGTCGCAATACCAACCTGGTCGACAGCATCGCGTGAAGGCAACATCATCGCCGTGGGAAAATCGAACTCACGAAGGATCTCTGCTTGGTCCATCGCCAAACCAAACGCTGGCCCCAGCGATGGCACAACTACAGTCTCGGGTGCTGCGATGTCACCCAGCA
The DNA here is from genome assembly GCA_002690925.1 of Rhodopirellula sp. Classification (GTDB taxonomy): domain Bacteria; phylum Planctomycetota; class Planctomycetia; order Pirellulales; family Pirellulaceae; genus Rubripirellula. The sequence continues at coordinate 25,859 of NZGD01000302.1, forward strand.
TCTGCAACAAGGAGGCATACTCTGAAAGGCGAGCATGATACAGCACCGCATTTCCACCATACAAAAGAGAACGAATTCCACCGGCCTCGAGAAATCGGATAATTTTCCGATTCTCTTGCTCACAGATCGCGAGGGATGAATTTCGGGCTAACGGTGGAACAGCAATGACCGACTCATGTAATTGAGCGGCAGAGAAAGGAGCAGTTTTCATGGATCGCCAATCTGGAAACGAGTGAGGTCAATTCGATTTTGAGTGTTTCGATCCGCAGATGGAAACAAGGTCAACTGGACTCGCAGCACACTTCTAACCACAGGACTCATCTCTCAGTGAATACTGGTTTTCAGTGAATACCATCTCTCAGTGAATACTGGGTTCGGCATTTGGAGTGCGTCCGGTCAAGAAATCGAAGTCACAGCCAAGGTCGGCCTGTGTGACATGTTTGGCATACAAACGCTCGTACCCACGTTCGGGCACGGGCTTCAGCGGTGGCATCGCGGCACGACGCCTTACGATTTCTTCTTCACTGACATGCCAATGGATAATACGGTCGGGAACATTGATTTCAATCTCATCACCATTTTGCACTAAAGCAAGCGGACCGCCCGCAGCACTTTCGGGTGCAATATGCAAGACACAGGTGCCATAACTGGTACCACTCATGCGTGCATCACTCAGGCGAACCATGTCCCTGACACCTGCTTCGAGTAATTTCTTGGGGATCGGCAGCATTCCCCACTCTGGGAAACCAGGTGCTCCCAGCGGACCAGCACTGCGAAGAATAAGAACGCTATTTTCATCAACGTCGAGATCAGGATCATGAATCCCTTCCTTCATCGCAGGATAGTTATCAAAAACGACTGCGGGACCTCGATGCTGCAAAAGATCAGGATCGGCGGCGACCGATTTGATCACACATCCGTTGGGAGCAAGGTTCCCTCTAAGCAAACAGGTTCCTCCAGCGTCAGCGACTGGATTTTCTCGAGTCCTGATAACTTCATCATCAATCACCTCAGCACCCTTGATCTGATCTGCAAGCGTTGCGCCGTTGACGGTCAAACAGTCAACATTCAACAGATCAGTCATTCGAGCGAGCATCGCGCTAAGACTGCCCGCATTAAAAAAATCTTCCATGAGATATCGTCCACTTGGTCGAATATCTGCCAACACAGGCGTCGTTCGCGAAAGCTCATCGAAGCGATCCAAAGACAGGTTGATTCCGAGTCGTCCTGCAATCGCAATCAAATGCACAATCGCGTTGGTACTGCCGCCGATCGCCAAGGAAGTCATCAAGCCATTATCAATCGATTTTTCGGACATGAAATCTGATGGTTTCAAATCCTCCCACGCCATCTCGACTGCTCGCCGCCCCGTCTGCACTGCCAAACGTGAGTGTTCAGCAACGACGGCAGGAATATTGGCAGCCCCAGGCAAACTGAACCCCATCGCCTCGGTCACACATGCCATCGTGCTCGCTGTACCCATTGTCATGCATGTCCCAGCCGAACGACCGATGCAATTTTCAATTCCCTTCCAATCCTGATCACAAAGATTCCCAGCCAATCGCTCGTCCCAGTACTTCCATACATCACTTCCACTTCCCAATGTCACTTCTTTCCATCGGGCAGTCAGCATGGGACCAGCAGGCATAAAAATGGAAGGAACGTTGGCACTGATCGCTCCCATCAACATGGCCGGAACCGTTTTGTCACAGCCGCCCATAAGCACCGCTGCATCAATGGGATGACACCGCAAGACCTCCTCGACCTCCATCGCAAGCAGATTGCGATACAACATGGTGGTCGGTTTCATCAACATCTCACCCAAGGACATCACAGGAACTTCGACCGGGAACCCACCCGATTGCAAAATCCCGCGTTTCACCTCATCTGCCCGATTACGAAAGTGAGAATGACAGGTATTCAGTTCACTCCAAGTATTCAAAATCGCCACGACAGGACGATCTTTATAATCAATGTCATCAAACCCCATCGCCTTCAAACGCGAACGATGACCAAAAGACCGCATATCGTCTGGGCCAAACCAGCGATGCGAACGAAGTTTTGACGGGTCGCGTGATTGCGTCATGACAAATTCATCTCGTGAGTTCGGTACGTTCAGGTCAACCGCGAACGTAAGATACAAGCCTCGCGGCAGCCCGGCAGTTTAACAGGAATCCACCTCATTCACGAAGCGGGTCACTTTTTGACCCCAGCGACCAATGACGCCACTCTTTCAAGGCAGTAATGCAATCGACTGATGCCCATTCGCGTTCCAAAGCACAAACGATGTGGAGCCCCATCCAGGATGACAAACATGTCCACGAATCGCCCTCAACCCAACCGAATTGGCGAGGACGGTGATTTATCAAGGATGCTGCGAGGACCAGCCACATCAGATTCGCGTGACGTCCCCGTTCAGCCACTGTCTCAATTCAAAGCCAACCAAACTCTACCCATTGCATCAGCAAAAATTCTATCTCACGCCAAGCTTCACTGGACAAACGCAATACTCTCGTCTTTGAGACAAACCTTGTGGCAAACAGCTGAAAAATCTTGCGCCCACTTTCTGGTCGCTCCATACGAATACCGCTCGCTCAGCAGTGGCACCGTGGCTACACGCAGGGCTAGTAGCTACACGCGGGACTATTGCAACAAGTAAATATTGCACCCAACCACCGGACACGACTCGGAACGCAATCAACTTGGCGAACCTTCCCACTTGGTACCCTCTCTTATCCTGCCTGCATGAAATCAACCGAAAAATTGACGTGACCGTGCAGCACTCTTTACCATGTAGGACCTCTCCCATCCACTCAGATCTTCGGTACACATTGCAAAGCTGCCCGGCTTGCAATGTCAAAAGAACACTGGCCTCCTAACGTTGATCGATCCGCAATTGAAAATCAACCGACGCAAGCTATTGCAACACACTGGCGGCGGCATTGGCTTGTTGGCATTGCAATCGCTTCTGATGGCAGACCAAAGCACGTCTGCCAAAAAAACGCCCATGCCGCACTTTGTTCCGCGGGCAAAGCGAATGATCTGGCTATTCATGCATGGAGGCCCGAGCCATGTTGACCTTTTTGATCCCAAACCAGAGCTTTCCAAATATGCGGGACAACCTCTACCAGACAGTTTTGGCAATGTGATGACCCGGCGGAAGGTAGCCAAAAATCCTTTACTGGGCCCGATCAAGCCATTCCGGCCTCGAGGCAAATCGGGGCTACCTATTTCCGATTTCATGCCGCACTTGGCGACACATGCAGATGACCTGTGCGTGATTCGTTCTTTACATGGTGACAGCGTGAACCACCCGCAATCGGTCTATCAGATGAATACGGGTAGCATTCTGATGGGTCATCCCAGCTTTGGAAGTTGGTTAGCATATGGCCTTGGTAGTGAAAATGAAGACATGCCTGCGTTTGTTGTGCTTCCAGATCCAGGAGGAGGCCTTAAGGGCGGCCCTTCTGCTTGGGGCAGTGGTTTTCTACCACCTACCCATCAGGGCACAGCGATGCGACCGGGAAGAACGCCCATCCTGAATCTCACACCCCCTACCGGCATCTCTGATTCTCAACAGCGTGGAACACTTGACTTTCTGCAACGTCTGAATAAACGACATCTTCTCAATCGAGATCATGACGAAGAATTATCAGCACGAATTGCCGCCTATGAGCTGGCTTTCCGAATGCAAAGTGCTGCACCCGAGGTATGCGACTTTTCAAGCGAAACAGCAGACACAATTTCACGATATGGTATCGACCGTCCCAACACACAGGACTTTGGGCAACGCTGCCTACTAGCACGTCGCATGCTTGAGCGTGGTGTCCGCTTTGTGCAAGTGTACTCTGGCAATACCAATGGCTGGGACGCTCACAAGGATGTGGCTGCCAATCACGGTGAATACTGTCAAAAAACAGATCAACCCATCTCAGCATTGCTGACAGACCTGAAGCAGAGTGGGTTACTGGAAGACACCCTCGTAGTATGGTGCGGAGAGTTTGGACGCATGCCCATGAGCGAACAAGGTAAGGGGAGAGACCATAACCCTTGGGGATACAGCGGCTGGATCGCCGGGGCCTCGGTCAGCGGCGGCCGCGCCTATGGCGCCACGGATGCCATTGGCTTGCGCGCTCAGACAGACCGCGTCCATGTGAATGAATTCCACGCCACTTTATTACACTTGATGGGCCTGGACCATCGAAAACTGGTTCACTCACATAACGGGCTGGACGAACGTCTGACCGGCCCCGCCGAGGTTGACGTTGTGAAGGGATTACTGACATGACTGGGCGTCAGCATGATTTACTTCGATGCAGCTCCCCACCAATCCGACCGTTACTTGGATGCAGATCTTTAGTTGGATGCAGGCAATATTCGTTTTACGCGCTCTTGCTTTTTATCTGTTTCGCACTGACTGGATCGCCAGTTCTCTGGGGTGTCGAAGATGCCGCGTCAACAGTAAGACAAGCCGATAAGATTGAGGGGTCTGAAACCAACGACATTGAGCGTGCCGAGCTCATCGAACAAGAATTGCAGATCGACAAGATCGACCGCGGCCACTGGGCCTATCGAAAGCTCACTGATTTTCCACCACCTGATACTGGCCAATCAGACTGGCCTCGGACCACCATTGACCAGTTCATTCTGTCCAAACTGCAAAGCCATTCCTTATCACCTGTATCCGAGGCAACACGCGGGACACTGATTCGCAGGTTGAGTTTTGACTTGACTGGTTTGCCACCCACATCTGCGGAGTTGTCGCAGTATCTGAACGATAAGCGACCGGGCAGTTATCGACGTCTTGTTGAACGACTACTTGCCTCACCCCACTATGGTCGTCGCTGGGGCCAATACTGGCTGGACCTTGCCCGTTTTGCAGAAACCGATGGATACGAACACGACAAAATCCGCAGCAACGCTTGGCGATATCGCGATTGGATCGTGAACGCCCTGAACAGGGACATCGGCTACGACCGATTTATCACCCTGCAACTTGCAGGCGATATCCAACCAGCACCAGACGCAAAGCAACCCTCCTCGAAAATAGCAACTGCATTTTTACTCTCGGGCCCTGACATGCCCGACATCAACTCCCAACAGGAGCGTCGTCATGTTCTCTTGAACGAAATCACAGCGACAACAGGATCAACGCTGCTAAGCCTTCAAATCGGCTGTGCTGAGTGCCACAACCACAAATACGATCCAATCAGCCAGGGAGACTTCTATCGTCTGCGAGCTTTTTTCGACCGCGCAGTAAAGCTGAAAACCAACCAATCCGTCAGCACCTTGACACCTAATGCAAACCCTGATGCTGCCAGCCAAATTCACCCACGCGGCAACTGGCAAACGGCAGGTCCCCTCGTTTCAGCTGCATTTCCACGCATCGCTAATATTTCTGATGTTCAAGTCACTGCCAAGCTTCACCCGCGTGTGCAACTTGCTCGCTGGCTGACTGACCCAGGACATCCACTCACAGCCCGTTCCATCGCGAATCGAGTTTGGCAACATCATTTTGGAACAGGTCTATCAAACACTCCCAGCGACTTTGGAGTCATGGGTGAAGAACCATCACATCCAAAACTCCTGGATCACATTGCAAGCCGCCTGATCAATCACGATTGGAGCCTGAAAGATTTACATCGACAGATTGTTCTCTCTGCAACTTACCGAAGCCAAAGCAAGCCGCCAATCGCTGACACTGGCACCGCTGATGATGAAGACTCCGACGCGGCACAAGTATGGGAGGATGCCAAACTCACTGATCCGGACAACCGCATGTTGGCGCGATTTCCTCGTCGCCGACTTGATGCAGAATCAATTCGTGACGCCATGTTACTGGCCAGTGGCACACTGAATCACCAAGCCGACGGCCCCGGCATTCGCCCTCCACTACCGCAAGCATTGGTCAAAACATTGAAGTCCGGTCAATGGAAGACGAGCACTGACACAGCAGAACACTATCGACGCAGCATCTACATCTTTGCACGACGCAATCTGCGTTACCCACTCTTTGCGACATTTGACCGACCCGCAGCTAATTGCAGCTGTGCTACTCGAAATCCATCAACGACCGCACTTCAATCTTTACTACTTTTGAATTCCAACTTCACATTGGATTTATCAAAACGCTTGGCATCTCACTGCATCAATGAACACTCTGAAAGCACCAAGTTGCAAACACGTGAAATTTTCCAACGTGTATTTGCACGACTACCCAGCAGCCGCGAAGAATTGGAATGCCGTGACTTCCTTGTCAAGCAAGCTGCCATAGCCAAGCAACAAGGTTCCGAAAATTCGGCATTGGTCGCTCTAACCGACTTGTGCCGAGCGCTATTTAACAGCAACGAATTTCTATACATCGACTGATGCCCTGCAGCTTGTGAAACTGCTGTCCCGGAGCATCATCGGCGTAACTGCATTGACAGAAAATTGCCAATTTTGGTAGGCAGTCTTCAGAGCCGGGGAAACCACATGGCGAGCTACCCCGGATTCCGCTGCACCAGATTCCGCTGCACAAAGTTGACAATCCTCAGTTCAAACTACAGTCGTTAATCATGCGAACAATGTTAGTGGCTTGTTTGTTCACGTTTACCTCGGGATTACCCGTGCTGGGGCAATTAACGATCACCAATCCCGATGGGGTGCCCCCCCCCAGCAATGTTCGCCAGGTGTCGCTTTCAACACCGCCCTCGATTGATGCACCGATCCCAGCCCGGCGTCCACCATCCCAACAACTGAGGATCAGAGTCCAGTTCTTGGAGGTTGACCAGACCACACGAGAGGCAATTTACACTGGACTTGGAACAGATGTACTTCGCACCTCGACTAACCTGCCCCGAGAAAAACCGCAGGATTCAGACTCAAAAACACTGCACAATTTTCCGAATCAATCAGATGCGGTTACCCGAACGACGGCCTTGGTGACACAGGCAGTCATTAGCACTGCAGAAGTTGCCGGCATTCTCAAAATGACCGAAGCTTCGAGCAACTCGATCATTGCAGATGCTCCCAACCTACTACTCTTGAACGATAACAAAGTCGAATTGACGGATATGACCCAGCGTCCCTTCGTTGTCAATCATGAAAAGCATGGCGATGAAACCAAGCCGATCTTGCAGCACATTGAAGAGGGAACCCGCCTGGGGATTCTTGCCAGAATGGAAGCATCGACTATTTCAACCGAAGAACATCTGGAAATTGGTTGTGAGATTGTTTCACGACGAGTGATCGATATACGAACAGACTTTGTCTTTGGTCTTGGAACGAAGCCTTTGCGAATACAAATTCCACAACTGCAGGTCACTACTGCAAGAGCGAAAGCAAACCTTACTTTTGGCCAGACTTTACTGGTCGACCCACACGTCACATCGACTCGGGTTTTCCGAAGCGAAACAAGCGTACCGTTTCTGGGAAGACTTCCGTACGTGGGCCGCTCGTTCAAAAATGTCGCAGTCACAACTCATGATCAACACTTGATCGTGTTGCTGCACCCCGAGCCAGGGTCAGAAGACTGATCACAAGGGTATCGCCCAAGAACAAACTCCTGGTTTGACTGAACCTGAAATACTTGGAACACTCGGACTCTGGACACAGAAACAAGGGACAATTGAATTCACGCGAAAGGCAGTCACACGCTTAATTACGGTTTGGGATCGCGACGCTCTGCCCACCTGTGCCTGACCTTCGTTCGCCAAACTGTTTGCACATTATCTGCAGTCACTCGATCAGCGCCGACTAGTCAGCAACGGCCAGTCCCGAGTCATCATCATCGCTTCGAATTTGTGCTCGTGGCTTCTGTTTGATCGTTCCCGGCACCAGCCATGGGCCGCTGCTATTGTCTTCGATCAGCTTTGCCAACTCAGCAGTATTAATCGATTCAACTTCGAGAAGTTTTTGCGTCACTGCTTCGAGCACTTCCCGTCGCTGCTCCAGAATTTCGCGAGTTTGGGTCAGTTCATCCTCAATGATCCTAGCCACCTCTTTGTCAATCAGCTTGGCCATATCCTCGCTATGCGACATTTGAAATCCATCAGCACCGCCGCCAGCAAGGAAAGCAGACTTGGAGCTTCGTCTGAAATTAATTCGTCCAAGCCGACTCATCCCATAGTCCATGACAATACTTCGGGCTACTTCAGTACATCGCTCCAAGTCATTCTGAGCACCAGTGCTGATGTCCTGAAAGATCATCTCCTCAGTCAATGTACCGGCCAGCAACACCTTCATATTGCTTTCCAACTCAGATTTGGTCATCAGATAACGCTCTGACTCGGGCCTTTGCATAGTGTATCCCAGCGCAGCGAGCCCTCGTGGAATGATGCTTACTTTATGAACTGGATCGGAATTGGGCAGCGCCGCAGCAACGATGGCGTGCCCTGCTTCATGGTACGCAACACGAATTTTCTCATCCTCGTTCATCACCCGGTTTTTCTTTTCAAGTCCGGCAGTCACGCGTTCCACCGCCTCATTGAACTCGTGAATCCCCACGGCACGTTTTTCGGCTCTGGCTGCCAGCAAGGCAGCTTCATTGACCAGGTTCGCAAGGTCGGCTCCGACAAATCCGGGAGTGATCGATGCGATGTCCTTCAAGTCTACTTTTTCATCCAGTTTTACGTTTTTGACATGCACACGAAGAATGTCCTCACGACCACTAATGTCGGGCCGATCCACTAGCACGTGTCGATCAAATCGTCCGGGACGCAACAACGCCGGGTCGAGTGTCTCTGGGCGATTTGTAGCAGCAACAACAATGACACCCGAGTTCGAGTCAAAACCATCCATTTCTACCAATAACGCGTTGAGCGTCTGCTCACGTTCATCATGACCACCCACAGTCGAACCGCTTCGACTTTTCCCCAAAGCATCGAGTTCATCAATAAAAATGATGCAGGGTGCACGATTGGTCGCCTGTTGAAACATGTCTCTCACGCGAGCTGCACCGACACCAACATACATCTCGACGAAATCACTTCCTGACAAGCTGAAAAAGGGGACACCCGCCTCACCAGCAATTGCTTTTGCCAGCAGCGTTTTCCCTGTACCCGGAGGTCCCACCAGCAGAACTCCCTTCGGAATGCGGCCTCCCAAGGACTTGTACTTGTCGCTGTTCTTAAGAAAGTCCACGACCTCTCGAACTTCTTGAACGGCTTCGTTGATCCCAGCAGCATCATCAAACGTAATCGCCAGATCCTCTTGTCCATAAAGCTTGCCACGACTCCGAGAAAAAGCCATCGGCGAGCCCACGCCACCCATTCTCCGCAACATGATGATTCCAAGAATGACAAGAACGCCAATCATCAACAGTTCAGGCCAGTGATCTCGAAACAAACGGCTTGGTCGTGCGTTATCCCACGTCACACCGGAAGCATTTAGGTACTCAACAAGTCGTTTGTGCTCAGCTTCATTATTCGTATCACGAATTGTTTTGAACTCAACGACTTTGTAAGTGTCACTGACGGGACCTTTGTTATCGATCCCGCGGCCACGATAAGCAACTTTCCCAGTGATCTCACCATCGGCAACCTTGACATCCTCAAGGCCACCGAATTCCACTTGATACTCAGGACTTTTTGTCGACGGAACAATCACCGTCACCTCAGGATGAACGACTTTCTTCGCATCGGAACCGTCCTCGACTGAGCCAGATTTTTCGGAATCCGCTTTTGACTTAGCGGCAACCTCGGCGGGTGTCTTTTCGGCAATCCCAGTACCATCAGCACCCACAGGATCAGTCTGTATTTCAGCAGATTCTGTTTCAGCAGCATCCGCGTCATCTTTCGATCTGGCAGCATTTTCGCCATTGCCACCCGCCTCAACGACATTTGAGTGACTTTCCAGATTGCCCTGATCATTGTCGGGCGTCAGAGGAATGTCGGCCTGCCTGGCTTCGGCCATTGCGGCCAACAATTTCATTAAATCGGGGTAACGCAAACGCATATCGCTACCGCCGAACAGGAACGCACTTAGCAGTACCGCCGACACGATCGCGATCAACACGAACCAGACATTGCCACCGCTTCTCGGCTCAGAACCATTTGAATTTCGTTGCTTGTCGTCACTCATCAGCTAAATTCTTGCGGGTATTTCGGGCATGGGCAGGGTGCGTGCAACCTGCCCCTTGATAAAACGTGCTGGAAGAACGCTTGCATTCGACTTGCAATAAGCCGCTCTCTATCGTTGCCCGCCAGAAGGGGTTGCGGAACAACTTTCCGCGTCAAAACGAGAGATTTGCGTGCAAATTTTCGGGCAAACGGATCGCCTCATCGCATCATTCATAGTCCAACAACGAAGTCCACTCCCCTTGGGAACGATCAACGATGCGTGCATTCTTCGATCATTCGCCAAACAAGGCAAGCAGGGAGACGGACCCACGAAGCTATGGTCGGGCCGTACCAAATGTTCAAATCCGAAATAAAATTGTGTTGAAGTGGGGTCAATCTAGCAAAAAAACACCTCAAATCGAGGGAATGAATGCCAGCCACTTGAAAACCCGACTTCTGGGACATAGAGCCAGCGACGCATCTTAAGATGACTCACCGGCCCCGAGCATTCGTTCAGCAGGAGTTCCTTGTGAGCAACTTTTGAACACAACCGCCATTTTTATGGCCAAAATGCACAATGGGACAGAGTCGGTTGTGATAAGTTCCCCAAGCTGTGGAGCCCCCCGTTTTGGTGCAAACTGGGGAATCAAACAAACAGATAGACGCCGATGACGGGATTCCGTAAATAAAGGTCCCTCCAACTCACTCGCTGGACGCTATTTTGAACCAAGACGGACCCCATCCCGAGGACAACCGCGCCTGCCAGAACGTAGCCGTTCTGGGAGCGACGGGCAGCATTGGGACAGCAACCATCGATGTTGTGACCCAACTCAATCGGGTCGATCCAGACTTCCACTGGCACGTCGTTGCTGCTTCTGGACATAAAAACACCTCGTTACTGGCAGAACTGGCAAGTAGCCTCGAGAATCCCCCAGACCGAGTTGTGCTATCGGACAATACAAGCATGGAAGGCTTGGGGCCTGCAGAGGCTCAACTCAGTGCGCTTGGTTCACAAATCGAGTTTGGCCCTGATGCGTTAGTTTCCGCGGCCAGTGACAAATCCGTTGATGTTGTGGTCGCGGCCATCGTCGGTCGTGCGGGGCTTGAGAGCACCATGGCAGCCGTTGAGGCTGGCAAACGCGTGGCTCTCGCCAACAAAGAAACATTGGTGGTTGCAGGGCCAGTCGTCAGTCGGTGCTGCGAGAAAAGTGGTGCGGAGCTATTGCCGGTAGATAGTGAGCACTCAGCCATCTTTCAGTGCATCCAATCGACCGCATCCAAACCCAAAAAGTTGATTTTAACGGCGAGTGGCGGCCCCTTCCGCAAATGGACTCGCGAGCAAATGGATGTGGCGACTCCCAAGTCGGCGTTAGCACATCCGACCTGGCAGATGGGTCCGAAAATCACCATCGACTCCGCCACGATGATCAATAAGGCACTGGAGGTCATCGAAGCTCGATGGCTTTTTGATCTGCCGGCAGATGCAATTGAGGTGGTCGTTCATCCCCAATCAATCATTCATTCGATGGTGGAGTTCGAGGATAGCTCAGTGATTGCCCAGCTGAGCCCGCCTGATATGCGATTGCCAATTCAATACGCCTTGACCTACCCCCGACGTCTGCCGTGTCCAAGTCCAGAATTTGATCGGACGAAACCATGGGACCTCACACTTGAGCCAGCTGACCTAGAACGTTTCCCCGGCCTGGCACTCGGTTTCGAGGTAGCGGCCGCTGGCGGCACGGCGGGTGCCGTCCTGAATGCGGCAAATGAAGAGGCAGTCGGTCTGTTCCTCGCCGGAAAAATCAGGTTTACTGACATCGTGCGGGGATGCCGCGAAGTGCTTGAAAACCACTCTCACGAATCAGATCCACCGCTGGAGCGGTTGCTGAAGCTCGATCGCTGGGCACGCGAAGAATTGCACAAACGATTCGGAGTCTCGTGAGAGCTACCCTGTGGCGACAGCTCAGACCCTGTTTTTTTGTGGTCAAACTCGATCCTAATCAAATTTGATGCACCTACTATCCCTGAAAACTGGTCGTAATGACATAATCTTACGTAGTGCCTCAGCTTAGTAACTGCGTACGATCCAGCATGCACCAACAACTGACACCCGCCTGATCCTGAACAAGACATCGAACCTGAACAAGGCTTCCTGAATGTTGCTCGAATTTTTCTCCACTCATCTTCTGTTGGCAGCAGACGATAGCTCAAATTTCCTGGTCTCTCTCTTCTCGTCATTCGCCCTCTACGGCCGAGTTGCACTGGGAATTGGACTGGTCATTTTTGTTCATGAGCTCGGCCACTTCGTCGCTGCCAAAACGTTTGGTGTGAAATGTGAGAAGTTCTACGTAGGATTCGATGTTCCGATTCGTTTGGGCCCCATCAAATTCCCACGCACCTTGGGGAAGTTCCGTTACGGTGAAACGGAGTATGGCATCGGCATTGTGCCTCTGGGTGGTTATGTGAAAATGCTTGGACAAGATGATGACCCGCGCAAGCAGGAAGAAGAGGCAAAACGCATTCAGGTCGAGAGCGAAGGTGGTGAACCTGAAGAACAGGCTGCCCCGAAACTTGACCCACGAAGCTTCCCAGCCAAGCCAGTTTGGCAACGAATGATCATCATCAGCGCAGGCGTGGTTATGAATGTAATCACAGGTGTTCTATTCGCCGCGATCGCTTACGGCTACGGAGTGGCGTACAGCCCGGCGGTTGTCGGTGGCGTTGTTCCCGGTGGTCCAGCTTGGCAAGCCGGAATCGAACCTGGCGGTAAAGTCATCTCGGTCGGCACCTGGAGTGATCCAGAAATGCATTTTCGTGAAATGAAGATGGAAATATTGACCGATGGATTGGAAAATCCGGACAAACCCATCGATGTTGAAATCAAGTATGAAAATGGCACGCGCAACTTTGAACTGGTAACACAATCTCGTCCTGAAATGAAGGATGCGAGGATGATCGGGATCGCTATCCCGAATGTCGCAACACTCGCCGCGACGCCGTACACATTGCAAGGCACCATTGCATCGCAAACCTTCACAGAGCAGGACGGGGGAGCTTCGATCATTGCCTACGATGGAACTCCCATCAATGAACAGGCGATGGTACCCGGGACACCCTTCTTTGATTACCTGTATTCAAACCCGAACAAAACAATCCAATTGACTTTACGGCGGGCAGATGGCAGCGAGCAATCGGTTGCCTTGCCTCCACAGCCCTCCAAGTCACTCGGGGTCAGATTTGCGATCGGCCCCATCGTAGCGTTAGTCGAGAATGGCCCTGCTGCAAAAGCTGGCATGCAAGTTGGCGATGTTATTCAAAGCTACGGCGACACAACAGATCCGGACGCGTACGGTATGGCAACCGATCTCGTCGGCGCCAAAGACACAGTCAATCTCACCGTCAAGCGAGGTAATGGTGATGAAGCGGAGACAGTAACGCTTGCCATCACGCCAGTAGCCTCTCCTCAAACGCTACCACCCAATCAAAGCATCGCTGGCGAAATCGCGATCAATGCAGTCGGTTTTGCTTATCAGCCTCAGCCCGTGATCTCGAAAATGATCGCGGAAGTTGAAAACGCGGCGAGCGATGAAGCCGATAGCGATGATGCGTCACTTCAACCAGGTGATGAGATCAAGGAAGTACGGTTGTTAAGCTCGCTATCTGATAATGAAGCGTTGAATGATGAGCGTTTCAAAATGATCATGGAAGAACTGCAAACTGGCTGGACGATCACCCCCGTCTCGACGTTGAACGCCTTGATCGAAACCATACAACTGCTGCCGGAAGGCACCAAACTCAAGGTAATTGCCGATCGTCCCGAAGCCAACAAGGTGATTGAATCAACACTCGTGGTCAGTGGTGATGATCGAAATCAATTTGAGCGAGGCATTGCATTCACACCCACAGAGTCGATCCAGCAAGCAGCATCCCTTGGTTCAGCACTTACCCTTGGAGTCAAGGAAGGATACCGGAGGTTCAACGATGTGATCCGTTTTTTGCGGATGCTTCCACGAGGAAAAATCAAATTGCGCCACGTGGGTGGACCACTGGAAATTGTCAACATTGCCAAAAACGAAGCTGAAAAGGGGATATCACCTCAACTGATGTTCCTGACCATGCTAAGCATGAATCTGGCGATCCTGAACTTCCTGCCCATTCCAGCTTTGGATGGCGGTCACATGGTCTTCCTGATTTATGAGCTTGTCGCAGGCAAACGTGCCAATGAGCAACTCGAATTCAGACTCACTTTGGCCGGTGTTCTAGCTTTGCTAGTCCTCATGGTCGTGGTGTTCGCGAATGACATTCTGAGGCATTTATAGATCGCTCGCCCCGTTTCATCCAGTGATTCGGTCATTCAAACGCGATACCGCAGGGAGGTTAATTTTCCTTGTGACAGTTTGGTGAGCGACCGACAAACGGAAGTCACAAGCACTTGCCAACTGGGACTCCCTGCAGCGGACTAGGGCAAATCAGTAGCGAGCTAAACTGGAATCAACCTGCAAACTCCAGGCATCGATCCCACCAGCCATATTCTGTGCCTTGTCGTAACCTCGCTCTCGCAGAGCGTGAGTCACCTGCATGCTACGTCCACCGTGATGGCAGTGCACCACAATGCGTGAATTTTGATGGGGTTCCAATTCTTCCAACCGCAATCGCAACTCACTCATCGGTAGCAAAACACTCCCTTCGATTTTTGCAATGTCGTATTCGTTCTGCTCACGAACGTCCAGTAGCAAGAACGCTTCCTGTCGTTTCTGCATCTCGTTGACCGTTGCGACATCGATTTCGATGGGCATTTCGTTTTGTTCAGACATCGAACCTTCCAATGATATTTTAAAGGCGGCAGTTGGAAATAGGAGTTTCAATAACCGCTGAAGCGCCCACAGTTTCCAGGCGTTCCATGGCATCAATTACAGCCCCACGTTTGACCATGACTCTCACACTGCACCACTCAGGATCTTCGAGTTTATTAATGGTGGGTGAATTGAAACCGGGTGTAATTGCCTCAGCAGCTTCCAGCTTACTTCGAGGCACGTTGTATTCCAGCAACGAATAGTCTCGAGCGATTACCACACCCTCCAAACGACGCACCACTCGGTCCGCCGTCTCTACATCCCGGCATCGATCATTTTGTATTAATACAGTTTCGTAAGAATCGATTTCTTCCAGAATCCGGAGTCGATTCGCAGCCAACGTACTGCCAGTTTCAACAAGATCAACAATGGCATCAGCGACTCCCAACTGGATCATGACTTCGACCGATCCTGACAGGGAAACGAGATGAGCACTCGCTTGATGTTTGGCAAGGTATCGCTGTGTAATGGCAGGAAAACTGGTAGCGATACGTTTACCATTGAGATCCGCGGCTGACTTCAGACTTGCATCGTCAGGAACACAGATGGCTAATCGACAGCGTCCAACCCCCAGCCTCATGCGAACTTCGGCGTTGCCACCTGATTCTTCCAAAAGGTCACTACCGGTGATCCCCATGTCGATCGCACCTTCGGCACACAGGGTGGGAATATCATCAGTACGTAGAAAAATCAACTCGACTGGAAGGCCGCTGACCCGAGCAAAGAGCCCTCGGCTTTGCCGTCGGAAACTCAACCCCGCTTGCTTCAGCAGATCGCCCGCAATGTCGCTCAGACGCCCTTTACTGGGCAAGCCGAACCGTAAATTTTTTCCAGAGTCCAAAGTTTTCACTCACTCTCAGAGGATGATGATATCGAGTCACTGTCAGCACCACGGTTTGCTTTTTCAACCAGTCCCGAGGTTCCCTCACGACGAGCCAACTCCTGGGCGATCTCTTGCAGATCAACACCCCGCCAAGCCAGCAAGACCATGGTGTGATAGAGCAGATCCCCCGCTTCGTAGATAAAATGCTGCCGGCCGTCGTCGCCAGTTTCGGCGGCTGCTTCGATCAGTTCTTCAGCTTCCTCACGAATCTTACTGCCAATTTCCGTAACGCCACCCTCCATCAACCTGGTCGTGTAGGATCCAGCAGGGCGTGTTTCGGCTCGCTCCTGCAAGGTTTGCATCAAGCGATTCAGGGATTCAAGCGACTGGCTCGTCATTCGAGAGGTCCAGAGGGAATTGTGGCATGGTTTGCTCACGATGTTAGACGGAGAACGCCAAATTGCCAACGTCGAGACCGCTAGGGATGACCACGAACCTGCTTGGTGGGTTCTGTCTCTTCCGGTTTTCGGTACGCTAATGAGCGCAGTGACTTACCTCGCAGGACCGATTTCGACGCCAAACCGCCACTATGATCACCATTGTCGACTACCAAATGGGAAACCTTCGAAGCGTTCAAAAAGGAATTGAGCGAGTCGGAGGTCAAGCAAAAATTAGCTCTGACCCACAGGAAATTGCTTCCGCAGAAAAACTGATTTTGCCCGGAGTGGGGGCTTTTGGTGACGCCATGGCCGAAATTCACCGTCGCAACCTCGCCGCCCCCATTATCGATTTCGTTCACTCCAACCGCCCTTTTCTTGGCATTTGCCTTGGGCTGCAACTGCTCTTCGAGCGTGGATTCGAAAACGGTGAACACGAGGGACTTGGAGTTCTCGAAGGCGACGTGGTGCGTTTCAATCTGCCACCAAGCTTTAAAGTGCCCCACATGGGTTGGAACCCCGTCCCCAAACGAGCCGATGCACCCATCCTCGCCGACACCCCTGAAAACAGCCATTTCTACTTCGTTCACAGCTACTACGTGAGACCAGCAGATCCGTCTATCATCGCTTTGGAGTGTGATTACGGAGGAAAGTTTTGTGCGATGGTGCGACACAACAACCTATTCGCTACCCAATTCCACCCAGAGAAAAGTCAAACCAACGGCCTCCAAATCCTCAAGGCTTTTGAGGAAATCAATCCATGTGGCGAAATCGTCAGCTCCGAGCACTCAGCCTGACCCATCAACTTCCGGCTCTCTGAAAGCCGAATATGGCCGAACGCACATCGACGTTCCATCGCTCAAACATCGATGCTTGCCAAACTTATTCGTCAATCAAATCGAAGCTGGAATCAGCATGGAAGATGATGCTTGCGAAGTGTGTTTTACACCACCTTCCTCGCAGCACCGACCACTCGAATGCATCAATGACGCACGGATCATTCTGGGTATTAGCGCCGCAGGAACGAGATACCGAAACATCAGCATGAAACAGGCACCAGTCCAGCCGAATGCGTTCAGGTTTGATGTTGCCTGACGCTACTCGCAACCTCCCATTCTCTGAAGTGTTAGATACCACCATGTCCGCAAGCTTTAAATGCAAGCATTGAGAGAACCAGTTTAACTTCGCAGTGTCAGGACGAAACTCACAACTAACATCTGCGTACAAACAATCAGCCCCATACTCAAGGATCCAACCGCGTCCGGATTGCAATCTGATTTCCTCACTTTAGTTTCCACAATCCCTTGATATTTTGATGGCTGAAATGCGGAGTTGAGTACCGTACTTGATGTCGAGTCTGTTTAGGAGATCGGGCAGCGGTATCGACAGGAACCGCTGATCCTGCGATAGAACCGAAGGGCTTTCGTTGTCGTCTTTGCAACTTACTTTGCGAACTGCTTTGCGAGTGGTGCCCAGCCCAACAATTGAGAAGGAATGCTCAAGTAGAACCTCGGGCATTTTGTTTACGGTGGAAGGCCTCCGTTGAGATACCCCCATGCGATCACATCTTAAAATTCTGGTTCAGGTTTTGCAGTTTCTACTGTTAATCCAAATGGGGACTCAATTGTCTCCGGCTCAGAATGCTTCAAAATCAGAAAATCATTCAGGTAGCCCCAAAGACCTGCAAACGCTGCAGGTGACAAGTGCACAGGCCAAAGATTCGATCCAGTGGTTGGCCACAAAAGCGTCCAAACACATTCCCCGCACCCTGAGTGGTGACAAAAACTGGGGAGATACGAAACGCGTTTGGGCAGGTGTCAAGATGCGAATGGACGGTTTCAAACTGCGCACCAAACGCAGGTATCGAGATTTAGAACAGGGAAGATGGATCAAGTACGAGGTGACGCTTCCCGACGTGCCACCCGCGATCAAGATTACTGATGTGAGTCCGAGCATCGATGCAACGACGGGCGAGCAAAGTTGGACGATCACATCATCGCTCGTTTCGCCCATGGAATTCGAAGCGCGTGTTCAGCGTTGGAATTTGGGCGTCAAACTATTCAGCGTGACGGTGCGTGGCCAAGCACGACTCCGCTTGAACTCGACGCTGTCGGTCCGATTTCAGGCAAACTATGGCGAGATTCCACCCGGCCTCGTGATCGCCCCGAGCGTTCAGAAAGCGGTATTGGTCATGGAACATTTCGAAGTGGATCGTGTCAGCAAGATCGGTGGTGATGTTGCGGAGCAGTGGGGTGAGTTATTGGAAGATATCCTTATCGAGCGTCTGATAAAACGGCAAAATGAGAAACTGGTTGGCCAATTCAACAAGTCGATCGACAAAGAACGAGACGACTTGAAACTCTCACTGTCAGAATGGATTAAAAACTGGGGTCGCGGTGACCAAACAGCGGACACATCCACCTCCTCGGTACCAGCGAACACTCAGACGCCTGCTAATTGAGCAAGCTTATCTGCTGCCGCTCCATGATCGATGGCTTCACCGGCGATTTTTGCCCCCTTTGCCAAGGAATCTGCTTTTCCGGTGAGGAAGAGTGCCGCAGCGGTGCCTGCAATGACTGTGTCGCGACAGGGTCCCGGCTCCCCGGCAAAAAGCCTGCGTATGATATCGGCACTTGCCGCTGGATCCGGAGCCGACAACGCCTCTCGTCCGACAGGCAGTAGCCCGAAATCACCGGCTGTCCATCTGTGATGCGTCTCATGGCCATCAGCAACCTCGATCACGGTCGTTGCGCCATCAAGTGAGACTTCATCTTGACCATCTTCTGCGTAAACAACGAAAGACCGATTGGTGCCAAGTTGGCGAATTGCGGCTGCGACTTTGGACTGAGCATCCGCACTGGAAGTTCCCAATAACTGATGCGTTGCCCCTGCTGGATTGCATAACGGGCCCAGTAGATTGAACAATGTTTTGACACCAAGCTTACGCCGCACACCAACCACATGTCGCATGGCAGGATGAAGTTTGGCAGCGAAACAGAAGCAGATTCCAAATTTGTCCAAACGTTCCGCGACAACATCAGCTTCCGACTCGATCCCAACACCAAGTTCTTCCAGAACATCCGCTGAACCCGTCAGGCTGGTAGCCTTACGATTACCGTGTTTGGCCACAGGCAAACCGCAGGAGGCAGCCACAATGGCGACCGCGGTGCTGATATTGAATGTTCCACTACCACTGCCGCCTGTACCGCAGGTATCAAGCAGCGTGGCATGGTGATGTGGAATTCGGGTCATGTGTCGCCGCATTGCTTGGGCCGCTCCAATCAACTCACTGACAGCCTCACCTTTCGCTTTGAGGGCCAGCAATAAGTCAGCAACCAACGGCTCATCGGCAGCCCCCAACAGCATCGCATCGATCAAATCGCTGGTTTGCTCTTCGCTCAGATCATCTCCTTGCTGAGCTTGAGAGATTGCTTGCTGAAAGAGGGCATCACTGGGATAACTAGAATTCATGGCAGAGTGATTTAGGAATGGACAAAAAGTGTCAAAACTGGGGGGCTCAGATAATGTTCAGGCCTGCATTCAGGAAATGTCAGCGTCTATTGATTTCGGGGTCGTCGTGCTAACCGTGGAAACTTAAACTGTTCTCATGACACGCAAGATTATTATTGACTGTGATCCGGGAATCGACGACGCCGTGGCAATTGCAATGGCTCTGTTTGACCCCCGTCTGGAAGTGCTCGCGATCACGGCTGCAGCAGGCACTGTCGAGGCATCCCAAGCAACCACAAACGTAACCGGAATCGTCGGACAACTCGACCCACCTCGCTATCCAAGAATTGGAAAAGCGACTGCTGCCGACAATCCTCCTGTGGGAGATGATAATGTGCTCCACGGCGACGATGGCCTGGGAGGGTGCAATTTCGAGCCATCAGGCCGACAACACCAAACCCCCAGCGAGAAAGTAATTTCGGAGCTAGTGCACCAAAATCCCAACGCAATCACGCTTGTATGCCTCGGCCCACTCACCAATCTGGCACGCCTTTGTCGACGCGACCCCACTGCGATTCCATTGATCAACAATCTTGTCATCAGTGGAGGTTCTGTCGGCCATCCGGGAAATGCATCCCCCACGGCTGAAAGCAACATGTTTTACGATCCTCTCAGCGCGGACCAAATATTCGATTCGGCTACCACCAAGAGCCTGGTACCGCTTGATGTGACCGAGAAGGTGCAATTTGGTGTCGAATTGCTTGAAAAACTTCCCTCCCGTTTTACACGTGCTGGGTCATTGCTTCACAAGCTCATGCCTTTTGCATTCCGAATGGCACACAGGCATCTGGGCCGAGAATTGATTCCCCTTTACGATCCCACCACACTGATAGCGGTACTCGAGCCAGACCTTTTTCAGTGGTCCAGTATGCGGGGCAAGGTAGAACATCGTGGCCTGCTAACACGCGGCACGACAATTTTCGATCAGCGTCTGCGTCCCGAGTGGCCCGTCAACATGGAAGTTGCAACGAGAGTCGATACGTCCGAAGTACGAGCGGCCATCATCAGAAGCCTTCGTTACGCGGGCCAAGAGAGCTGAAGGAAAAGCTTGATGGTCAGCGAGCAGAGTATTAAGTGAGCACAGAAATCAGTTTTGCCGAGTGCCACACCGGCTCAATCCCGCGTCGGCAGCACCTTCAGGCACTCAGATCCCATAGCGATCGGTTAGGCACCGTAGGTGAGTTGCAGCCAATTCGGCCCGGGCTCGCTGACCAGATTGAGAAGCAGTCTCGTAAACTCGCTCAAGAATTTCGCCATAAACCGTGATCGGGCCAGCCCCCAGATCCCAACCGGCCGCCATGTAGCATTCATATGCGTCAGCAACTTCCTCGGCCGCAAGGTGCGCGGCAGCACGCTTCTTCCAGTAATCTGTCACGGCGGCTCGACGATCGGCATTCTCTGCCTGCGAAACTGTCAATAAATACTCTGATTGCTCAATCGCGGATTCGTCCAATTGCCGCAAACGCTCGATGCTGAACTTCGATGCGGCATCGGTCGCCCAATGCGTATTGAGACGAACAGATTGATCTGTGAATACTGAACAACTGGCAGCCTTGGAATAAGCATCAATCGCCTGATTCATGCGACCAGAACGCTCTTCACAATAACCAAGAATATCCCAACCCCAGGCAATTTGTGGGGCCAGCATTGTCACGGCTTGGGCATGCGATGCTGCGGAATCCCAATCCTGCTCGACCAATTTCATCCCATGCTGACCAGACACGATCTGCTGATGATGCTTCTCAGGAATTTTCGAGATGTCAAACGCCCACTCCGTCAGTTGATTTCTGCCAATCGCTCCCGCATCGGCACCAATCGCGATTTGTAACGAATCCACATCTGCATGGCAGAGTGCTTTCAAAATTAATTCGCAATGCACCGCGACCTCAGATACATGAGCGTTCAGCAAACAAGCAGCAACCTGCTCTGAATCGCAAGCCGTATTCAAGGATTCTGCCAACCCGTCCGGCATGTGGCCAAAAGCCCAATGAAGCAACCTGTCATCACGTTCCGCATGACCACTTGGGCGTGGAACAACAGCTGGAACTGCGTGACGCGGTGAATCCGCTGAAATTCGCTCGATAAACCCGTCGAAAACGATCGCTTGGGCGATGTCGCTTCCCCACGGAATCCAATCTCCACCACCGTGGTACCATTGCACGACTTCACTAGCCCTGTTGTCCTCGTCAACACGCACGCACAACCAATCACCGGAAGTGTTACCGATCACTGGAATCAGGTCGCAGCTCATCAGCCCCGGCCAAATTGGCTCAGGAGCGTCAGACAACAACAAGGCTGGATCAACAGCACAGCAATATTCACCACAACTGTGTCGCTTCCAAATCTCGGAATCGAACCAATCCATTAGCGCAGTAGAAAAAACGCACTGATATCGTTCGGCGAGACGTTCCGACCATGAATCGGAATTCAACAATTTTGGTTTAGAAGACCCGGACAAGGTGCTATGGCCACTGCGTGATGGACTGGAGCGAGAAAACGCGATGCCAAAAGTGTCATGGACAGATAAGTCGTTGGTCATCCAACGTAAAGCATGGCACATGCACAAAAGGCTAGCGAGTTGGAAACAGCATCGGCAAGGGGAGAATCGACTTGTTTTTCACTGAATCAATCAGATTAGCGCGTTTCAGTGGGTTTCAGTGCGTTCTATCCATCAATCATCTCGATCCATCGCTGGGGTAGAGCACTCTACGCAGCCTTTCGCGAGGAAA
Source organism: Rhodopirellula sp. (assembly GCA_002690925.1). Taxonomy (GTDB): domain Bacteria; phylum Planctomycetota; class Planctomycetia; order Pirellulales; family Pirellulaceae; genus Rubripirellula. The sequence goes on from NZGD01000302.1 coordinate 48,251, forward strand.
CCCCCTCCTCCAGCATTTGAACTCTCTCCCTGCGTCAACTGACTCACATAGGATCAAACCAAGACAACCGTTCTGATTCGAGCCAAAACCACTTTGCTGCGCATGCCACTGAGACTGTTCACAGCCTCTCCGCGAAGTCACCCCCCGAACGGTTGCACTGCAAAATTTCAGCTATCGGAGCTTGACCGTATAGAGCCTGCTGAAGCTTTCTGGATTGACGACTCCATGCTGGAACATCCGGCTGAGTAGCAGATCAGAGGATTGTCCCGTTTCGCTTTCCTTAAGAGCATCTTCTGCCGCCAGCACGTATGGCAAAAGATGTTGCTGCTCTGCTTGTATTCGTGCCGAGCCAAGCAACGCTCTGCATTCGCTCATGACCGTCTCGCTACCATGACGATGACCGATCTGCAACAACATCAATCCATCGTAATAGTCAGCCAACATCAACGTGAAAGGAATACGTTCACGACGCAGCTCCGCTGTCATCGCCCGAATACGTGTGAGCCAGTCCTCCTGTTGATTTTCGGCATATTGGTGTATCGCCAGCAGTGTTCCGACAATCAAGGCTGAAACCCTTGCAAGCTGTACCGTGGCGCGGGGGCCCCCTCGCGAGCTAGCATCGAGTTTCTGATAAATTTGCCATCCGTCTGAAAACTGCTTCTTGTAGATGCACTCCTGAATATTCGCCACACAATCAAATACGATGAACGGATTGGGTGTGGGGGAATCCGATGCAAAATTTTTACATCGCGGTTGCAACTGGGTGAGATCATCAACGCGATCTTGCCCCAACCAGGCTCCTCTTCCGAAACCACCAATCATCAGTGCGAGTTGAAAAAAGTCACTACGTCTCAATGCATCATCAGACATCCCTGTCGTGATTTCAAACACCTCATTCCAATTTCCGAGAAACCAATTCGACCAGACATCAAGCCACAGCATATGAGCTCCCTCGAACCCACTCACTCCAACCACATGTTGAAATTCTTCAAAGCTGGTGCGGGCAGGATTCACGACATGAGACCATCGACAAGCCAGGGCATGCGAATATGCGATCCCGGACCACCAGGCGGCTGAGACCTGATGACTTTGGAGCTGCTCAACCTCAGGACGGATCAAAGCCAAGTTACTCTCCGCCTCATCTCGCCATTTCCCGACTTCGTAGCAATTGAAGACGGATTCAATGATGAAAGCCTCTACCTCCTCAATTCTGTTCCCACACTTTTTGGCAAGTCTTGAATACGCGATGCACAAGTCATAAGCGTAAATATGATCGAAGAACGACATGGGACGAATGAGCATCATGCACATTCGCAAACACTGTCGATCCAGCTTGATCGATTTACGAGTACTGGAATCGGGATCAATAAAATCGGTATGCCGGAGTGGGTTTACTTTATTCCGAGTCAAAATACTGCGTAGAGGATTCAGCAGTAATTTTGCCCGGATCACGACCGAGCGTCCGAATCCTCCCAGCCCCCAAAAAAGACTCTTCCGAGAGCTTCGGGGAATAGGAGCATTCAGCATTACCGCCAGTTCGTACAACTGATCGTCAATGGTCTCCAATCGTCCGCATCGAAGCAGCAAACTGGTCGCCATCAACCGGCACTCAATGGATTCATCACCATCAACAAGCGTTGATAATTCCTGATAATACAAAGAGGCCTCGACAGGCAACGTAGCAGCTGCATAACAACGGGCCGCCTTGCGTAGGAGAATCACTTTTTCTGCATCATCAACGTGGGCGATGACTCGCCCGTACCATCTTCCAGCCTCCGTCATAGCAAGTCGCCGCTCAGCATCCTGAGCGGCTGCGATCGCATGAGGCACAGCCATGGCCGGCTTATTTGCGGCAAACAGATGTCCAGCAATCCGAGCCGCAAGCGGACCTGAAGCGTCTTGTTCCATCAAAAGAGTGGCCCAAGCCTGATGCGCCAGATGCACATCCTGTTGCGGCAGGTTTGCGATCAATTCCCCCGTTACGCGGTCATGAAAAAGAGTGATGCACTCGCCACCGGTTGCCTCATCAATCACCAAGCCCTGCTGTGACAACTCCGAAATAGCGACATCAACGGTTTCACCTTGGCAAGTCAACTCTCCCAGTTGTTGAGTAGAGACGTAACCACCTGAAGTCACGACGTAGGTCAATATGCCCCGGGCATCGTCACTAAGACGCTCTAAACGCTGTTTCCAAATGCGATCGAGGCTGGGCAACACGGTCACACCATCGCCCGTCAAATCCGCTACAACTCCGCCTGGACGCAATTCATCCGTTAACTGCTGCAAGCGAAATGGGCTTCCCTGTGCGGACAACGCCAATTCATGAAGCATGTCATCATTGATGTCAACATTCCAGCGATCGGTCGCACACTTGATCATCGCAAGCGACTCATCAAGATTCAGTGGATTCAAACGGAGGGTATGGGTTGCCAACGCTCGTTGGCGATCACTGTCTTCAAGCGAGGCTGTAATGATCCCCAATCCGGCATCGCCAACCGCAGACTGCAATTGATCCAGCAGATTTAAGGTGTCGCGGTCCGCCCATTGAGAATCATCAACAACGAGGAACAGAGGCCCGACTTGCCGCAACTGTTTGGTCAACCGAGTCGCTGCAATGAACTTGTCCACTCCCACCGGTGGTGTCTCATTCGGAGAGATTCGCATGCTGGAATTCAGGACATTTCCAAGTACCGGAAACATGCCTTTCAACAATTCTACGCTGACGGCATCCAACGTCATCACTTCGCGATCATCCAGCAGGTATCGATTCGCAACCGCATCGCAAATCTGGTCGAACGCCTGCAGCGGATGATCCTCTCGCAATCGACATCGAGCCCGAAATACCTGCCCCCATTTTTTCCCTTCGATATAATCAACGACTTCATCAAGCAAGCGTGTCTTGCCAAGACCTGCCGGAGCAGTGATGTGAACGCGGCCCAATTCACCATTAAAAATATCCTCAACCCAGTTAAACAATTTCCCACATTCGTTCCGTCGGCCGATGAGTGGTTCCTGCTTGTGCCACGATACGGAGTGTGTTGCTGGCATCCCGAGACGTGAAAGGCCCATTGCCGTTGGACGATCACATGGTTCCTGCTCCAGCATTTCCCGGCAGGCATCCAAGATCACACCAGGAACAGAATCGGGCAGCGTTCGAATTGCCGTCTCAATCTGTTCTGCATCAGCACGCTGATTCTCTCGTGATCGCTCCAGACCTGCTTGCTGCTCTTTTGATTCCGGTTGCAAATCATAAATTGCCTCAAGCATCGAAATACCGAGACTAAAAATATCACCGGCAGGCAAATACAGCTGTGTGCAAATAACTTCAGGAGGAAAAAAATGGGGCGTGCCTACGAGGAAATTACTTCCACCACCGATGTTGGAATTCAAGCCAAATGATTCAACTAATCCATAGTCAATGATTCGCCCCCTCCCGGCTTCATCCACCATCAAATTGTCCGGCTTTATATCGCGATGCAGCAATTCATGAGAATGCATCACATCAAGCCCCGTTGCAAAATCTCTCAGCAACGAAAGCAACTGGCTGTACGCCTGCACTGGATTAAGATGACGGAACTCTTTGATAGCCTCACTTAAAGTGACACCTTTCACCTCTTCCATCGAAAGTGCGATGTAGGAACCCAGTTGGTAAATGCGATCCACACGCAGCAGGTTGGGGTGAGCCAGCGGCATCATTCGCCGGAACCCGAGCTTATTGCGGAGTAATTCGTCCGGCGAGCAACTTTTCAGTAGTTTCAGTGCACAACGCCGTTCAGTCTTGGTATCAAAAACACGAAAGACGACCCCGCTACTGCCACTTCCAAGCTTTTTCTCTAGCAGGAACCCGTCCAGACAATCTCCTTCCGTCCAGGGTGAAGGGCTGGCCTTGGAACGCTCCAGCAGTGTTTCCTTGGCATTTTGGACCCGTAAGCTCGTTTCCTTACTCGGGTCGCGAAAGATTTCATCGTGCATGAAAGACACTGTGCCCGCGTCTGCAAAAAATCAACAATGCCAATCGACCGCTTGTGCTAAAACCGACAATCAAATTTACACGGCCATCGAAATCAGCGTCCAACAGGTGCACCAAATGCCACAGCCTTGGCGAGTGCGTTCGCAAAATTCCGGAGTCCCAGCGGATCTCCGCAAAGATTCTGCCGCGGTCGATGCCCCGCTCAGTATAAGCGCTTCTGCGGTACAGGGTACACAGATTTACTGAAGTACATAATGAAGCATGTCAGCTGCGTTCCCCTACAATCGGACCGCACCTCTCAGTCTTACACCCGACACTCGGCACAGCCTGAATTCTAGATCTCTATTTGCACACCACCCGCGGCATCACTGCGACGACAAGCATCAAGAATTCTCTGTGTCTTGATTGTCAGATCGGCATAGCTAGCATCCAACTTGTTGCCTAACACGCATTCTCCAAACGTCCTGACCATGTTGACTTCAGACGAATTTGGTTCACCAGATGCATATTCGGGAACGGCTTTACGATCACTGTGCTGGCGGAAGTTCCAACGACAATTATCAATGTCCAACACGTGATCGTGTTCTGTCCATGCAGCCTCAGCATCATAGAATGGCAAGACGAAGTCATCGACCGTCAAGTAACCATCACTGCCGGACAACAAAACGGTCTGTTGGTTGCTGGTCAGAAAGGAGCAATAAAACGCGGCTGACAACCCGTTGGGAAACAACAACTCAGCAGAAAATTCACCCGGCACGTCTCCCTCGGAATCCTTACCCTGCAATGGCGTGATCGTCCGCGCCGTCACGTGAGTTGGCATTTGCAAACCAGCTGCCCAAAGTGTCATTCGGATGCAGTACCAACCCAAATCTCCCAAGCATCCATGGGGCTCAAGAACGGAGTCGGTACGTATGTTGGACTGCTGAAACGAACTATCTCCGCTGAAAGAAAAGTGAGTGCTGATCCTTCGCAATTTACCAACGGCGTTTTCATTCTTCAGTGTTTCACAGATGTCAGCCAGCCTTTTGCTGTGATCAAACATCACCCCATCCATGAACTGAACACCCGCCTCTGCGCAAGCATCAACCATCGCTTGTGCGTCTTCCAGATTATTGGCGACGGGCTTTTCAACAAGCACATGTTTACCTGCTTTCGCAGCAGCCAGGACCCACTCTTTCCGCAAGCCAGTAGGCAGCGGAATGTAGATCGCATCCACATCCTCACGCTCGATCAATTCAGCGTAAGAACCGACGGCAGAAACCTCTTCTTGCTGAGGAACTTCGGCCATGCATTCATCAATGAATGCTTGAGCCTTTGCCACCGAGCGACTCGCCACAGCAGAGACTCTTCCATTTCCACAGAGGTGCACGGCTTTCCAGTTTTTTCGGGCGATCGCAGCCGTACTCAAAAATCCCCAACGACACATAGCTGCGTTCATCACTACTCTCGCCTATCAAAAAAACTTCTGGAAAGCCATCATTTAGAAAAAAGAGGATAGCAAAATCCGAGGGGATTGTCCGGGGTAGGACAGGACAAACAGGCAAGCTAGTGGACCCGCGACATGACCAGGGGTGACACATTGCGAACCCAAGAGGTGTCACGCAAGCAAAAGCAAGGTTGAATTCGCAGGGCGATCCACGGAAACCTGATTTCACGCCCTAAGATCGCTCAAATTACTGTACACACTTTAACTGCCTCCTCTGCAATCGGTAATCTGAAAAGGACAATTCTGCCGTTCTACGCTGCTGTAAATGGTCAAGATCTGACTAAACTCGGATGGAAACGCAACGGAGGCCCGATAATGACCTAGCCAGAGAAGCTGGCTGTGACGTACATCGAGGCGTCTGCTTCCACCCCCTTTCGACCGATAAACATGAAGATTTGCTGCATTGGCGCTGGATACGTTGGCGGCCCCACCATGGCGATGATCGCTAAACAATGTCCAGACATTCCCGTTCACGTTGTTGATCTGAATCAGGAGCGCATTGACGCTTGGAATTCCGACCAGCTGCCCATTTATGAGCCGGGTCTCGAAGAAGTGGTTAAAGAAGCACGAGGCCGAAACCTGACCTTTTCGACTCGCGTGGACGACGCAATTCAAGAAGCCGACATCATCTTCATTTCAGTAAACACACCCACCAAAACCTTCGGCATTGGGGCGGGTCGCGCGGCTAATCTGGAGTTCATTGAGAAATGCGCTAGGCAAATCGCCAAGAATGCCACCGGTCACAAAATCGTTGTGGAAAAGTCAACGCTGCCCGTCCGCACTGCTGAAGCCGTCAAACGCATCCTCAGCAGCGAATGCAGCGGTGCCACATTTGACGTCTTGAGCAATCCAGAATTTCTGGCGGAAGGGACAGCAATCGATGATCTGCTAAACCCTGACCGCGTACTCATTGGAGGTGAATCCGAGGCAGCGATTGAAACCCTGTGTTCGGTTTACGCGCGTTGGATCCCCCTCGAGCAGATTTTGACGACCAATTTGTGGAGTAGCGAACTTTCCAAGCTCACTGCGAATGCTTTTCTGGCTCAGCGCGTCTCCTCAATCAACGCCATGTCAGCCCTGTGCGAGGCAACCGGTGCAGACATTGATGAAGTAGCAAGAGCCATTGGAAGCGATTCCCGCATCGGCCCCAAATTCCTGAAAGCATCGATCGGCTTTGGGGGTAGTTGTTTTCAAAAAGATATTTTAAATCTCGTTTACCTCTGTGACCACTTTGGTCTGCGTGAAGTAGCCAATTACTGGGAACAGGTCGTTGTGATGAACGACTACCAAAAGCGGCGTTTCTCGGAAGACATCGTGAAGACCATGTTCAATACCGTGTCTGACAAGAAAATCGGCATCTGGGGATTCGCATTTAAAAAAGATACCAATGACACCCGTGAATCAGCAGCAATTTATGTTTGCCGTGACCTTCTACGGGAGCGGGCACGACTTTGCATCCATGATCCACGTGTTCCCGAAAAACAGATCCGCCAGGAACTGATGGCGGCGTGTACTGATATGAGTGGAAACCTAACAGAAAAAGATCGTTGGCTAGTGGAGAACAATGTCAGCATCGCGAAAGACTGCTACGAAGCTGCCGATGATGCTCATGCGATCGCGGTTCTGACGGAATGGGATGAATTCAAAACAATTGACTTTGAAAAAGTTCACCTATCCATGCATCGTCCCTCATTTCTTTTCGATGGACGCAACTTGCTTGATCAGACAACCATGGACGCGATCGGCTTTGAAATGCATGCGATTGGAAAATCATTCAACCGTCAAAACAGCCCAAACTGACAAGCTTGTCGCGTGTGGCTACCTGCTGCTGACTTTTTGTTATGTGCTCTGACAGCGTTGCCGATTCTGATTTGAATTGAAGTTTACGGTGAATCAAACTGCACTTCACCCTGGTTTCGATAGCATCCTCAAACGTCAGTCATGATTACAGTCTGACGCAGGTAGTCGTTGCGACACCTTGTCAAAATGGTGTCTGGAAGCGAATCTTGAGGGATGCCCATCCTAACCATCGAATCGACCTGTGACGAAACTGCTGCAGCCGTGATTTCGGAAACGGGCAAGGTGTTGGGCGATTGCATCGCGACGCAGGAGGCTCTTCACGAGAAATTTCGTGGTGTGGTGCCAGAAGTAGCCGCTCGCGCCCATCTTGAACGCATACTACCGGTGATCGATTCTGCCATAAAGCAAGCTGACATCACTCATCGAGAAATCACCGCCATCGCAGTTGCAGATCGCCCCGGGTTGGCAGGATCACTACTGGTGGGTTTGGTTGCGGCAAAGACATTGGCCGTGGCATGGGACAAACCTCTCGTGGCTGTGAACCACCTGCATGCTCACTTGTACGCGTGCCAGCTTGCAAATGACCGCCACATGTACCCCTGCATTGGTCTGGTCGTGAGTGGTGGTCATACAAGCCTCTATCATTGCCAAAATCCGATTGACTTAGTCTATCTGGGTGGAACCATTGACGACGCGGTGGGCGAAGCGTTCGACAAAATAGGCGCGATGCTGCAACTGGGCTTCCCGGGTGGTCCTGAGGTATCCAAACTTGCTGAAATTGGTGATCGAGCTGCGTTTGATTTCCCGAGATCACTCATGAAGGCTGACAATTTTGACTTCAGCTTCAGTGGACTCAAAACCGCGGTGCGTTATGCCATCGTCGGACCAGGGCATCAAGACTTCTCCAAAGTGCAGATTGCCGAGCAGACAAAAGCCGACCTTTGCGCATCATTTGAAACGGCGGCCGTCGACGTCTTGGTTCACAAGAGTGCGAGAGCTGTCAAAAAGCTAAAATGCAAACAGTTGATTGTTGGTGGTGGAGTTGCAGCCAATGGTTACCTTCGTGATCAACTTAAGCAGCGTGCAACGGCGGACGGCTTTGAACTGAATATTGCACCGATCGGTCTGTGTACTGACAATGCAGTGATGGGAGCCATTGCGTTGGAGAAAATCAAGCGGAATGAGTTTGCATCTCTGGAGCTTGATATCACGCCCGGACTGCAGCGTGGATTTTAATTTCGACTTCGACGGTACATACATACCGAGGTCAAACGCACTGGTTACTCTTGCTACTCAATTGGATTGAATACACTTGACCAACCTCATTCTCATCCCAACTCCCATGGAAATGGAGCAGCTTCAGGAAGTGCTTGATCCCCCCAAAAGCACGGAAATTGCAATGCAGTTGTGTGGATTTGGTCCGATCGCTGCAGCTGCTCGTGCCGGCAACCTTATTTCCAGATACCAGCCTGATCGGGTGCTATTGATCGGAATTGCCGGTACCTTTGACGCTAAAAACTATCCTGTCGGATCAGCACATCGCTTTACACAAACGCGTTGTGATGGTGTGGGCATTGGCATAGGCGATTCGTACACAAGCGCTTCACAACTTGGATGGCATCAATTCGAGGGTGCCGACGCACAACCAAAGATTGGTGACACACTGCCCCTCGACTCAGGATTCGTTGATGGGATTCCAGCCTCGGGAACTCTACTGACTTGTTGTAGTGCATCAGACTCTGCCGCTACTGCGGTAGCACGCCGAAAAAGATTCCCTGAAGCTAATGCCGAGGACATGGAGGGATATGCTGTTGCCATGGCCTGTAGCTTGGCGGGTGTGCCTTTGCAGATCGTCCGAGGTATCTCGAACGAAGTCGGCGATCGAAATAGAGAGACGTGGGAAATTGAGAAAGCAATTCAAGCGGCTGCTGAGCTCGCGACCAAGCTCATGCATCGTGCATGGCTGCCTTCACAATCCTGATTCTCAGGCAGCATAAAAAAGTCATACTCATGCCCAGCAAACAACAACACAGAAACGTCATTCGACTGGGGATCTCTACATGTCCCAATGACACCTTTGCCTTCCACGCGTTGTTGAACCGGTTGGTGGACTGGCAAGACCTAGAATTCCAAATCGATTTGCTCGATATCCAGCAGTTGAATCAGCGTCTTTTCGAAGGCAGGTTTGATGTTGCCAAGACAAGCTTCCATGCGGCTCTTTCACTAAGTGACCGATTCTGTGTCCTTCCGTCAGGGTCTGCACTCGGGTTTGGTGTCGGACCACTTCTGTTAGCGAGACAACCAGGCTTGCAACCAACAGACGATTCATACATCACGCTTTGCCCTGGTAAACATACGACGGCTAAACTGCTATTCGATCTGTTTCACCCAAAGTCGACACAGGTCGAACATTGTGTCTTCTCAGACATCATGCCAAGACTCAAGGCCGGTGAAGCAGACTTTGGTGTTTGTATCCACGAAGGACGGTTCACGTGGCAGGACGAAGGACTCGGACTGGTTGAAGACTTGGGAACACGCTGGGAAGAACTTACAAAATGCCCATTGCCTCTAGGTGGCCTTGTGGCTGACCAGACACTGCCTCCTGATGTACTAGACCGCGTTCAAGCAATCATCCACGAGTCACTCCAATACAGCTTGTCAGACCGTGAATCAGCTCTACCGACCATGCGGCAATACGCCCAGGAATTCAACGACCACGTCCTCATGCAGCACGTGGAACTCTATGTGAATGAATGGACTCTGGACTTAGGCGATGTGGGACGTAGAGCGTTGAGAAAACTTTCCCAACTGGCGCAAGAACGAGGCCTGCTGGCATCTTCGAATCAGCCAATTTCTATCTGGCGATCTGCTCCATAGACATCTCAAGACGGATAGACCTGCCGGACACGAATGGCTTTCCTGTGTCCCGGCATGAATTGCATCCGGCCCAAGGCTGCACCCGGCTAATATCGCACTCTCGAGCCAGCGCATAAAAAAATCCTGAGGCCTTCAAGACTCAGGATTCCATTTTTATCGTGAAGATCGGGACTACTCGCGAGGTCTGATCGCCCCGGTAAGGCCGCTGTAGTCAACGCGATCGGTCGTGTGCCACAATGGTTGGCCCAACTCAACTCGACGACGGAGAACCTCGATCTTGTCCGCACTGCCGGCAGGTGCGTCTGTGGCCATGAACTTCTCATCCTGCTGTGGTACGAAGTCTTCGTCGTGCCCGTAGCGTAAGATGGCCTCAAACACGTTCTTGCATTGGCTCATAACTGCTAATATCCAATTTTCTTCTGAAGGCCGCAGGTCCTACCAATCGGCCATCGCTTTTGGTCTTGGTTTCCGGTCTTGGTGCTCGACATCCTTGTAAGCACAAGCTCTCTCCGATGCAGTGATTATTAACCTGATTCCGTATGAGTCAAGAAAATTTGTGGTAACTACCTCTCTGAGTGACGTATACGACGACGCATAATGGTCGGAAAAATACTCGTTGCGTGACCCCTGTTCAGCCTTCCGTGAGCTGCGTCAAGATCGTCGGTTCACGGACCGCCAAGAACCAAGGGGAGAATTGACAACATTGACCGATCACCATGGGGGAAAGAACGACTTGGCACGCGAATCCTCCAGATGAACCTAGTTCCCACGGGTTAACGCCACGCTCCAAAGCACCAAAGAAAACGCTAGGTTGTGATCGCCGATAAGTGCCCCAAAAAAAACTTTTTTCTTATGACATTACACCCTGTTAAACAGTAACAAACATGTGGATTCAGAAAACATTACGGCTTCCAGCCGTTCGCCGGGGGTTCCATCTTGTGACCCATGAGATCGTAGATGCAGTGCCCGAGCTGGACACCATTCGGGTGGGATGGATGCAAGTTTTCATCCAACACACCAGTGCATCACTCACGATCAATGAAAATGCTGACCCCGACGTTCGGATCGACTTTGAGACGGCAATGAACCACGCGGTGCCTGAGACGCTGCCTTACGTACACACACTTGAAGGAAGCGACGATATGCCTGCCCATGTGAAGGCATCAATGATGGGCGCCAGCGTGATGGTCCCGATTGGCAATGGCCGACTACAGCTCGGCACATGGCAGGGAATCTACCTTTGTGAACATCGCAACCACGCTAGTGGTCGTCGTGTCATGATTACGATTCAGGGGGAAAGTCACTGAACTCGATCAGTGCCAAAGTTCACGGAAATCTCCAGAACAAACTGTTGAAGAGGCTGCCTAGCTATTGAATCCGACCTGATTTATGGGTTGAACACCGAAGATGGCGGCCTGAGCCGCAAATCGCTGAATTGAGCAATAGTCGGCTTTGTCAGTTTTGTCAGTCACCTGATCCGTCTTCTGCAGATCTATTCCAAGATCATGTCATCGACGGTCATACCGCCTGGAATCATCGGTAGCACGTGTTCCTGATAGGGCACCTGAACATCCAGCAGATAAGGTCCTTTGTGGGTGATCATCTCACGAATGGCGGGTTCCAGGTCAGCCTTTTCGCGAATCGTTGCCGCTCCACAGCCGTATCCCTGGGCGATTTTGACGAAATCAGGATACCGATCTTCAGCGTAGGTAAAACGATCAGCGTTACTGGGTCCTGCTGCCTCTTCGTGATGAATCGGTCCCAAGTAAGTATGGGCCCGATTACGTCCCATGAAGCGATCTTCCCACTGAACAACCATACCGAGATGTTGATTGTTCAACAGCAGGACCTTCACAGGCAAATCCTCACAGAAACAAGTCGCCAGCTCCTGGATATTCATCTGAAAGCTGCCGTCGCCATCAATATCGATGACGAGCGAGTTGGGATTCGCTGCCTGGACGCCCATGGCTGCCGGCAAGCCAAAGCCCATGGTTCCCAATCCACTGCTGCTGAGCCACGTACGTGGACGTTGGAACTTGTAGAACTGGGCGGCCCACATCTGATGCTGCCCAACACCGACAGCAATGTAGGCGTCCATATCGGCGGTCACATCGCTGAGAACCTCGATCGCATGCTGCTGCAGGATACCATCGAATTCTTTGTCATAAGTCAGGGGAAACTTGACTTTCAATTGTTTACAGTGCTCTTGCCAATCGCTGATTTCCGGCTTTTGAATCACTTTGTTCAGCTCGGTCAAAGCCTGCTTCACATCCGCACGCACGGGAATATGAGCCGTCTTGTTCTTGTTCAGCTCAGACCCGTCAATGTCGATGTGGATAATTTTGGCATCTTTGGCAAAGGCTTCGACCTTACCGGTGACACGATCATCAAAACGAACTCCCAAAGCAATCAGCAAATCGCAATCCCTGACGGCATAATTTGCATAGGCAGCCCCATGCATTCCGAGCCAATCCAACGATCGCTCATGATCAGGTGATACCGCACCGATTCCCATCAACGTGGTGGTTACCGGAATTCCTGTTTTATTAATAAACTGGCGGAGTTCCTCGCTCGCTTCGCCAAGAATCACGCCGCCTCCAGCATAAATGACAGGGCGGCGAGCCAGTTTGATCGCTGCCGCGATCTGGCGAATTGTCTCGCTGGGCACGGCTGGCGCGGCGGGCTCATAGCCAGGCAAATCCATTGGTGGATCCATGTCCACGTCGGTCAAATCGCCAAGCTGAACGTCCTTAGGCATGTCGATCAGAACCGGGCCGGGCCGCCCACTCTGAGCAAGGTGGAAGGCCTCCTTGATGATCCTTGGCAAATCGCTGACTTTTGTCACCAAATAATGATGCTTGGTGATCCCACGGCACACCTCAACCATCGGCGTCTCTTGAAAAGCATCGCTTCCGATCGCTTTGGTCGGTACTTGACCGGTAATACAGACGAGCGGCACGCTGTCGAGTTTGGCATCCGCAATCGCTGTGACCAAGTTGGTAGCACCAGGGCCACTGGTTGCCATCACCACGCCCACCTTGCCGGTGCTGCGAGAGTACCCCTGTGCAGCAAATGCTCCGCCTTGCTCATGACGTGGAAGAATCGTGCGAATCGAACCTCCAAAACGCGTCAAAGCCTGATGCATCGGCATACTACAACCGCCGGGGTAGGCAAAAAGCACATCAACACCATGCTCGACCAATGATTTAACCAAGATGTCGGCGCCAGTCATCAGTTGGGGATCGGTAGCGGCTTTCGCGGTACTCATATGCTTCTAAATTTTTGAATCTGGGCAAATTAGATAAAAATAGCAAGCAAAGGACGTTTCTTTGCATGCGTTATCAAGTGCGGAACAACGCTCGACAGACAAGCTGACGAAAAAACAGGTTCGCGATTCGGCCAAAACTGACATTTACGCCGCCGGCAGAAACCTCGAATCTATGCGTTAACGTAAGTTCGTGCCGAAACTTAGGCAATGGTGAAAACGGCCTCTCGCTATGACAACTTGGCTCAATTTGTTAGCTATCGCTACCGGTGGTGCGGTCGGTTCGGTCTGTCGCTACCTGATTACGGTTGCATCGCTTGCTATTCCGGGGGGTTCGACGTTGATTGGAACCACCCTCGTCAACCTGATCGGGTGTGCTGCGATCGGCGGTTTCGCCGAAGTGGTCCTAGTCACCAACAGTCTCTCAGAACGCACACAATTACTGATTCGCGTCGGTTTTCTCGGTGGTTTAACGACCTTTTCCACCTTTGCGGGTGAATCAGCTGCCTTAGCCGACGAAGGACGTTGGTTAGCATGCGGCCTGTATGTGGCCGCAAACATGCTTCTTGGTTGGACGGCATTGGTTCTAACCGCAATGCTCGTCAAAGGCTGGCTTACATGATACGAATCGCTTTGGTATTTCTCTTCCTGAACACCACCTGCCCAATTTGGGGGCAGCAGTCACAGGGTCCGGAACGCTTACCTCACTACAGTGCCTCGGGTTCGCTACGCGAAGATGCAACTCTCCGTTCGGTTGCGTTCGTCACACCCGAAACGGGACTCGCCTGCGGCGATCGTGGAACGATATTGCGGACCTCAGATGGCGGATCATCTTGGCAACTCATCAACAGCGGAGTGGACTGCCCCCTGTCTGCTGTTGTCTGGATCGACACAAATAACGCGGTGGTCGCGGGTGGCGGCTACGATCGCATCACAGGAATCAGCCGTGGAGCGGTATTGCTGTCCCAAGATGGTGGTCGATCATGGCAACGGGCTGAAGATGAAGAGCTAACACGGTTTAAAAAAATCGAAAAGAGTAGCGAGGGTTCCATCGTGGCCCACTGCGATTGGTCCCATGCCACGCTGACCGATAGACTGATCAGTCGTGATGGCGGAAGAACATGGAATGAACATTTCGCTGACAGTCCAACTGCGTCAACGACTGCAGAACCCCAACAACACAACACCAGCTCAGCATCTCTGAGTGAGTTAATGCAATGGTTTCAGGCCACACGGATCCCCGTTGCAATTCGTGGAGCCTGTCGCATCAATCGCACAGATTACTGCACTGTCGGTGATCATGGCGTGATTCTAATCACGCGAGACCAGGGTAAAACGTGGGTAACAACCCGCGGTAAAGAGCGTCGAACTTCCGTGCTGTTTGTTGCGAATAGCGCGAAGACAGCAGCATGGTCCATGCTGGGAAGCGAAGCACTGGAGTCGCGGAATAGAGTCAGCCTTCTGGTAGGTGAAACACTCAATAAGGCCACTGCGGGTTCCCCCGATCATGTGCTGGCCAACCAAATCGCGATCATGCTTGGTGGTTCCGGTGCGGATGCCATCGGCCAATGGGGTGATGATCAGAACCAGACCGCATTAGCGTGGCTTGGGATCCACCAACCCATGGTGCTCGTTCTCGATGAAAACTTACCAACGGACATAAGTGAAGCCTTCGTAAATGCTGCTGCATCAACCGGAATCCAACGCATTGCAGTTCATGGGTTCAATGGAAATGGCGGAACCTCGCTGCACCGTGATGCGTTACTGTCCCACAGTGGCACACTCGCCGGTGACCTGCACGTTGACGCGATGCACTACTTGTCACCCAATGACATACAAATCAAATCAACGACGCTTCGCTACCCCTACGATATCTCACCGAATCAACGACGGGGATCATCAGTCACCGCCGGTCTCACATTACCGCGGGGCCATCATCTGGCAGGTAAGGTAAATGACGCATCGCGTCACCAACTACAAATACTTAAGGCAAGGCTACAACAAACAGATCGGCTGCAACAACTGATCAAGAACAGCAACGACACCAATGCATTCAATGAATCGATCAAACGTGTGCTGGACCAAACTGCAAAAGCAGACCAATTCCGTGTAGCATGGTGGATTGTACAGGCAACCAACCCTGACAAATTGAGCAATGGCCTCGCATTGCATGAGGTGGCTCTTGAACAAGTCGCATCACGGTTCCCGAATTCTTCCGCAGGAAAATGGGCAGCATTACGAAAGCAGGCCCTCCTGAAAAGTGATGAATGGAAGTTAATCCGCTCCGCGCTTATCAAAACATACGGTGCTGCAGACAAAATCGCATTCCATTCTGCCGTTCCAGTTTCTCCGTTTCAAATCACAGATGGAAATATCCGGCAAGTCTCCAACACATCTCCACTGGTGGTACCCCAGCCTGAACAGTACCAAATCACCAAGTCACCCAAGGTCTTCGAGAGCAATGCCAATGTTGACTTGTTGTGGGAATTTCACCCCATGGTTTTATTCGCTCGGGAAGCTGCCCGCGAACGCGGAGATCAGGAGGGACTCCAAGTAGCCAATGAAGTATCTCCCAACCTTCAACGGCTTGCTGATTCCAAATCCTCTCAATGGAGCAGGCTGCTAAAGAAAGGACCTGACGCAGTGATTGCCCATCGTGCTTCATTACCCCCCAAACTTGATGGTCTGCTGACAGACGAATGCTGGGAATCCGCAACACCTTTGGATCATTCATCTGTCCGCACGCGAATCGCTTATGACGAAGACTTCATTTACTTCGCCATGCAAACACCTGCGAATAATCTTCAGGCTGACACGAGTAGCTCTACTTTACCTGAAGGTAATCGTGATCACGATCTGAGCATGACGGACCGCATTCAGTTGCGAATCGACACGGACGGTGATTTACTTACCGCCATGGAACTACAGATTTCCAAATCGGGACGTACGTATGATGCCATTGATGGAAATCCCGCGTGGCAGCCCACCTGGTATTTGGATAGTCAAAACGAAACCGCATTAATAACGATTGAAATAGCGATTGAACGCCGAGACGTCACTGAGCTTCCTATCACGCCGGGAGCTTCATGGTTCATCTCACCCCAGGTACTCTCAAGTGGCGGATCATATCCCCCTACAGTGCTTCCTGTTCCACAACAGTGGGTGCGTGTTCACTTTCAATAATCAACCGTGCAACCTCGCTCGACGACGAAGTGGAAAGAACATTCAGACCATCTACTTCCGAATCAACTGGATCGAATGCACATCAATCGCATTTACTCCAATGATTTTATCTGTTGACAGTCGCAGCGTGCATTCGCCTTTGGGCAACTGCAATTTTCCTAACGACAACGTCTGAAAATCTTTTACGAAGTAGTGTGATTTCTTGACTCGTTCCTTCGACTTGTCGTAGAGCGGTGGATCAAATACTTGGACCACGGGTGCCGCAGTGAAGTGTACAGGTTGGCCAAGCAACTCTGCAGTCAACCGCATCGTCAAACCTTCGTCGCCGGCTGCGCAGGTGTATCGCAAAATCACTTCGTACTCACCGGTGCTTGCCACATCAACATGCCATGTGATGAAAGCATCTTTGCTTTTCCACTTGTTAAAAAAAGAATTGTTGGGCGACTTGACGCTACGTTGCACGTCCCCGTGTTCTTGACCATCACGTGCGGGCAACATCGTTGATGATGCAAACCCGACGTGAAATGGCCGATTGCGATTCCTCGCGAACTCCACTTCCATCTCTTCCCGATACTGCCTGGCAAGATCCTGCATTTCCGCCGTGATTTCGGGGTACTTTGCACTCACATCCTTACGTTGCCCTCTGTCCAATCCGATATTGAACAACCGCCCCTCAGCATCGAAGCGGAACCTCTGACTTCGCACGCTCACCAGTCCACGACGAATTGAAAACAACTCACGCGACTTCCAGTTGGCCTTGGGATCATTCAGCAACGGCATCAGACTGATCCCATCAATCGGCTTCGGCAG
Source organism: Rhodopirellula sp. (assembly GCA_002690925.1). GTDB lineage: Bacteria > Planctomycetota > Planctomycetia > Pirellulales > Pirellulaceae > Rubripirellula. The sequence goes on from NZGD01000302.1 coordinate 65,642, forward strand.
ATCCTGATGAACATCGGCCATATCCATCAAAGTCGGCAGCAGGTCAATCGCGCCAGCAATCTTCTCAATCTCAGATCCAGCGCGTATCTTACCCGGCCAACGCACAAACAAGGGTGACCTCAAGCCTCCCTCATCAATGGACCCTTTCTTACCCTTCATTCCACCGTTCCAGCGAAATGAGTTGGGGCCATTGTCTGAGAAGTAGACGACAATGGTGTTGTCTTCTAACGACAGTCGATCGAGCGTTTTCAGAAGCCTGCCAACATTCCAGTCGATGTTTTCCACCATTGCCAAAGCCGCACGGGTCATCTGCAAATCCTCGCGATCCGCGTCGCGATGGCGCATCGCTGGTAATGCCTCACTGAACTTCTCGTAAAACTCATCGGTGATCATCATCGGTGAATGCGGCGTATTCAACGGCACATAACACAGAAACGGCTGCGTCCGATTTGCCTCAATGAATTCAATCGCACGATTGGTCAGGTCGTCGACAATGTAGCCATCACCTCGAACGAGCTCACCATTGTGGTCCAGGGGCGGACTGAAATAGTGCCCCCAGTGACCAGAAGTAAAACCGTAATACTCGTCAAAGCCGCGATCATTTGGATGAAGAGGGGATTGCGTTCCATTGTGCCATTTCCCAAAAGCTCCAGTTGCGTAGCCTGCTGCTTTGAAGACACTTGCCAAGGTAGTCTCATCTGCATTCAGACGTTCTTGACCTTGACTGACTCCACTAACACCGGTCCGAGGATGGTACCTTCCGGTCAAAAACTCAGCACGAGTTGGCGCGCAAACCTGACAGACATAAAAGTTCTGAAAAGAGGCTCCTTTCTTGGCGAGAGAATCAAGATGCGGAGTGGAAAGATTTGTGTTTCCGTGAATCCCCAGATCTCCCCACCCCTGATCATCAGTCAAGACAATCAACACGTTTGGGCGTGCAGCATAGCAAGCATTCAGATTGATCACGATCAGCAACACGAACCCGGACATGGACCGGGAATTAAACCATCGGTTCATCACAATTTCTTCCAGTTCATGCAATCCATTTTTTATCCATATGTCGAGATGACTCCGGTCATACTTCATTGATACCTACTCAACGTACAACTCGCCCAGATCCCGAACCACCAACCAATGCATCGACTTCTGCGCGGCTCGAATGATTGAAATCCCCCTCAATGGAATGGGCCAAACAGGAAGCTGCCACAGCAAAATCCAAGGCTTCTTCCAGCGATGAATAATCTGGATTGGTCAAGGCATAAATCAACCCAGCTGCAAAAGAATCTCCACCGCCCACACGATCCACAATATTGCGGATCTCATAGGGCACATAGTCATTACTCCGCCTAGGTGAGAAGATTGCTGTTTCACTTTGAGCCGCATACAACATTGCGCCCCAATTGTTATGTGACGCAGATAAACTTTCTCGCAAGGTAGTCGCAACGATTCCGATATTGGGAAATTCTGCAACCACCTGCTTGGCAACCTCTGGATAGCTCGCGATATCCAACTTCCCGGAATGCACATCTGAGTGTTCACCACGTATTCCGAGCACATCACCGCAATCCTCTTCATTAGCGATCAGCACATCAACACTGGTCAGCACTTCAGACATCACTCGTTTGGCCAGATCACGCTTCGAGGTTGCAGGTTCCCATTGCCAAAGCTTCGCTCGAAAGTTCAAGTCACAGGAAACCGTAAGACCAGCCTGCTTCGCTGCCTGAACTGCGGCAACCGTAGCTTTGGCCGCTTGACTTGAAATAGCGGGTGTGATCCCGGTAACGTGGAACCATTGTCCATCAGCGAAAATCCCGGGCCAGTCATAAACCTGTGCTTCCGTCAGACTGATCGCCGAATGATCTCGATCATAAACGACCTGACTGGGTCTCTGATTGGCACCTTTTTCGAGAAAGTAGAGACCCATCCGCCCATAGTCAGTCCGGACAATGTGCGAAGCCATGCCGGTGGATTGCAACGATGCAATGCAAGCATCCGCGAGGTCATTGTGAGGAAGTGCAGTCACAAACTTTGCATCTGCACCAAAGAACGCAAGAGAAGCAGCAACGTTGGCTTCTGCCCCAGCGAACGTCACTTCCAACGTCCCGGGCAATCCTTGCCTCAAGCGAACAAAGCCGGGTGGGGTCAAACGACCCATGATTTCACCGAATGTAATGATCGATTTCATTTCTTGCGTAATTCCTTGATAACACGTCGGGCCTCAGTGGCATGGTCAATGACACCTGACCAATTACGTTCCTGAATCATTTTCCTGGGAGCCAACCAAGATCCACCGATCGCGGGTACAGCTGCATCGAACAGATAAGCTGCCATATTAGCTGCATTGATGCCGCCCAGTGGCAAAAACTGGAGCCCAAGATGTGCGTACGGTGCGTACATACTTCGGAGATATTTGATCCCACCACTTGGTTCCGCAGGAAAGAACTTGAGCTCCCGACACCCTAGTTCGACGGCCAATTCAATCTCGGACGGTGTCACAATCCCCGGAGCGAAGGGCAGACCAAGCTCTTTGGCGCGTTCCACAATTTTCACATTTAAGCCGGGAGCCACTCCAAAAGCAGCACCAGCATCGATGACCTCTTCCAGTTGTGGCGTGCTCAGAATGGTACCCACCCCTGCAAGCATTTCTGGAACCTGCTTTCTGACGAGACGCAAGGCATCGACCGCCGCCGGTGTCCGCAATGTTAATTCCATGGCATCAATGCCGCAGGCCAATAACGCCCGTGCCAGTGGCACCACGTCTTCTGGCTGATCAATGACCAACACCGCGATCACGCCGCATTTCTCGATGCGTTGCAGTATTGACTCGGGGAAAAGTGAATCCATGAATTCTAATCTCTATGCGAAAGTCGATGATGATGAACGATAGTCGTTCGTAGATCTTAGATACACCGGCAACAAATCAAAGTCTTGCATCATTTGTGGCCGCCGAATCTTGCTCGCTGTCACCACGTGGTTATTGACATCGAAAACAGCTCTGAGGTTCAAAAATGCCCCTATTCGGGGCAAGGCAAACCAAAGTCACGAAAACAGACGGGATGCTAAATCACCAGAATTGTTAAAATGCAACGGGGCCGGCTCACCCAATAATTCCAAGTCGGAACGAAGACTGGCTGCTTCCCAGTAACTCCGGCTACACGCAATCTCACTGAGTTGAAGCGTGTCTCTAATCCACAACCAATTGAGATCTGACCGTTTTTCTGCTTGTGTCTGGGAGACCACCGCATCCAAAACCTCCCGATCTGAATCAAAAGTGATTGGAATGGCTCCGGCCGTGACGTGAGCACTG
>NZGD01000303.1 GCA_002690925.1 Rhodopirellula sp.
ACCTTTAAAAGTCAGATCATGCACCTTGATCACATACGCACCATCTTCCGGAACCACAAAGTCGATTGCGCCTCCTCGTCTTTCCACCGCCACATCTTGGCCATGCGCATCAGCCACAATTACAACTGGATTCAGCTTCGAGTCAATTCCTTTGGCAGCGCAATCAACGAGGATCCGTTGTCCACCAACAGCACTGAATTGATAAAAATCAACTGCTCTCGCCGTCATTGTCGCATTGCAGACTGAATTCAGCTCGATGGGCATCGCGGTGTCCAGTTTTTGATTGCCTTTGGTTTGAGTAATCTCTCGCAACCCGCTGACCGTGAAAATCCGCGAGGTTGAGAGCCCCAACCTTGTCATCACACTCGCCTCGACAAGCCCGGGTGTTACATCTTTTGGAATTGAAACCAGATAACGGCCCAGCGTATCGGCGCCATCCGGCCCTACCACTTTCGCTGCCCGGATTTGTGGATCCGAGAATCGCAAATCACCCGCGTCTTCGATGTACTCCCCCGTCACTGTGATTTCAACTTCGGAACCGACTTGCGCACCCATGGGAAAGGTCGTTAGCAGTCTAGGTGACGGCAAACACACCGATTGTGCCCGGAGGGTGTTCTCTTGGGTCAATCCGACCAATACAAGCACCAACGCGACATTCACGCCTTGTCGTAAGTAGCCAGCTGTTCTGATTGCAACGCTCATGATGCCCTAATGGTTGAACAGGAACTCTTTAGTGTTAATCAAGGCCCAAATCAAATCCTCAAATTCAGCCTTGCCAACTTTAGGTGTTGCATCGGTCGTTTCATCACCCTCAGACCTCGATGATAGAAACTCCAATGAAACCTTTAGCTCGACATCAGTGGGAGCACGCGAGAATGCCGCAAAGTAAAGACTGGTAATTCGATCGGCCAGTGGTGTTTCCAATGCCGCCAATTCCTGCGCCATGCCGCCAGACACGGCCAGCTTGGATCTCAGGTCGGACGCATTCATCAAATGTAGGCTCTGAGCCAGGCTGGCCGATTGAACCCGCTCGCACTCACACACGCTTAAACTTTCCGGGCGTCCAAACACACGTAGAAATGGAGACGACTTGTTGTAACTATTGTCTGGTAACGCGATCGCTTTGGTACCAAGAGGCAGATTCGCGAAATTTGTTGTTGCCCCCGTCAGCTCATCGATAGCGTCTAACAGAACCTCTGCCTGAAGCCGGCGTGGATAAAACCGTGAGTAGTTCTGCCGGTCTACCGCATTGCCGCCATAGGGGACAGCACGCAATTGATACGCTCGCGAGTTCGTGATCGCACGAACCAGTTCCTTCAAATCAAACCCGCTCGAAAGAAAATGATCCTCAAGTGCAGATAACAGCTCTGGATTTGTGGCTGGATTCGTATCACGAATATCGTCTTCAGGTTCAATCAGCCCCCGTTTGAAAAAGTGCTTCCAATACCGATTCACCAATGCTTTGGCAAAAAATGGATTACTGGGATCACTCAGCCAGTTGGCTAGCCTCAGTCGCGGATCTGCGTCGGGAGCAATGACCCCGACCACGTCACCCAAAGCAGAAGGTGGAATCATCTCCCCGGTTTTAACATTTTTGGCTTCAGCTAATCCACGCTTATGAAAAATGAGGTCTTCACCCTGGATGCCAGTAGGCTTTCGTCCGACGCGGGTAAAAAAAGCTGAAAGGCCNTAGTAATCATCCTGACTCCAACGCTCGAACGGATGGTGATGACACTGGGCGCACTGCATCCTGACTCCAAGAAACAGTTGTGCCACGTCNTCCATCTGCTGTTTCGGTTCTTTGACACGCTTGTACCAGGCGACAGCNGGATTCGCNATCACCGTGCCGGTCGCAGCCAGAAGTTCCCTNACCATCTGGTCGTAGGGGACGTTCGTNAAAAGNCTGTCCCTNACCCACGCGTGAAATGCAAAGTTTGANGTAATGTCACTCGCATCGTCNCGCCTGTTTTTCAATAAAGCGGTCCACTTGTTNGCGAAGTAGTCCGCGTAACTGGGACTNTTCAATAGCCGNTCAANCCAAACCGCGCGTTTCTGCGGACTTGCGTCTGCCAAAAATTGGCGTGCCTCATCAGCAGTGGGCAGCCGACCTGCAATGTCAAGCGTGACGCGTCTCAGAAATGTCGAGTCATCGCATACCTCGGATGCAGGGATACCGATCTGACTCAAATTTGCGAACACATGATCATCAATGAAGTTATTCGACTTCGGCGTTTCAGCATCGGTGCCCAAGGGGATTGCAGCGTTGAAAACACTCACCCGTCCCTGATAACGCACCATCACTCCGACGCGACCGGGTAAATCAGACGCGGTCACCAACCCATTCCCGGTTACCGTCGCCATCCCTTTATCATTGGATTCAAACAACGCCAGTTCAGTGACGATTCGAGTGGAACCATCCTCGTAGTGTGCGATTGCTTTTAACTGTCTGCTTGCGCCAGGCTTAATCTGGTCATGAGGGGGTTGTACTTCCAAAGATCTCAATTCAACAGACGTGTCGCCAAGTGGTGTTCCTTCAACGATCCAGCGTCTCAAAAGGTGATACCCCTTTGACTCCGGTGGCAGAAGAATACCGCCACGATGCGGAGTCCGTCCCGAAACTTTTCTCAACAGTAAGCTTTGGTCCGGTGCCGCAGGGAACAGTCGTCGGCCCCGTCCTTCAAGCACCATGTGGTCGTAGTCTTCAAGCGGCTCAAAACCTAACAAAGACAGTTCAAAACCATTCTGCCCGCCACCAGCCTTAGCATGGCAAACTCCCGCGTTACAACCAGCCTTGGTCAGAACGGGAACGATATCGTTAACAAAACTAATCGGCTCGTTCGAGACCTCGTTAGCACGGGCAACTCCCATCGTCGCGACCGAAATCCAAAGGACGAAGACCCCTAAGAGGGCTGATGAGTTTCGTCTACGATCTGTTCGGACCATAAAACGCTTGAGGGTAGGCCACGTCACTCGCGAGAGCTGACATGAGGAAAGGGGCGGGGGCCAAAAAAGCTACCAAAAGTATAATCAAGCATCACCCCTCGGTCCAGCTAGACGTCTTGTGTGCCGACCATCTCCTCCCTCATCACGTGGTAGCCATCACAACTGGCAAAACCGCCTCCAGTGGCCTCCGCTCAGACCCCGAACCGGATTGCTAGCTTATCAGTGATGCTCAAATTTTCATCGACCTAGCCAAATCGCTGATTCGTTGTTCCACACCCAATTTGCCCGCCCCCCACGCGCGCCCGCACTACAAACTCGATTCCCACGCGTGGTATATTCCCCCCATCGGCGCACTTCAGATCAATGCACTGCAAATACGTGGACAGCAGATCAGTCTTCTACAATTCAGTGTGCCGTTTCTTTGGCTACCACCATCCTTTCCTATCAAGCAAATTCACTCAGTCGGAATACGGCCTGCAATGTATCTGTCACCAACGGAGTCTAACCATCAGGTCGACTCCGCGACGGTTCGACATGTAAAAGTTGCCGAGCCAATGCATGATCAACAATGATTCCTCACTGGTCGCCTACGGTATTGACCACCTCGCTGATTGCACTTTCCACATTACCCTTCGGTTATTTGATGAGAACGCTCACCCTTATTTTTTTGGCTACCCTGACAACAACTTGCTGGGCGCAGAAACTCAACCCGCAACGCGTTTACCCAACGTTCGCACTTGGGGCGTCGGGTATCTATGCATCAATCGAAAACCAAATGCAGGTGACCGTTAAGCAACTGGTCGCAGGAACCCCGGCGGCTGGAAGCGGCTTACTTACTGGTGATGTGCTGATCTCGGCGGGAGGAACTACTCTAGAGGTCGACGATCCACGCGTACCGCTAGGCAAAGCCATCGGTGCGGCAGAAGCTGGTACGGGAAAGCTAGTGCTTGGAGTCCGTCGTGGCACAAAGAAATTACAGATCGAAGTTCCTGTCAAAGTGCTCGGTTTGTATTCAGACAAGTGGCCTGCCAACTGTAAAAAGTCTGATTTGATTATCAAGAATACGGCACATTACGTAGCGTCTTGCCAAGCAAAAGACGGCACATACCGCTTCGACACCGGACGCGGCATTCGTGACAATCTCCAAGGCTGCTTGACGAGTCTTTTTTTATTGTCGACTGCAGACGACGCCTACCTTCCCAATGTCCGACTTCATGCACACCAGCTCGCCGCTCTAGCTGAGAAACGAAGGAATGCTGGCGGCCATGTAAACTGGCAGTTGGGTTACCAGGGCATTCTGTTGAGTGAATATTTTCTCCGCACAGGTGATAAATCCGTCCTGCCGGGCCTGCAGGAATTGTGCAACTGGTGCATCGACAACCAAGCCGCGGGCGGTTGGGGACATGGCGAAGGTGTTGGTCCTGGGTATGTCCAAAGTGGGCTGATGAATCATGCAGGTGTACCTATCGTGATCACGTTAATACTGGCACAAGAATGCGGCCTTGAAGTTGACCCGACTGCGTACGCCGACGCAATGAAGTTGATGTATCGCATGGCGGGCCATGGCTGCATTGCGTACGGCGACCACCGCAGCGAACTGTGGTGGTCCAACACCAACGGTAGGAACGCCATGCTTGCGTGTGCTTTTTCACTGCTTAGCGACCAGCCAAATTACAAAGCCGCATCGCAACATCTTGCGAGACTCGTCACCGACTCATACTTTCAGCCCGAATTTGGTCACACGGGAGGTGGGTTCAACGTAATCTGGCGTGGTATTGCATCGGTCCATACTCCGCCTACGCAAATGTATTTTTATCATCGACAAATGAAAATACTTGCTTGGTATTACGACCTGACGCGTCAACCAAACGGAGGATTTTCAATCCTGCCAACTCCACCGGACAATGGACGGTACTCAGGTGTTGACTGGGGCACCGGGGCGATCGGCCTGACCTATACAGCGCCCCGTCGCACGCTTCGCATCACCGGCGCACCACGTACGCAACACAGTCACCCTTCAAAACCTCCACGATTTGAATGGGGCAACGCCAACGATCTTAAGTTCTTTTCCACTTTCGGGCCACCAGATTTCGGCCCCAACATCGACCAGCCCGACCAGGTATACACAAAGCTCCTTGTTGATAAACAGAAAACTCCGACGGTCAGTTATTGCAGCAAATACTTGCGTCACTACAGCCCACTTGTGCGTACCTGGGCAGGACGCCGACTTGGTGAAATGAAGACACCGGAGGCGATCGCCGCACTGCGTAAGGCCAGCTTGCACTCCGACCCCCGAGTTAGAAGAGCTGCCTATGATGCCATCTCGGGTTACGATAACTGGCGGCGGCCCATCAGAGGCAGATTATCAGCCGAAGTTGTCTCAGAACAATTCCTTGATCAAATCGTCCAGACGCTTAGAAACAAGGAATCAGCGTGGTGGGAAATTGATGGCGCGTTGTTCGCACTTGGGCAAGCTGAGCCAAAAGATATCAGAAAGCACCTTCCGCTCATTCGCCAATTCACTACCCACGAAGATTGGTACCTCCGAGACGCAGCATTCTGGGCGATCGTCGGCCTTCACGCCGACATCAGGGGCGAAGAATTCTCGTTGCTGACGCAGATGTACGGTCAGTCACAACATGTATTCGAACGCGCCTCATTCGACTCCGGTTTTCAAACCATCCTCAAAAGTGACAAGGCTGCATTTGATCGTACAACCCTGATCAACGCTGCCCAGCGCTTGGGAAAAACCACTCACGCCCCCAAAGTGATGCTCGGCTACGGAGTTGGTGGGACCCACGAAGCAGCGCACCGCACCATGATGGTTCTCAAACACTTTGATCCGGAAATCTATCCGTTGATGCTTGAGGACTTCGTACTCTATCTCAAAGACTGGGATCCCTACTACCAGCACAGCGTTTGGCTCATCAAAGGCAGCAAGTGGCAACCGGGGATTCTTAAGGTGCTTGAGAACTTGGGACCTGAAGCTCAACCAATGGTGACCCAACTGGAGAGGATCGGACGCGATTACAAACAATTTGACCAGAGCCGCATCTCTCGGGACGGAGAAACGTTACCCCAACAGATTGCTATCGCTGTCCAGAATTGGAAATCAAAGCAAGCTGGTAAATAGCTGCAGACCGCACCAACTGCCTTCAGTTCACGCAGCAATCACGCCAGCCACTGAATTCACCGTCCCAAAGGTTTCGTGCTTTCACCTTGACAAATTTGTTCAAGGTTTCGGTTCCTCGACGCGCGGAATTTAGCGTGGTTTTGAGAATCGAGTCCCATTTCAAGACCCAAGACTCTGGTTTTGCAGGCACGCATTCTCACATTCCCGCGTTTCCTGCGACTTATCTCATGAGTGACAATCCCTTTGGCTGTCCTTAGGTTTGGCCTTCGCCCCCCCCGTTTTCGTTGCGAATTCAGCACAAACAGGCATCTTCAGACATAACCCCTGTACTTCAGGTTGACGATCTGTCGTCCCCAATGAGGGCGCATAGCCGGGTCTGAATCCATCCTGATTGCGGTTTGGCGCAGCGTTTGCTTTCGTATGAAACGTTCGATTAAGCGTTCACTCCCGCGATCGAATTCACAGGGTGCGTCCATCACCACGCAACCGCGTCTTCAAACTTATCAACCTTGGAGTCAGGAGGCTTCTTTCGATGTTAATCCAACAACAAGCTGACATCACCAACTTGGCGACCATCGCGCGACAGCATCGTGGAGTTAATCATCCTTATCTCACCGCCTTGGCGAATGGGAGCCTCCCGAATACGAGAAAAGCGATCTTTGACTTTGCAGTTCAATACCAAGCCTACACGAGTTGGTTTCCAAAATACCTGAACTGCGTAATGAGCAAGTTAGAGAACGAACAACACCGTTCCTATTTCCAGGAAAACCTCGACGAAGAAAGTGGCCACCTTGATGAGGTCACCCTTGAAGACTTGAGCAAGCTTGGTATTCAGAAAGAATGGGTACAAGGTGTTCCCCATCCCATTCTGTTTCGCCGCTTTCAATTTGCCGTTGGCATTGATGCCCGGCTTGCACCATTAGCAGATTGTGCCATCAAGTGGCGCAAACAGTTTCTCAACATGCTCCAATACGCGACGGCAGCAGAAGCAATCGGTGCGATGGGCTTGGGTACTGAATCAATGGTGAAGCACATTTATCGCCCCATCACTGAAGCGATCAAAACGTTCACAGAAATCAGCCAACAAGACTACGTGTTTTTTGAGCTTCATTCTGAGGTTGATGACGACCACGCAGAACTGATGATGCGAGTCGCCGATGATCTCACACGCGAGAATGCCAGTTGCTTCACTGAAATTAAACGTGGGATGAATGCCGCTCTCGAACTACGGGCACAATTCTGGGATCAACTCTTAATCCGCGCAAGGGCCTCACAATGACCACTGCAGAATCCACCCGAGATATTTACAACGCTCAGGCAGATAAGTGGAACAGAGATCAGCCGATTTTACTATCTGACTTCTCAGCGCGTCCTTTCCTGCTTGACCTTTGCACGCCGCTTGCCGGGAAACGCTGTTTGGACCTGGGCTGCGGTGAGGGCTATGTCTCACGCCAGCTCATGCAACGGGGCGCTACAAGCACCCTCGGCATTGATATCTCCGACAACATGGTCCAGTCAGCCCTTCGGCAACAAGACCATGCCCCGGTCCATGGCCTTGACTACCGAGTCGCTGATTTAAGAGTTGACCCGCTCCCCAGCGAGGGTTCGTATGACCTGATCCTCGCCGTCTTCCTGTTCAATTACATGACTGTCGACGAGATGCATCGCACGATGGACCTCGCATATTCGAAACTCGTGAAGGGAGGTCGCCTGATATTTTCCGTTCCCCATCCGTCTCTTCCATTTTTGAAACAGAAAGAGTTCCCTTTCTATTTTAACCCTAGCGGCGGTTACTTTAGCGGACGCGACCAATGTTTCCCCGGCGAAATCTGGCGTTTGGACCGCACCCCGGTAAAGGTGCAATGTGTTCACAAACTACTTGGAGACTATTTCGCTGGATTGAAGTCCGCCGGCTTCGACAGCATGCCCAATGTCCATGAATTACGGATCGAACAACGGCACGTGGAATTGGATGCTGCATTCTTTGCACCACTCATCGATTTACCCCTGCATCTGGCTATGGAGATTACCAAACGATGATCCGAACCGCCCAATCCAAGACGCTGGTTTCCCCACAACCTCGCGTCTCTCAGTCGACACTCGCTGCGTTTGTCCATGTTCCTATGCACATCGCCGATGCCTCACTTACCCAAGAAACACGCGAGACTGGAGTCACTCCGTTCGCAGAACCCTTCCTTGATTGGGCAAAAAACATTAGCAAGCAGATCAGTAAAAAACCTGGGTTTGTGTGTCTGAAAATAGACGACGAAGGATACACCAACCAAGAACTTCGCTGTGTGTATGCAGCAATCGCCCGTTCACTCGGGTCACTCAACCACCGATACGGTGAATTTTTTGATGTAAAGGATCGAGGCCTTGATCATACAAAAGAATCGGTTCCGGTCTCAAAAACGCGTGCATCAACAGGCTTTCACACAGACAGTTCCGCAGCCGACTATTGTCCCGATGTCGTTGGCTTGCTGTGCTTGCAGCAGGCGCACAGCGGTGGCGAATCGTTGCTTGCGGACGGGGAGACGCTGCACGACTGGATTGCGTTGTACCATCCCGAGGCTTTATCTGTCTTGACGCGTCCACTCTATCGAGACGTGATTACCCCGGGCACCAACCGCGACTGCAGCGCGATCAGAAAAAACGCTTTTCCTATTTTCTCACGCACAGAAAACAGCTTTCAGTTTCGCTACATGCGTTTCTGGATTGAGACGGCCTATCAAAAGCTAGGTGAACCACTTCCCCAAGGACTTCGCCACGCGATGAACCTTATCGACAGCTACCTCCTGGATCCTAACAACACCTACTGCCGCATGTTAACCCGAGGCGAAATACTATTTGTGAATAATCGGCGAATGTGCCATTCACGGACAGCATTCATCGATTCTCCGAAACAATCCCAAAAGCGTACTCTCGTCCGAACATGGATCGATGACCTGCAAGAACCCATCGATTCTGGTGCACTGATCAAATCGTCGACAAAATCATCCACAACGCCGAACTCACCGGGGAATCCAGACTTTGATCCTGCAGTCGCATCTTAGCTTCCATTACACAAAGATCTGGCGGAACTAGCAGGCCTGTGCACCTGCTCGGATATTTATGAATCTTGCCACCTATTGCGCTGCCTGACACAAGTTCACACTGCAGCGAGGCGTAGCGTCCCGCAGATGGAACGAAAGTGTCCTCGCTAACCCACATGCCTCTACTAGCTGACAAACTCCTGCAGCTGAAATTGTCCCGGAAACCTGGACGCTCAGGCAATTGCGGCGCTCGGGCAATCTCTTTGACTGGCACCAGATTGCGAATAGCAATAGGCACGCACGCGAGCATCTACCTCCTGCGCCATTACTCTTAGCACGAACCTCTCCTGTCCTGTCTTGGCACCCCCGGTTTCTCACGGCCACTCGCAGGCACTTCCAAGCGTCGTTCGAAATGGACTTGCTTGGCAAACTGGCAACGGCAGTGTGAGTTGTGCCTGCCAACTGGTCGCACCATATCGCCAGCAATCCTTGTTTCGAGGCCTGATTTCTTCTCTAATGCGTCTGCCCTTTTTCCCCGTCCTGACGCGGCCTTTTCATCCCCAACCCCTCCCCGGA
>NZGD01000304.1 GCA_002690925.1 Rhodopirellula sp.
AGAAAGACATTATTCACGGTCATTGATTGACAAAATCCGGGTTGAGGGTGTTCGGCTGCTGTCCTGCTGGGTCCACAAGCAAAGTGGCGCTGGGCCAACGCTGAGAAGATGGGAGTTAGTCCACTTTGATTTCGAGATCGGGATGCTCGGCCAGGTAGGCTCGCAGCTCCGATTCCACCTTGCTCCGGATGTTTTCGTATCGCTGAATCAACGATTTGTGAAACACGATTCGGTTTCGATACACCACGGTTTGAACGTAGAATTCGTCGCTCTTGTAACGCTCTTGCGTGTTGGGGAGGTTCATCACAAACCGGGCGCTCGCAGGCCAATCCAAATCTGACTCTGCCCCCATGGAGAATTCATCTCCCTTGACCATGCACATGGGATGGTGACCCACAAAGTAGTTCAACGACAAATTGTCAATCATTGCGTTGTTGTCCGAAGCACGCTTCGAAACATACTCGTAGTATTCTTTGATGGACTCTTCAAGGTCGGTGGGGAAGTTTTGAAGTCTGCCGTTGTTGAGCAGCGTCTTGTACGTGCCATCGTTCATGAAAAACGTGATGTAACTGTAGGGAAACCCAATGTTTACCATGGTATCGGCAAACGCTGCGTAGGTCATGTCCCCCTCCGTCATGCGGGTGTGGTTCTGTAAAATCCGCAGGGTCCTCTCCTTCCCCACATCCGCAGCGGCCCCAACCTCTGCCAACCTCACGGCATCCGATTCCAGGTCTTGCAACAGGTCTTGGGCATCCTTCACCTGGTGCTGCAAATCGTTTTGCAATTCGCTCCATTCGCTCAACCAAAAAGACGCTGTGATGCCGAGCACCACCACGACAAACTCAAGGGAATAGCGCAAGGCCAAGTACGTCACACTCCCCTGTGGCAACTCCATTTTGAACGGGTCCAATGACTTTGGGTCCTTTTTCATGTGGCTTCGTTTGAATTCCCGCCCAAACTACTTCGGACGAATTTGACATCCCAATCTCGGCGGCCTGTCAAACCCCATCTGCACAGTTGGTATTTGGTCCTTTGTTATTTTCGGACACCAAAACACACACGATCATCATGTTATTGCAGGCCACGGGGGACGTATACAACCCTACCGCAGGGGACATCGCATTGATGCTTGCCTCGGCGACGATTTTTTTCCTCATTCTCTTTTGGCGCAGGCTGGCACCCGGTCGGTGGCGGTCCAAATTGGTGACGGACCACATCAAGAAGGCGTGGTTCAAGTTGGGTACAGAGGAGCAAAAAATCGCATTCACCAAGCTCATCGTCGAGGCGGCCAAGTCCGACGGCAAAGTCACGGGGGACGAAAACGAGGCCATTTTTGAAGAAATCACTGTGTCGCACAAGAAAGCGGCGCAAAAGATGACCAAAGAGGACATGTACAGTATCCTGAAGGAGCTCTCCCCGGACATGCACACCTCCATCGTCCAAGCCTTGCAAACCCTGCTCAACGCGGACGGCGAATTCGCTCCTGAGGAAGCCAAGTGGCTGGCCGAAGTGGTGGATCGTTTGACCAAATAAGGGGGGCATGTTTCAGAACAACCAGTACGGCCGGTTCCTGTCGGGGTTTCTTGTTTTCACGATTACCCTGTTTGAAGCCGCTGCCATTCTCGAATCTCGGTTTGACTTCGCCGTGGACTCGAGCATTCTCATCGCCATCACCCTCGGTGTCTTGGGACTCAGGGTCGCAAGCTGGGTCTACCTCTGGCTGACGCATCGGACCCAACCCAAGCCTGAACAAAAGGAGGCCAAATCCGCCACCAACCTCTCCACATTGCTCAACGTGGTCTTGGGTTTGATGGTGGTCGGTCTGGTGGGGTTCTACGTGTTTGGCAAAGAAGACTCGAAGGTCATTCTGGAGGAGGCCTTGCCTCAAATGGAAGCTGCCCTGGAGCGCGAGGACGTGTTCGAAGTCTACTCCACGGCGAGAGAACTCTTCGAAAGCACGGAGAATCCCCTATTCGAATCCTATTTGGACAAGGTCACGTCGCGAGGCAACATCTACACCAACCGTCCCGGAGTTGACGTGTCTTTCCGCTTCTACAACGACACAACCAACAGGTGGTTTGATTTGGGGACCTCACCCGCAGAGCAGGTCCGTTTGCCCTACACCTCCCTTCAATTGAAGTTCCAAGAGGGCGACCAAGAACACACGACGTGGGCACACCCATATTACATCTTTGAAGGAAGCAACAAGTTCATCCTTCCTCCTGTGGGCACGCCGGAAGCTTCCGGAGACGTCATTCGGAAAATCGGTGCCAAATCNAGNTTGAGCTTNCCAGGTCTCGACCACTTCGACCACGTGGAATATGGNCCCTTTGACATNGCCAAACGCGAGGTGACCAACGCCGAATTCCTTGANTTCGTGCAACNNGGAGGGTACAACACCGACGAAGGCTGGGATTGNCCCATNGAATACNAAGGCCGGATGCTCGAGTGCGATGAATTGCGTNCNATGCTCGTGGATGAAACCGNCATGCCCGGNCCCTCCAATTGGAGTTACGGCAAGCCGCCCCGGGGCCAGGAGGACTATCCTGTGTCGGGGGTGTCGTGGTTCGAAGCNATGGCGTTCGCCCGTTTCAAGGGCATGACCTTGCCCACNGTCCACCAATGGGCGAGCGTCGCAAGTCTTGGCAGTGCGAGCCGTTTCGTGCCGGAAAGCAACTTTTCGAAAAATCAGCTTCAGAATGTGGGGGACTCCATCACCCTCAACCCCCAGGGATTGTTTGACATTGCAGGCAATGTGCGGGAATGGGCCTACAACCGGGCTGCCGGCGACGACCGGGCCATTTTGGGAGGTTGCTACCTGGACGACGATTATTCTTTCAACGATTATTTCAGTCAAGATGCGCTTGACCGCAGCCTTGGAAACGGTTTTCGATTGGCCCAAACGCTGGATGCCGACAACCCCTACACGACTTCCTTCGCCCCTATTTACGTGGAGGAGCGGGATTTCAGGTCGCTTCCCAAAGTCAGCGACGACGTCTTCGCCATCTACCGCAAGAAGTTTGACAATTACCACAAGCCCCTCAGCGCGAACGTGACGCGCGCCCATGTCCCGAGCGCAGGTACCGTGGTGGTGGAGCGGGTCGAATTGGAAGACATTGATTCCGAATCGGGGGAGATTCTGCCTGCCTATGTCTTCTACGACTCTCTGCAGCCTCCACCATACAAGCCCGTCATTTTCTTCCCAGGCTCCAATGCGATTCACATGACCAACACCCAGGTCATGCTGAAGAACACCGCCGCGAACATGGATTACCTCTTCGCAAACGGCTACGCCTTGGTTCACCCCATTTACACAAGCACCTACGAGAAGGAGGATGAGTTGAAAAGCGACTATCCCGACAAGTCGGAGCGCTACACTGAGCATGTCATTTCTTGGGGAAAGGAATACAAGAAAACGCTGGACTACATCGAAACCCGTGATGACTTCGACATGGAGTCCTTGTCCTACTACGGGGTGAGCTGGGGTGGATACATGGCCAACATTTTGTTGGCCATTGACAATCGGGTCACAACTGCTGTGCTGAATGTCGCAGGCCTGTGTTTCCAACCTGCAGATCCAAGCGTGGAAGCGTACATCTATACCCCGCGTGTGACGTGTCCTGTGTTGATGCTGAACGGCAAATACGACGTCTTTTTCCCGCTTGAGACCTCCCAGGATCCCATGTTTGAATTCCTCGGTACTCCCGATGAGCAAAAAAAGCACTACGTCTTCCCGTCAGGTCATTACGTACCAAGGCAGAAGTTGATTGAAGAGCATCTGGCATGGCTTAATCCTGAGGGTAACGCTTAAATCTTAACGCGATGAACAAGCTCCTTGTCAAATACTCCATTGAATTTGTGGTTGTGGTGCTCGGCATTGGGCTGTCCTTCTACGTGGACGATTTGCGCCAACACGAGTACGACGTGGAACTGAAAAACAGGTCGCTGCTCCGGATTCGGGCCAACATCCACTCCGACATCCAAGACGCAGAGTGGAACATCCACCTTCACAGGACCGTGATCCGATCGTGCAACGTGTTGCTTTCCAAACACGGACATTATTTCGACCACGCCCGAGATTCGTTGTCGAGGCATTTGAGGTACCAATCGATGGTCAACTCGACTTTTTTGGACAACACTGAGGAATATGAAATGCTCAAGAATGCAGGCCTGATTCGCTTGATTGAAAACGACTCTCTGGTCGTCGAGCTCCAGACCAAATACAGCATTCACAGCATGTACAAGAACAACGAAGCAGACATCACGCGAATCAACAATGAAATTGAACGGTGCTATTGCGAGCTGCCTGACCTGTCTGTGATTCACAAGAACAACGGTCATTTCAACTACGGCAAATACATCTCAAACCAGCCTGTGCCCCCGGAATGCCTCAACTGGGTTTGGGCGAAAAAAAAGCGTTACAGCGTTACATCGCCTTGGTCAGTGACGGCATCAAACGCGACAGAGGTCTCTTGCAAGCCATCGATCTCGAGTTGCCCCTTGAAATGACCCCGCTCGAAGAAAAAGACTCCTTCGAAGAACAATTCAATCAAAGCAACAGCAAGTAATTCCCTTGCGAAGGGACAGAAAGTGGGTCCGCGTTCCATCGTTCACTACGAACGCAACCAGGCTTTCAGGGCAACTCAGTATTCAACAAGCCCCCCGCGTAAGCCGCCGACGAGCCGCATAACCTCCCAGTGGGCGGCGGCCCACTCTTGACTGGCCGCCAATGCAGAAGCTTCCGCCTGAAGAAGCGCCACGTCAAGGGCCCTGAAATCCATCGCATTGAGGATGCCGTCGCGGTAGCGGTCCGCACCGATGTCTGCGGCAAGCTGGGCATTGGCCACGCGCTTCCGAGCCATGTCGTGCACCCTCGCCGCCGTTTCTTGGCGGTCCCAAGCCGCAGCCAAGGCGGCTTGCGCTTCCGCCACCAACCGCTCCTGGTCGAGCATGGCGAGCTCCACTTGGATTTGGGCTTGCTGGATGGCACGCTTGGTCGCCCCGCCGTTGAAGAGGTTGAAATTGAGGGTCAACGACGCACCGTAGTTCATGGTGTACGTCGTGAGGTCGCCCGTAAAATTCGGAGGCAGGTCGTCTGGAATCTCGTCGCCCACAATGCCCAAGACGTTTTGGCTGGCATTCCAATTCGACGTCAGCCCCACCACAGGGTACAATCGGGCTTGGGCCTGCGTGACGCCCGTTTCTGCGAGCTGGGTCGACAACACGGCGTTTTGAATGCTCTGGTTGGAAGCTGAAAGCGCCTTCTGCAACGCGGGCAAATCGTCCGAAGCCTCGGGGGCGATGAGTTCGGACGTCAGCGTCCACATCACTTCTTCCTCTTGGGCCAGCAACAAGTTCAGGTTGCGTTGTGCCGCGCGCACCGCAGCTTCCTGCCGGATCAGGGCCGTGCTGTCGGTCCACAAGGCATTGTCGAACTGCAAACGGTCGAACGTCCCAGCCGCCCCGAGGTTGACGGAGGCTTCCACGCGCGCGAGTCGCTGCCTGGTGAGATCCAAAGCCGCCCGGAGCACATTGGCTGCCGCTTCTTGCACCAACGTGTTGTCGTACGCTGCGAGAACGGCCTGAACCGTGGACTCGACCATCAACTCGGCGTTGCCGTTGGCTTGCGCCGCGAGCAACGACAATCGGTCCTTCGCGGCAAACATGCCCATCCCGTCAAACAAGCGCCACTGCAACTGCACACCAGGCGCGAGGGAATTGGAGGACAAGGCATAAGGCAGGAACGACGCGGGATTGTTGGACTGGTCGTTGACGTTGGTGCCGACGTTGGTCGTAAAGCCTACAGACGGCAAAGCCCCAGCGGCACCCCACGCGTCGTTGAGCTCCGCGATGTCGGCGTTCGATTGGGCAATCTGAATGCCGTAGTTGCGCTCCAGCGCCATGGCCACCGCGTCTTCGCGGGACAACGACTGTGCCTTCAAGGGCGTAGTCGCCGCCGCCAACGCCAAGCCCCCCATCACGAGCAACGGAGCGAGTGCAGCGAGTGTGGTGCCGGAGGCCGGCATGTCTCGCATGCTTTGCTCTTCACGCACCGCAGGCTCCGCTTGCTCGCGGGACAACCAATCGCCGCGCTTCACCCACACCCACGAGCGGTGCAAGGGGTTGATCCACATGAGGTAAATCGGAAGCAGCACCAAGATGATGACCGTCACGAATAGCAAGCCAAACGCCACCGAAATCGCCATGGGAATGAGGAATTGTGCCTGGAAACTCTTGTTCAACATCAGCGGCGCCAGTCCGGCCACCGTTGTGATGGACGTCAAAAGAATGGGGCGGAAACGGCTCATACCCGCCTCCCAAATGGCCTGCCTCACCTCCTGCCCCTCCTTCAAATTGCTGTTGAATGCCGCGACAAACACCAAAGCGTCGTTCACGAGGATCCCGATCAAGGCAATCATGCCGAGTACGCTGAAGAGGCTGATTTGGGCATCGAGGGCCCAGTGGCCAAGGCTGATGCCAATCAGCCCAAAAGGAATCAACCCAAAGACCGCAACGCCTTGAAGCGGGGAGCGGAACGTCAGGATGATGATGAACAGCATCAGGGCAAAAATGAGTGGCATGACCGCCGAGATGCTCTCCTGGGATTTGGCTTGCTCGCGGTTTTGGCCCTCGTAACTGGCCCGGATGGAGGGATACTTGGCAAGAATGCCGGGCACCACATTCGCTTGGATGTCGGCATTGGCGTCAGACGCACTCACGTCGGGACCCGACAAATCCGCGCTGACCTGCACCTCCCGCTCGCCATACAAACGATTGATCGCCGTGATGCCGCGCTTCTCACGGACTTCCGCAAGCTCTTCCAACGGGACAAGGCTGCCGTCGGGGGTGCGAATGCGGTACCGCTTAAGGTCGCTCATGGAGCTTCGATCCTCGTCATCCAAGCGCACCCAAACGCGCACTTCGTCACGGCCGCGTTGCAAACGCTGCACCTCGCTGCCAAAGAAGCCCTGCCTCACTTGCGAAAGCAAGGACGCGCGTGTCATCCCAAGCTGGAATGCCCTTGGCTTGGGCATGACTTCCAGCTCACGCAGCCCTTGCTGGTTGTTGTCGGTGACGTCTTTCAAATCCTCCCGCTGGAGCATGGCTGCCTTGAGGTCCTCCGTGGCCGCGGTCAACGCGGCCAAATCCGTGCCCAACAACGAGACCGACACAGGTCGGCCGAATGGTGAAAACGCGGCGAAACTGAGGTTTTCCGCACCGTAGACCGTCCCGACCTTTTCGCGCACCTTGGCGCTGATGTCCGTGGAACGCACGTTGCGGCGCTCCCCGTCCAGCAACTGCACGTTGAGGAGCCCTTTGTGTGCCGCAGGCCCGATGCGCTTGTCGACGGCGAGGATCACGTCCATGCTGTCCTCTCGGGCCGCCTTGAATTCTTCGTTCACCTCCCAGATTTGGGCTTCGATGGCATTGAGTTGGGCCAAGGTGACCTCCTCCCGAGTGCCACTGACCATGGACAAATTGACGGTCAGGTTGTCCCCTTCGATGAAAGGAAAGAAGGTGGTCTTCACCAGCCCGCTTCCAATCAAACCAGGAACGGTGATGAGGAACAACGCCAAAAGGGTAGAAAAGGAAATCCAAGGCTGATCCAAGGCAAAGCGCAAGACCGGCGCATACATCCGGTTCTTCAGGAAGTCCATGACCCGACGCATGCCACGTTCCACGGCATTGGGCTTGAAATCCCGGCGCAACGCTTTGCTGTGCCCCACGTGCGCCGGCAGAATGAAGGCCCCCTCCACAAGGCTGAACAGCAACGTGAGCATGATGACCTTGGCCATGTCGCGGAAAAAATCCCCCAATTGGCCTTCGATGAAGAAGAAAGCCGCGAATGCGACCATGGTCGTGACAATCGCTGCGAACACTGCGGGCAGGACTTCCATGGTGCCATCGATGGTGGCGCGCACTCGGTCTTTGCCCATCTCGCAGTGCCGGTAGATGTTCTCCGCGATGACAATTCCGTCGTCCACGAGGATGCCAATCACGAGGATCATCCCAAACAAGCTGGTGACGTTGATGGTCACCCCCAGCATGCCTGCAAAGATGAACATGCCAGCGAACGACACCGGAATGGCAAGCGCCACCCAAAAAGCCAGACGGATGTTCAAGAACAAGGCCAGCAAAAAGACCACGAGAAGGAAACCCATCACGCCGTTGTTGACCAGCAACTCAATGCGTTGATTCAAGATGACCGACCGGTCACGGATGATGTCCAACTTCAACCCCGTGCCCACGCGCGCTGCCTCGGCGTTGTACCCTTCGATGTAACTCCTCGCGAGCGCCGTCACCTCCAAGATGCTCTCAGAATTCAGGCTGTTGATCGTGAATACGACGGCTGGCGATCCGTTGTACCAATTTCGAGAAGGATCGTTTTCGGCCCACTTGTCCCGAACCTCCGCCACGTCAGACAGACGCAAGATGCGTCCATCGGGGAAGGCACGCACCACAATGTCCTCTACGGCTTCGGCATCGTAGCCACGAAACCTGCCACGCACAATCAACTCCTCCCGTTCCGTCTTCAACCGTCCTCCTGTCGTCTCGATGTTGGCAGCACGGATGGCCGCCCCCACCTCTGCAATGGTCAAGTTCAATTCGGTCAATCGGTCGGCGCGCATCGACACCTCGATCTCCTCCCCTGGAAAGCCGCTGAGACTCACCTGGCTTAGGCCCTCCAAGGCCCGCAAATCTTGTTCGATGCGTCGCGATTCACGCTTGAGTGCGCGCAAATCGTCCACACCCGAGATGGCAAACGTCATCGCCAGTCCGTCGGATTCGCGCTTGAACACAATGGGCGGCTCCATGCCGGCTGGGAACGAGGCGATGCGGTCGACGGCGTTTTTGACGTCTTGCAAAATGTCGTCCGTCTCGTTGGCGTTTTCTACGGTGACCGTGATGTTCCCCGCATTCTCGCTGCACACCGATTGAACCTGATCGAGGCCAGCAATGCCTTGGAGGTTTTCCTCGATTTTGGCCACGATGCCCTCCTCAATTTCTGCCGGAGAGGCACCGGGATAGACCACTTGAATCTGAATGACCTTCGACTCAATGATGGGGAAAAAGTTGCTCTTCATCGAGCCCAAGCCGACCCAACCCGAAGCCAACAACGCAATCATCAGCAGGTCGCCGACGAGGGTGTATTTGACGAAATACCGAATCAATCCTTCCATGACTCAGCGTTCTGCGGGCTCGACCAACATGCCTTCGTACGCACCGGAAACGGGCTCCGAAACGACTTGCTCCCCTTCTTGCAAGCCCTTCACCAGCGCGCGGTCTGCATCGCGATGAAGCACCGCGACCTGGGCCAAGGCGAGCTGGCTATCTCTGACCACAAACACCTCATTTCCATCGTCACCCGTGAGCAGCACTTCGTCCAAGGCCATGACGCCTTGAATGGGTTGCCCGTAGACCTCACCGCTCAAGAAGCGCCCGTCGCGCAGCGACAGACTGGGTTCTGCCGTTACCTCGCAAAACACGCTGGCGCTCTGTGTCGTCGGATCGACCGACCCAGAGATCCGTGCCACTTGACCTCGGGCCACAACCACGCCTTCTTCGTTGCGAAGCAGCACGTCATTTCCCTTTTTCAAACGACCCAGGTGTCGTGCATGAATGGCAGACTTCACTTCATACGTCCCGGTGCCCACCAAGGTGCCCACCGGCTGACCCGCACGCACCATGGAGCCCGGTTGCGCCTGCGCACCCACAATCACGCCCTCGAACGGGGCGCGCACGGTGAACTTTTCCAGGCGTGCTTCGTTGGCGCGGATGTTGTGGTACCCCGAGACGATGCCGCGGCTGGTCAAATACAACCGTTCCCGGTCCGTGGCCGGCTCCGGCATTTCTGGCAGCACGGCCGCCACATCGAGACGCTGCACATACGCCATCCAAACCTCGGCCTGCGCGGGGAAATCCACCTGGATGTCCGCCAAGGCGCCGGCCAATTGTTGCAACCACTGGCTGCGCTGGGCCACAAGCGACGCACGCAATTCGGAGTCGTCCAAGCGAAGCATCGCCTCGTCTTCGCCATAACGAACCCCTTCTCGAAATTCCTTGCCTCCGACAGGAAGCACCCCATTGACCTCGCTCAACACAGTCATGCGGTTCAATGCTTGGACACGGCCTTCGACAC
>NZGD01000305.1 GCA_002690925.1 Rhodopirellula sp.
AACTAAAGACTCACCCCCAGGCTGTTAACGATTCCTCAACACCAAATCATGGCAGCCCCGTCAATTTTGTCTACATGCTAATCTCATCTTGCTCCCTGGTGACATCCGCAGGTGAGTACCTGTAGTACATCACTCATTTCTCCAGCCACTGGCCAACTGTCATCAACATGGGAGTCATCCAGCAAACCACCACTGACCTAATCGATGCTATGACCTACTGTCCCGCAACTGCTTTTTCTTGGTTCCTCGGAAGACTGTGGGAAAACAGCCATTCGTAAACCCCTTCAACTTGGTGAGACTTGCCCGCCGCGGTCGCATGATTTGCACCTTCAAACACCGTAGTCCTTACCACTGTGGACCCAAGTTCAACCAATGCCCTGCTCATCGCAGGAATTCCCTCTGAGCGGGGCTTACTGTCGTTCGTTCCCACCATGGCCCAAATTGGCAGGTCAACCATGCCCTTCACGTTCGCCAAATCAGGAATGAAACCTTTGGGAATGATGGCTGCAAAACGTTTGGGCGACCTCATCCCCCACTCCCATGTCCCTTTTCCTCCCATACTGTAGCCAACGCAATAAACCCGATTGGCATCGATGCCAGGATTCATCTCGAGAACATAGTCAAGCATCTTGTCCAAGGAAGCCGGATCCCACTCTCCCTTGCTTTGTGGAACCAAGACATGAACACTTGGGTATTCCTTCTTCGGTGATACGAAAGGTTTAACTTCCCTCTTCCATCTTGAATTCTCGATGGATCGCCTCGCCCCACCAGATCCGTGCAAGAATATCACCAGCGGATCATTTTCCGCGCGAGAGCTGACGGGATGATACAGCAAGGCCTCCGAGTTGAGCCGCACGAACTCCTTCGACACCTCTTTTGGAATAGAGATCGTCTCCAGACGCAAATTACCGCGTACGTTCTCTGAAGTACTCCCACGCAGCTGCGCATTTGCGGAACTCACTGACACCAGCAACGAAAGAAAACCGCAAAACGCATGATTCATGTTCTTCATCACCCTTGATCCGCTTCCTATCACACAAAAATCTCTACATCCCCAACATCGCATTTCCGCTGATTTTTTCCCCCGTAGGATTTTACCATTTTAAACCGACGAAGGGCCCAGCTCTCATCCTTACGATTGGCGGCCCATCAATACGACGCCCCACTCACGTGAAACCCTCACCCAGACCCAAACTTTCCCAGCATCACGAAAGCCACCCAACAAACCGAAACTCTGAACAGAATCCGCCACCTACCATCAGCAAACCACTACCGGTCATCTCTGTGCCGGAGCCATGAGTAGGAACCCACCGCCTTTCAAAACGGGTAAGTGAATTCCATCGCGGCCATTCGTTGAACTCTACACTGGAATACGCAATCCCAATCGCTGGAGCCACAAGCACACGTCTTGCAGCTAGTGCCTGGGAACAGACAAACTTTGCTCAAGCTAATTCAAATCACGTGAAAACAACCCGCGTGAATTGTAGGCAGCCACTGTTCGCCAACGTCTGAGGCAAGTCCCCGAAGAAAACTTTGACAACAACGTCCCTGCACAACGTCCTTGCACAACGACAACTAGCGTCACCACGGCCGAAGCACCGACCAAAGCGTTGTCGTTAGTCCGGAGTCAAGCGTTCTACCGCTCCCGTATTTCGCCCAAGGATGCTGTGATTCATGTTCGGCCCGAAAATCACCACTGGCAAGATCGATCGATGCTCCCACCTCACCATCGGACTCGACCCACACTTGGCTTCCAGTGTCGTTGTACTTAAGCACCACGTGCGCAAACCCAGCGTGTACTGTATCTACCCAGTAGTGTTTCGGCACAGCACCAGGGGCAATAACAGTCAACCGATCATCTGTCTCAAATCCACCCGGACGGGCTTGAAAATAAACTTCAGTTCCAGTTACCAACTTGCCTCCAACCTTCGGCCCCCAGGGTGCAGTGCCTATCAACACGCGTCCAATTGCAAAGGCAATCCACAATAAAACCAACACAAAGATCACAATGATCACCCCTAAAAACAGAAAAAGCGTCCCCTTTTCCAAACGGTACTCTTCCGTCGTCATGCGTTCACCTCACCTTGCAATGCATCTTACAGTGCCCCCACCAACACCAGTGGTTCCAGTAGTAACTTTAACCAAAACTTTGTTACTCAGCTGACGAGCAACACCAAACTTCTCGAAAACCTTGTTTCTCGGCCTTTTTTCCGGGGTGAGTGCAATTCTCGCGAGTTGCACTCACCAACATGTCGCCCCTCTATCTTTCAGGCGTACCAATAAACCCGTGCAACGACCAGACAAAAATAACTCGGATCTCTGATACCTGCCGCGTAAAATACTTCCACCTCAATTAAATCGAAACTGACTCTTCAACTCTAATCCAAAGTACTTAGGCAAACCACGCTCAAGATCCACTAAGGCCTCTCAAGAAATCATTTGGTTTCTATAAGCGCCCCTTTCAAAACCTTGACATTCAGGCTGTCCAAATCCAATTGGTACATTGATTTTCGCTCATTCGTCACAATCAAAACGTTCCCGCGTAGTTTTAACGAATCAATGAAGATGTCTTGAACATCTTTTTCCAAACCCACATCGTATTTCACGATGTAAATCTGCCGCCTCCAAACCATCTTTTGGCTCTTTGTATTCCACGCTTCAACACACCCCATCTCGCTGGTTGGTGCTCGATACTCAAGTGCTCCATCCATGACAGCTGGAACTTTGGCTGGTGCACCACGCTTTGCATGAGCGTTTGAAACGCTGAGGACGGAAAGCAACATCAACAGAATTACAACACTTTTCATTTTACTCGTCTTTAAAATAAGCCAAACGCCTAGCTGCTACACATGAGCAACGTCTTTGAAATCCTGAGTTAATATGACGCCGCCAGTCTACCACAACATTTCGAATTCACACACATCCGCCTGCCCCAGCACCATCAAGCCATCAAGCCATCAAGCATCAGAGAGTGCTAAAAAGCTTGCTTCACCTTCCCTCAAGTTCCGAAACGCTGAATCANCAACCATCAATAGATNCACGACTCGACTTGCGTAGCATCGCTAACCGTGATGCCAGAAAATGCCCCCGCGAGAGTNGATGCCCGCGAACGGGTACTCTTCAGTTAGGGCTCTTTGAATACTGTTGCGTTGCATATTTGTTGTTTGGATTTTTTTCCCTGGGTGAGACAAAAGGCTATTGGCACCGCAACCAACCCAAGTCTACTGATCCTTTCTCGGCTTCCTCTTCATTCTCGGAAAGTTAGGGCGAACAGGGCGATTATCCTGTGGATCGAAAAAACGCATATTTTCACCTACCCTGTCGTGGTCGCCGATGTCCGCGCGGACCTCTTCAACAAGATTGAACAGGTGCTCAACTACATCTGGATTTTCCTTTGCTACATTGCGTGACTCGCCCGGATCCGAATCAAGGTCGACAAGGAATGGCTCTTTGAATCCCACCCAGTCTTTAGCGGCGATGTGGGCATTATTTGAAAATGGACCAAGCCAATCAGGATTGGCAGGGCGTGGCAAATGGAGCTTCCACTTTCCCTGCCGAACCGCCTGAAGCGAATTGATGAAGTAGTACGCAAAAAACCGATCCGCATCAGCCGCCTCAAAATTGCCGTTGAACAGATGCGTTATATCTACTCCGTCCAATACGCGGTCTTTGGGAACCTCGCCCCCCGCCAGCCTGACGAAAGTGGGAAGGATATCAATGGTTGCAGCAATCTTACTGCATTCAATATTTGCGGGAACTCGGCCGGGAGCCCAGAGGATGGTCGGCACACGCACCCCACCTTCCCACGTCGAAACCTTGCCGCTGCGAAACGGACCTGCCGAACCGCCGTGGTCCCGCGGAGCAATCCCGTCTCGCTTGTCCTTGTTCTTAATCAGCCATGGGCCGTTGTCGCTTGTAAAAAGAACGTAGGTATTGTCAACGAGATTCAGTTCCGTCAACTTATCGATGATCAGTCCACAACTGTAATCAATCTCCTCCACTGCATCTCCGTAAAGTCCACGTTTGGATTTTCCTTTGAAAGCCGCCGAGGCATCAAGTCGGGTGTGTACCATTGTGTAGGGTACATAAGCAAAAAAGGGCTCCTTGCGATGGCAGTCGATGAAGTTGATCACTTCCTCGGTATTCCGTTTTGTCAGCGTAGCCATCTCGGCCCTCTGCTCGAGCAATTGGTCATTGCGATATAGATCTACGTAGCTATCGTTACTGGTCGGCGTGCCGAAAAACTCATCGAACCCCTGATGGTTTGGCATCAGATCAGGCACAAAATTCTGTTGGGAATGCCGGGCTAGATCCCACTTGCCGAAACACCCCGTGGCATAGCCTTTTCCTTGCAAAATCTCAGCAACGGTGATTTCATTGCTGTGCAGCACCGGATGAATCTCCTTGATATTACCTATCTCCGCGACGCGTAAGGGATGGCAGCCAGTCATCAACGCAGCGCGGGACGGACCGCAGATAGGTTGAGCGTAAAAATTGGTGAAACGCATACCGTCCTTCGCCAATTGATCGAGGCGTGGCGTGCGAATATTGGGCGATCCAAAACAGCCGAGATCGGCATACCCCAGATCATCGACAAAGATCAGGACAAAATTCGGCGGTCGTTCGTCAGCAATTGCACCGGAACCGAGTATCACTGAGGTGATACAGATCAGTAGTAAATGATTCATCAGTTTTTTTTCGATTGTTACAGGATGCACTCTGGTACAACAGGCATCAATTTCTTCAGCCGAAGGCGCGTTTCGCGTACACGCCCATAAGCAAGGATCGCAGCCGTCAACCCATCAGGCCTTCCCCGCAAAACTCTACCGGCATCGAAGTCAGTTGCAAGTCATTTTACCTAAGGAATTTTCAGCACAAAGACAACGTTTTCCTTGCGAGACAATATCAGCTGCCGACGTACCGGACCAAGTAATCGTTAACTAGATTAGCACGCTGCAAGCCAACTTCGCGTCCAGCAAGTTGCTATCCGGCAGTTGGTCCCTGGTAACGATCGCCTGTTCCAGTGGTCGGAGAACCCGGCGTTATCACCGGTCGCTAAATAGGTCGGGATTCGCCCAATACAGCAGCCATCTTGCCGCCCGCCCAACACCAAATCCAATGAATGAAAACACGACACCTGGAAGCCATCCAAAAAGCAAAGCACCACTCGCCGATGCATCATTAAATGCCTCTAAAGGTGCATCGGGCATGGATTGCCAAGCGCGATAGCCCATAACGGATCCAATGACAAGCGTTGCCCAAAATGCAACAACTCCGATGGCCAACAGGAGTCCAGACCAAGACGATCGATACATGCATCCTGCAAGAAAAGCTGGGACCCCGGCTACGATGCACCCCAACACAAAAGTTGCCAAAAAGATTTTATCGTACGGTGTCATATCCTCACGCACTTTAAAGTTGATGCAGGTAAAGAATGTGTCCGTGCCGTTAAATAACAAAACACGTCGGCGACACCGTACCACCTGTCGCAGTCGCAACAGTCTATGTGCGGACGATCCTACGAGTCAATGTCTTGCGTCCTGACATAAGTATCGACTTCTTCCGCCAACACGTTGGGTAATAGTATTGGCGGAACAAAAAATTGACAAAGGCACCCTACCAACATTGAAACGAAGAAATCGAGGATAAAAAACCGACAGCCAAACCACCTCCAATTCACCGTTTCGTTATTTGCTAGTCCATCCCAAGGTCTTCAACAAAGCGAGCCGATGGAACGATAGCGTTTGCATGAACCCCCAGAACATTCCCCAGCAATGGTCGCAGTTCATTGAGAATGTCTTCATCCGTGCGGAGATGGACCATTTTTGTCGCGCCACTGACACTCACCAGTTTGTTCGTGATGGCGTCAAACGTCGCCCAACCATCGGGTGGAACACAACAAAATCGCGTCGTACTGTAATACAAAGATGCAATCACACAACCCGCGAGGACGATGGTTAGTGGCAGTATCTCCCACTTAATCACGATCGCAGAACTGAGTGCGAGTAACAGTAAACCGCTCGACATCATTGCAAGCAATCGACGCAATAATCGCGGCCTTCGAAGCGAGTTAGGCGGCGTGCCAAGCAGATCGGACAATCGCGTCCATAGTTCACGGCGTTGTCTTGCGTTCAGGATGTTTGCAACCGCATCCCCCGGTCGAATGCGAAGGGTCTCGTCACCACATACTGCGCGGGTCGCCTTTCGGATCGTGAGGAAAGCAGCTAAGTGCGGACAGTACTGGTTTCGGGAAAAACTGATTCGCGTGTGAACGAGCGAAACGAGATCCCCCACCGTGCGAACCTGTGCCGCTTCGGAGCCCTGTATTGAGATGCCGAAGTGTTGTTCGACATCCATCACGATTTCGACGCCGTCCATTCCCATGATTGAAAAAACTTCCATTTAGAATCCCCCGATCACGACGAGAGATTCTCAATTTCATTATGCCCGACTTAGCGACTCCGGTGCATCTTTAGTTATCCGACACTTGATCCGGCAACAAGCTAATTTTTTGATCTGACGCTCTCACAGAACCTCAGTGGATTGTACAACAGATGCGACTGGTCTCCAAACTTGTGAACCTCAAAGATTCCGCAATCAAACTACAAAATAAGACCGGACGTGAATGGCTCACACGAGTGAGACTGTTCAAGGCCTGCATCCACCCCAACGAGACACTACCCAAAAACTCCATTGTCACATTCCATGCACAACCGCTCACAGTTTCGGCCTACTACAGATATGAACCGGGATCTAATCACTAGGCGATATAGCGATGCGGTCGCAACGAGTAAGACTCGATTTTGAAACGACCAGATTTCGCGACTCGGCTGCAATCTTTTTTTTGAAGCTAATGTGACATCAAATACATCGCAAACACGAGCCGGCTAAAAATCTCCAAAGAAACAGAACTCTAAGTGTTGAAAACCCTCACCTCTTCACGAGAGCGTTGCACAAGCCGACACACCCTAGCATCGTGACCACGCTGGCCAGTCCCTCTGTTCACCCAATAAGTTGATACTTACTTGCTAGACCTCTTCAAAACCACGCGCAAACCAAGGTGGGGTCCGGCGAAAGATCAATGGTATCTCGATCGCTGCGCTTACCGCGAATACTCCTCGAGAAGACACCACCCGCCGCCACGGGTCACGCGATACTCACCGTTGCTAGGCCCTGTCGGATCAACAACCAAACCCCTAGGGTATTCACGGTCCCAATCCAGGCACCACTCAGACACATTCCCATGCATGTCCTGCAGCCCCCATGCGTTTGTTTCTTTCTGGCCAATCGGTTGTGACTGACCTTGAGAATTACCACTAAACCACGCGTAATCAGTCAACTTTGAGATGTCATTGCCAAAACAATATTCCGTCTCAGCCCCAGCTCGACATGCGTATTCCCATTCTGCTTCAGTCGGTAAATGATAAACGTTCCCCGCGGCCTTTTCCTTCGGCAAATCAGATAGTCGATGGCAAAACTCGACTGCATCTTCCCCGCTCGCCCTTTCTACGGGATTGTTTAAACATTGGTTATCGATCGGATTCTCTGCCATCACACGCGTATATTGCTCTTGCGTCACCTCATACAAACCAAGCAAGAACGACTGCGTAAGCGCTACTTGATGAATGCGTTCGAAATGCGGCAAAAAATCGAAAGGTTTAGTAAAATCACTACCCATCTTAAACGTGCCTGTCGGAATCAACTTGAATTTCATACCAATCGAGTTGGTGAATTCTGAAGAGTCAACTCGGGCTCCATTTCTGGAACCTCCTGCCGTCGGCTCGTCGGTCTCCATAGGTCGCGTTGACGGCCCAAACGCAAATTCACAGATAGCGAGCAACGTTGCAAAAAGAGTAACCAATGTAAAACTCTTCGCACTCACCCCATGTCTAACAACTGATTAACCGAAACCGGCCGAATGACCCAAATTCACCGGGCTGGGCCAGCGTTGTGGATTGCAAACCTTGGCACCTGACGGCCGCGACCGTTCCCCGCCCTCGCACCTCGGCCGCACTTCTTTGTGACGCGGCAGTTCGGATTAGCGAGCATTCTTGATACCGCGGATAGGAAATTTCCTCAGTTGACAATCAAGATCGTCAGCAGCAGTTTTCAAATCCAATTCCGCTATCGGGAAGTCAACGAATACGTCACCGTCAAAGTGCGCTTTGTCGATTATCCAATCCGGACGCGATTCAAGGTCGAAGTAAACCGTGAGAGCATCGCGATCGTCGGAGAATCGGAATTCGAGATTTGGTTCGATGAATCCACAACTCCGTGGTTTTTTGCTGCTGTGATCATGGTTTCGTAGCCATCGAGAAAGCGTTGCCACCTCTGTAGTCAACATACTTGGATCGCGAGCCCGCCATCTGCCTTCGGGGTGAATAACGTCAATCTCGATGATCAGCCAATTGGAGTCATATTCACAGTCCGTCATATCAGGAAATTGGTAACCGATGATTCGCATCTCGAATGCGTTTCCATTGGAAGCTTGCAATTTCATTGGACTCGTCCGTGACACATAAAACTTACAGTTCCCGGGCACGACTGTAAAGATTTCGTGACTGTTGGCCGTGAGCGCGTGCCCGGGGTC
>NZGD01000306.1 GCA_002690925.1 Rhodopirellula sp.
ACGAAGACAGCTAATCGGCGCCGTTCAGCAATGAAATCTGTCGGCATCCTCTTCCCCGGACAAGGAGCGCAGGCGATCGGCATGGGCCGATGGCTGCGTGAGATGCATCCGGTGGCAAAAGAATTATTCGATCAGGCCTCTGAAATCTTAGGCTACGATCTCGGAAAGTTATGCGCCGAGGGGCCGGAAGTTCAGCTCAATGAGACCGTATACAGTCAGCCAGCATTGTTCGTCGTGGGAATTGCCGCGGCGAGGGTGATGGGCGAACAGGTTCCTGAGAGAATCGCAGCTGTGAAGGCGGCTGCTGGATTGAGTCTTGGAGAGTACACGGCGGTTTGCTTCGCTGGAGGGCTGGATTTTGCCGACGGTGTGAGGCTTGTTCAGCGACGAGGTCAGGCGATGCAGACTGCTGCAGACGCGGTACCCAGCGGCATGGCGAGCGTCTTGGGGTTAGACCTGGACGCAGTGAAGCAGGTCTGTGCGGACTGCCGACAGGACGGTGAGGTTTTGCAACCTGCCAACTTGCTCTGTCCGGGGAACATTGCGGTTTCCGGGCACCTGACTGCCATCGAGCGACTTGTTCCTGCCGCCCAGGCTGCGGGGGCGATGAAAGTGATTCCTCTCAGTGTTGCCGGTGCCTTCCACACCTCCTTAATGCAGCCTGCAGTGGATGCCTTGCGAGTTGCGTTGGAAAAAATTCCGATTCAAGACACTCAAGTCCCTGTTTACAGCAATGTGGATGCCAAGCCTCACCAATCCGCCAGTGAAATTCGTGATCTGCTTAGCCGTCAAGTCGTTGGGTCTGTCCGTTGGGAAGACTCGGTACGGCGAATGCTTGATGATGGGATCGATGGTTTTGAGGAGGTTGGTACCGGTCGCGTCCTGCGTGGGACTCTCAAACGCATCAACCGAAAGCTACCATCAGATGGTTTCGGGGATGGTTGATCCCAGCTAAGCCTGAATTGCCATTTCAATATTCTCTTTGTTTTTCGCCGGCCGTAGTGACGTTTTGCGTTCGTGCGGGCACCGATATTCCCTCTACACCGCGGATAAGTCATGGAACTTTCTCTCACAACGGACCTGAAAAGCCAGGTTGCCGTCGTCACGGGGGCCTCACAGGGGCTCGGAAAAGCGGTCGCAATCGCTTTGGGCATGAACGGGGCTACAGTCGTCTGTTTGGCCCGAAACGCCGAGAAGCTGGCGGCTACCGTGTCTGAAATTGAATCAGCCGGGGGAGTTGCGGAGGCTGTTTCCTGTGATGTGACTGACAGAGCTGCTGCTAAAGCCGCTATCGAGGGTGCGAAAGAAAGGCATGGCCGTCTTGACATCCTCGTCAATAATGCGGGAATCACGCGTGATAAATTGATGCGGGGCATGTCCGATGAGGAGTGGGACGATGTCATTGCAACAAATTTGACAAGTTGCTTCGTCTGCTGCCGAGCCGCCGCAGGAATCATGAGGCGGAGCAAATACGGCCGAATTATTAACATGGCGAGTATTTCAGGACTGATCGGTAACCCAGGCCAAGCTAATTATTCTGCCAGCAAAGCTGGGATGATTGGGTTGACGCGCACGCTCAGCAAGGAGCTGATCAGCCGCGGAGTGACTGTCAATGCAGTGGCTCCCGGCTTCATTGCCAGCGAAATGACCGCTGAATTGGGTGATGTGGTGCTTGAAGAGGTCAAAAAGCGAATCCCAGCCAAACGCGTGGGAACGCCCGAAGACGTGGCTGCTGCGGTTCTCTTTCTTGCCTCCAGAAATGCTGGTTACGTCTCCGGGCAGACGCTGGTCGTCGATGGCGGCATGATCGGGTAGACTCTTGGCAGGAATTGTCAAAACGGATGGAGTATCTTGCCGTCTGTGTATTGACGCCTTTTGCTTGTTTCACCTATCCTTTTCCGCGAAAGCGATTAGGCGCAACCGGCTCTTCACCTCGGAACCGAGGTGCGGAGTTACTTGCATCGCTTGCTTAGAATTCTAAAAAACAAACATTTTCAGCTTGCTGACATCCCCTAGAGACTGCTCATGGCTACCGTTGAAGAACGCGTGATCGATATCGTGTCCGAACAACTCGGAGTTGATAAAGAAAAGATCACCCGCGAGACATCCTTTGTCACTGACTTGGGTGCGGATTCGCTCGATACCGTCGAATTGGTAATGGAACTCGAAGAAGAGTTCGATATCAACATTCCCGATGACGAGGCCGAGAATATCCAAAAAGTAGGCCAAGCGATTGATTTCATCGAGAAGGCCAAAGGCGATGAAGACGCCTGATTGTGTTTACCGCCTGGTAAATCACATCTAGTCGATTCGAATCTGCCGCCCCTAAATCCGAGTGCCCCCCGCGGCTTTGTTTTTCGCGGGCGGCATTTGTTTTAATCGCTGCCCGGTGCAACCTTGGGCAGGTCCCCTCATTTCTAGCATGGAACATTCGTCCAAGGCATCCGAATGCAACAAGAATCGCAGCGCCGTATTGTGGTCACAGGCGTAGGCGTCGTCTCTCCGTTGGCAGTTGAAGTCGACACATTTTGGAGTCGTCTGACGGCGGGCGAGAGTGGCGTTCATAAGCTCAAAACAATCGATACCACTAACTACAAAGTCCATTTCGGCGGCGATATACCCGATTTTGATCCCACCCAGTGGATTGAGCGGCGTGAGGTCAAGCGGCTTGATCGCTTCACGCAGTTTGCAGTGCATGCAGGTGGACAGGCAATCCAAGATTCCGGGCTGGAATTCGACAAAGTTGATCGGTCCAAGTGTGGAGTGATTCTTGGGTCAGGCATCGGGGGATTGGGCGAGATTGAAGTTCAGATCGAGAAAATGCTGAGCAAGGGCCCGGATCGCGTAAGCCCATTCACTGTTCCGAAGATGATGCTCAATGCAGCAGGTGGCAACCTCTCGATTACTTACGGCCTCAAGGGGCCCAACTATGCCGTCGCTACGGCTTGCGCTAGCGCGACCAATGCCATGGGGGATGCGTTGCGAAGCGTCCGGTTGGGGGAAACCGACGTCGTCATTACCGGCGGCACTGAAGCAGCAATCACTCACATGGGATTGGCTGCCTTCCAAAATATGAAGGCGTTGTCGACGCGTAATGAGGATCCCGCTGCAGCGAGTAGGCCGTTTGATGCTGATCGCGATGGGTTCGTACTCGGTGAAGGTGCCGGTTTGTTGGTATTTGAAGAGTTGGAACATGCCAAGGCCCGTGGAGCCCGCATTTATGCTGAAGTGCTCGGCTATGGAACGACGAGCGATGCCGGGCATATCACGGCTCCGGACCCGGAAGGCAAAGGCGCCGCGGCGGCGATGCGAGCGGCCATCTCAGACGCAGGCGTGACGCCCGAGAATGTTGACTACATCAATGCACATGGCACAAGCACTCCACTGGGGGACAAGGCTGAGACGCAGGCGATCAAAGCTGTGTTTGGAAATCATGCCCACAAAATGAAGCTCAGCAGTACCAAGGGTGCCCTCGGGCATTCCTTGGGCGCAAGCGGTGGGATTGAAGCGGTCATTTCCTGTAAGACGATTCAGGATTCCCTGATCGCACCCACGATCAACTACACCAACCCCGATCCAGAATGTGATCTTGATTACACGCCAAATCAGGCTGCCAAGTGCGACGTGAACATCGCGATGAGTAATAGCTTCGGCTTCGGCGGGCACAATGCCTGTATCCTGTTTCGTAAGTATTCCTGATTGATTTCGCGCTGGTTGCAGGGTTGGCCGATTCCTAATATTTGGCATAGCGGATTGCAGCAGTTGTGAGTCAATCTTACGAGGTTCTGATTCGGCTTTTTTTACCTTTGCGATTCAGCACCTGGACTGGTTCTCAGGTCCACATTCAACGCTCGGCGTATAAGCATGGCTCAGCCACTTCTCGATCGGTCCGAGTACATTGAACAGGCCTATCTCTATAAGGTTCTGCGCGAGCGTGCCGACATAGAGATGCCGATGCAGGAATTGTTGGAGCAGATTCGCTATGAGTTGCTGACAACAACCAAGCTTCCCCTGGCAATCGACTATCTGCTCACGGAACTCAAGCATTCTGGACAGATGGCACCTGCCATGAGAAAGTTGGCGCACTACTTTACCCCGTTTCAGACCTATCTGGTCGAGGAGGCGGAAAAGGAGTCGGGGCGGTTTACGATGGGGACTGCGCTGCAGGTGCTCGGTGGTGAAGCCAAGTACCGCACTGAAGACCACAATGAAGCAGGTTTGTTCTTTTATCACTTTGAAGTGTTATGTCGGAATCGGCTCAATTATGACCGGGGGCTGACTGCTATCAGCAACGATCCAACGTTCAGTAGACAGTGGGCTAAATGGATTCTGATGCTGAGGGCTCAAGTCGGCTTGGTTGATATCGCTGATCTTCTGTTCTTAGCGAGTGATGAATATCGCGTGAAAATGGAGGAAGCTGGGAAGTCGATCGACGGCAAAGGTCCCTTTCTCTTCGGGCGAAAAGAAGGACGTATTGCTCTGGGAAATCGAAGAAGAGAGCCTCTTTTCCTTTTTGCCGCGATGCAACGGCACTTGGGCTACCCCAAGGTGCCGCGTCCAAAGCCTGCTGATGAGAACAAGGACGCCATTCCCCAACTGATGCGAAGAATGGAGCGACTGGAGTCGCGCATCAAATTGATGGAAGAGGAACGCCGAGCAGGAATCGATATCACCAAGTTTTATGCCGATCGGCATGAAAGTGGCTCCTCTGAGTCAGATGGACAGTGACCGTACGAGGGCACACCGTTTCGCGTTACATGCGGGGGTGTTTGAAAGTTTCGTTGTGGTGGGGAGTTTGCCCAGTTGAAATGAAAAATGCCACCGAGGCTATCACCCCGGTGGCATTGGCAAATTAATGAAGCCGTTTGGTTTCTTAGGCACTCTTCGTTGTTGGCATTTTGAACAGATCGCTTGAACCTGCTACCACATTCTCATCGATAGTAAAGATAGTCCCGTCCTCCTGTTCAGGCAGGTCGTACATGATGTCTAGCATCACGTCTTCTAGGATTCCCCGCAGACCGCGTGCACCGACACCCTTGGCAAGTGCCTGTTGTGCTACATGGTGCAGAGCACCATCAGTGAATTCAACATCACAGTTCTCCATTTTGAAGAGAGCTTGGTATTGGCGAGTCAGAGCATTCTTGGGCTCTTTCATGACTCTGACCAAACCTTCTTCGTTAAGAGGTTGTAGGTAGCTGACGACTGGAAGTCGACCAACAAGCTCAGGGATCAATCCGAATTGCAGAATATCTTCGGTTTGAACTTGGGTTAGCAGTTCAGCTTCGGACTGTTCGTTGCGAACACTTTCACCAGCAAAGCCGAGTGTCTTATGCCCCAGACGTTTGCGGATGATGTCTTCGATTCCGACGAAGGTTCCTCCAACAATGAACAAAATGTTACTGGTGTCAAGTTGGATGTACTGTTGCTCTGGGTGCTTGCGTCCACCTTGGGGGGGGACGTTCGCCACGGTGCCTTCGAGCATCTTCAGGAGGCTTTGTTGAACACCTTCGCCCGAAACGTCACGGGTGATGGAAACGTTGGCACTGGTCTTGCCAATCTTGTCCACTTCATCAATGTAGAGAATGCCTCGCTGAGCCGCATCAACATCGAAGTCTGCAGCGTGAAGTAATTTCAAGAGTAGATTTTCGACGTCCTCGCCAACATAACCCGCTTCAGTCAGCGTGGTCGCATCACCAATTGCGAACGGTACATTGAGCATTCGAGCAAGTGATCTGGCGAGAAGTGTCTTTCCGCTTCCCGTAGGTCCAGCAAGCAGGATGTTACTCTTCTCGATTTCGACTTCTGAATCGCCTTCCCATTCGCTGGTCAGACGCTTGTAGTGATTGTGCACTGAAACCGCGAGCACGCGTTTTGCCGCTGTTTGCCCGATCACGTACTCGTCGAGATGCTCCACGATTGACCTCGGAGAAGGAATCTCGTTGAACAGTGACTTTGTCGGCCCACGCCGACGCTCTTCCTGATCGAGGATTGATTGGCAGAGCTCGATACACTCACTGCAAATGTAAACATCACCGGGACCTTCGACGAGTGGTCCCACATCACGGTAGCTCTTGCGGCAAAAAGAACAGAAGGCATTCTTCTTGCTTGTGGAAGTTCCGCGACGAGAGGTTGGATTATCTTTAGAGGGCATACACGACTCCTAGTTTGCGACCGGTTCCATCGCGAAGCAATCCAGTCGAGTACCTTTTTCTTGAGCTCTCGCTCGGCACTCATTCTGTACCGCTATCACAATGTCCGCTTCAACGGTTTCGGGCCACAGCTCGAATGCTTTCCCGCTAAGCTGCCAATAATAGCAGCTAGCTGAGATGGGTCATCCGTATCCTCGAAAGCTCGAGCCTGATGTGGTTTGGGTTCAAAAACGATTTATAGTTTCCGAATGCATGCCCAGCATGGAATTGGGAGGGCAGACAGGCGGATGGGTTGTCCTTCTAACGTTCAACTTGAAAACGAGTCACAGCAAAGAATCTAACGAATGACTTGATCGCGATCGTTGACGACGCATGCAGTTACGATGGGTCGTAACGATGATTCGTCGGGAAGGGATTGCGGAAAATAATTCGATAAACGCTAAGTGCTGGTTGAGTGATTCCCGGTTGGAAAATCCTCGATTGAGCTCGTCGCAGTGGAAAGCTGATGGCTTCTCGATTGTATTGTTCGGAATTCCTCGTCGCTGATGTCACCTTTGGCATGCATTTCTTCCAAGTTTGCGATGCCCTTGGGAGGGTCTTCCCGGTCTTCAGCCGCGTAGTCGCGAAAGATTGACACGAGGTAAACACCAATCACAAGCAGGACGCATAAGACCAGCATGGCAAGCCCAGCCTGATAAACGCTTGTCGTCAAAAAATCTGTTACGACCGTCACTCGAATACCTCGTTTTCGCGACCCACATAGTCAGCATTGTCGTTGTCGTGGGGCACATTTAACGCACCCAACTCAAACGGGCTAACCAACAGGTTTCTTTGTCTTTTCTATGTTGTTGCTATGGTACGGGAAGCCTGTTGATAGTT
The DNA here is from genome assembly GCA_002690925.1 of Rhodopirellula sp. Taxonomy (GTDB): domain Bacteria; phylum Planctomycetota; class Planctomycetia; order Pirellulales; family Pirellulaceae; genus Rubripirellula. The sequence continues at coordinate 7,029 of NZGD01000306.1, forward strand.
GCGATTCATGACATCGGAGACTGTTCGTTGCCAAGGGTATGAAAAACTTACTTTGTTCGTCTCGGGCTAAAGTCTCTCTTCGTGGGGGGGGACGCTGGCGGATACTCGCTCCACATTCCACAGTCTTCATTCCACAGTCTTCATTCCACGGTCTCTGTTCCCAGCCTCTTGGCTTATTACATTTGCGTTCAATCATTCCGTTGTCCGATCACAGCATGCTGCTGAGCGAGGCCTACAGGGGCCTTAACCCTCCTGAGAAAAAATCACTCACCTAATGATTGCGGCCCCAGTTCACACGAATGACAGGTTCACACGAATGATAGGAGTGTCCAGTGGGTCTGGTCCAGCATTTTCACCCGTTCTTATCACGTTTTTTTTGTTTCATGCGCAAATAGCGTGTTTCACGTGGTGAACTTTGCCATTGCCTCGTGAAAGCGATCTCATAGGAGCACCAATTACCGCAGCGCGACTCCCTGAAGGGATCAAAACAGATTCNGGTGAGNCAGTACTGAGTAAANGGCTAGTCGAAGAGTTNGATTCCCTGCTCTGCCAGCCATAGCCCGTGGTGGCTGTGTCCTTCGACTCGAACGATAGCAGGNCCAGTGAAGTTGATGCCTGCAAGTGCCGCGATCAGCCGTTCGTGGGCGACATCCCCTGTCCCAATGGGCTGATCTTCTTGCTGTCCTGTCCTGCGGTCACAGAGATAAATACATGCCAAGTCATCGTGATGACGTTCAAGACGGGCAGCGAGAGGAACTTCATGACCCAGCAACATTTCGCCGATGTCGGCAGCCAGTCCCAACTCCTCTGTTTTCAGCCAATGTTGAAGTCGTTCCCATTGGGCAACAGTGGAAACCAGGTCACCGTATCGGGGTCGCAGTGCAAGGGGAACTCCGAGGTCCATAGCCACATTGACCAAGTAGTCCAGTTCGAGTGCCAAACGCGTGAGGGTAGATTCTGTATCTGCAGCCGAGTGCTGACCACTCTCGCCGCTCGCGAATGTAACGAGGTTGGCTTTTGACTCAGCCGCGAGTCCCAGCCAGGTTTCGAGCCAGTTTCGTGCAGTTCGAGCCTCATTGGTCTCGACGGACGAAAGTGCTGGGCCACGACTTTTCCAAGCTGTCTGCAGGAATTGAGTGTCGAGGTCTAAGATCAACTGCAAATCATGGCGTGATGTGACATCTGCAAGTCGAAGCAGTTGTTGGCTAAACCAAGGATCGGCTTGTGATAGCCGGCCATGTTGTGGCCGCACCGCAACGGCTCGGTATCCCAGTACGGCAAGTTCTTCGATTGCCACGAAAAGGTCGTGTTGGAGTAGACCAGCGGTATGGAAGCCCGGAAGCATGTTTCGGATCTTATGCTCAAAGAAGGACGATCAAGTCACGCGAAATTTCAACGAAAAATAGAGTGATGGAATCGTGAGGCTAAACAGGCCCAGGCCCCACCAAGGGCCGGCGCCTAAAAACGCGTACGAGGCTGCCAAGGGAATGATCGTGAAAATACCAATGCGAATGGTCGTCTGGATTTTCACTGGTGTTGGTTCACGAACGGCTCGAAACCCCCTGAGGACAACCGGAAAGGAAATCGCTGCGATCATGATCGGAAACACATCGTCAACGGGCAGTGCCCATCCAGCCCGATTAGGTTCCAGTTGGGGAGCAAATGCTAACAGCAAAGCCCCCAGCGTGGTCACAACCAGACCTATCTGCAGGTTTGAAGAAGGCCCGCCTTCTGCTTCACGTCGTGCCATGGTGGTGATGCCCATGATGTAGACACCAAACCCGACAGCGATCCCTAGAAGGTATTTCTCGAATAACGGAGTACCCATCGTGATCGCGAAACAGGGAGATGCACCGAGGAGAAAACTGAGAACTCGGCAGCTTCCCATCGCAACCGGCGCGAGTGGCGTTCGTTTCAGAGGTCCATCATAAGCGACGATCATCATTGCCAATGCGATTGCGACCAATGCGGGCAGCCAAGTGCTTGGCGCATCACCCGATGGAACGTGTCCTGAAGTCGCCGCAATGCCGATGCCGACCAAAAGTAGTATCCAACCTGCGGCCTTTGCTTGACCTGATGAAATCAGACCAGAAGGTATTGGCCGTTGAGGACGCTGTGCACGATCTTGATCAACATCGAACACATCATTGAGGATCATTCCTGCCCAGTACAAAGCTACGCCAGCAAGGACAATCAGTATGAATCGAATGGCCGGCGATGGACCCTCGTGAACTAGTAGAAAGGCTGCACTGACATCTGCCAGCACAGTGAATACATTGGGTAGACGGACCAATTGTGCCCACGCCCACAGCCGGGATCGTTGAGGCGGTGTGGGCTCCGCAGGCATGGGCTCTGATTTGGTTTGTTCGGTTGTCAAAGTGTAACTTTCGACATGCGTTACGAGGAAAATGCTTTGCGTTGCAAGAAAAAAGCTCTGCGTATTCTAAACGCATTGCCGCGAATTTGCAGGATGACGTGACGGAGTTCACTGACGAAAGATCCGCCCTGCTTGGGCAGCACAGTCCACTGTTTATGCAGTTGTTTATGCAGTGGACGCCTGACTGCAACTCACAAGGCCTTGAATCTTTGTGGCGATTTGAGCGTGATGCTGCAACTTGTGTTGGTGAAATTGCACAGCGGTTTGGTGGTTGACCTACCGAAATGACGTGGTCGGATGTTGCGTCAATTGTGCGTCATGAAGTTGGAGATAGCGTTCCGTTTCGTTGGTGAAATCTACATTGACGTTGTCAAAACGGAACCTCTCCGGCGAGGGCGTGGTGATCGGGCGAATCGAATACAGCTCGACAAGCGTGATCAGACGCCGTTTGCTCTCCCGAACACCAGTGACTTGGTCACCGCTACTGGTAATCGGATCACTCCAAAATTCGATCCTTACAGGGAGATAGATGCCGAAATTAGTGTCGGTGTTGGGCTCTGCGTTGACAGCAACCCGCACCTGTGTGGGGTACAACATGGGCCAATCAGATCGTTTGGCTTTACTGAGAACAGCTCTTCGCTTCTGTTCACGCAATTGCCCGGTGATCACAAAAACAGGTTTGTCCTTTAGTTTCGCCGTCGTAACACTAAGATCATAATCCCGCTGCAGTGTACCCAGCATCTCTGCCCAAGCACCCACCTGAAGGCGGGGGGGAATCGGTTGTTCACTCGTTGAACCGGGGGCCCACCCGGGTAACTTGCCAACTTCGACACGGGTCAGCTTGATCACTTCCGAAATTTCGCTCCGAGTCCAAACGAGTCGTCCATCACTGATTTGTTGAAGCCGGTGCTTGCCCTTTCCGTCATGCATGGTCAGCTGCAAATTGAATCGACCGGTATTTTCGCCTGCTTGTTCGTAGGTACCCACACCAATCACCTCTCGCCCCGTGGTCCAGACGATTTCACGCACTTTGGCGTCAAAGGCTGCTCCCGATACCAATTGGCGAAGTACCACCGCTAGGAGTTTGCCGGCATCTCCTTGGGACTTCGCGATTCGATTTGCCGCTGAATCGCGGTCTGCTGGTCGACTTTGAAAAGTTTCTTTTTGATCGTCCGCTCGTGAAACCGACGGCTCTGTGGGTAGTTGTTGCGCGTTCAGAGAGTCAGCGAAACGAAGGTAGAGCAGGACGCTGATCACGACCGTGACAATGAGAAGAATTCGTGCAGAGTGTCGCTGAGTCGCCTTCATCCGTTTCCCCACGGGATTTTTAATCGCCGATTTTGACTGTGGTCGGCCATTGCAAATTTTGGGTTTCACGCTCAGAAACTCCATTTGCCTGATCTGACGATCGATCTTCATGAACCGGTTGTGCTGATTTTCTCAAAGATACCGCGTGTAACGTGCCGATGAACCACACAGAAGCCGGTTCGTCCGGACTTCACGGACAACCACCAGGCAGCCTCGCGGATACTAGATGAGTCCTGCTGGCAAAGTCCACCCAGATCGAAATTTAAGACTGACTTTACACCACTCAGCTGAGCAGAAGCCCAAGGAACGGGGGAAACGATGAAACGAATCGTCACTCATATGTCGCTGTTGGCGGCCACGGCGATACTCGCCACCGGGTGTGTGCCGGTTCGCCACAACCTGCCACCCGAACAACAGCTTATGGAGCCAGGACCCGGTGT
>NZGD01000307.1 GCA_002690925.1 Rhodopirellula sp.
CCCTGTTGAGCTTCAACCTTCAATGCTTGCGTGCCACTGATTGTATTGATCTCGAGCATACTGCAGTTGGGACAAGCAGCAAACAAAGGGCACTGAAGAGCAATTGCGAAACATATCCAAGAATCTTGAGTTTTGCTGTCATATATTGGATGGACGTACCTCTTCCACACACGTGTATGGAGAATCCTCGATGCAGGTGCCGCAGAAGAACTTATTTTTCGTGCATGTGGTGCCCTGATGTACAGGACACCAGCACGTGGTGTCATTGCCAGCTTCAGTGGATATTGCGTCTTGGGAGTGACTTGGAGCCAGAAGGCCATCGTGGATGCGGCATATGTTTCCTCTGCTATCGACTTGCAACGTCAATGATTCCTACACTCAGTTTGGCACGTGTTGTTGAAACTCTTGATCGTCAAACAGTTGAACATCGCACAGCTATTTGGTACAGGGGGCAAGCGACGACACGAGAAATAGAGGTTGAGGGACGATTTCTGTTGTCGACGCACGTCGACGATCGCGTGGGTATCTCTGTGACGCTCGATCGCCCACGTGGTGTGGACAACGCAACTCCAGCTACCAGGGGAACCACTGAACAGACTATTGTGCAGTATCGTATCGACCCTTACGATGTCGCGTGGGATCGATACATCACCGAGGGCTTCCGACAGTTCGACAGATCTTTCGATTGGGATGAGCCTGATACATATGAGCAGGGAGATGGAGCACCAGATCTTAGCGATTCTGATTTATGATGAGACTCAAGAAAAAATCCAATTGGTCATGTTTACCCGATATCCCAACCAGCATAACTGTCTATCCGACTGAACCTATTTTGGCTCAAGCATATTTACATCAAGCCACTGAATTCTATCACAAGAATAAAGTTTTTTATTCTTGCCTCATCTTGTGTCATGCCTGGCTGGTGCGTGGAATGCGGAGTGAATGAGTACATGTGGGTTGTCCGTCCTGCACGTGAGCAGTGCTTTCACGACTGCAGGTGCTTGAGGTGTAGGGGTTACGTGTGCTCAAACCACATGAATGGGCCATATGACATGCAAACGATCAATGGGGTTTGGGCGGGGTGGGGGTTCTGCGACAGTTGTAGAATATACCTTGATCGTTGGTATCCTAACTTCAGCATTCAAGAGATCGTGGCTTACTATCGAGGTGAATGGAGAAGGCACTGGGAACGTGTGCGTACGCCATGATTGTTGGAGTGACTGTAAAGGAGAGTGTTCCTTATTGTGAAGGGAATCGAGGTTGGCAACCATGGCAGGATGACAAAGCAAAGACAAGGAACAAGTTGTTACGAAAGATCGTGAAAAAGAAAAACGACGAGTATTTCGACGAGGTCGAAGTCGAGGTCGAGGTCGAGGTCGAAGTCGAGGTCGAGATAGAGCTCGAGCTCGACGTCGGGGTCGAGGTCGAGATCGAGTTCGAGGTCAGAGTTGAGGTTGAGCTCGAGTCGAAGTGGAGGTAGAGGTGGAGATCGAGATCGAAGTCGAGGTCGAGACGGTGGTAGGGATAGGTTGGGTTCGGCTGGGCTAGGTTTGGGACAAGTCTGAATCAGACGGGGTGGGTCGGATAAGAATAGGTCTGGTTGGGATTCCGTTGGATTAGGCTAGGTTCGGATTCGAGTTTGATGAAATTCGGTTGGGTTGGGTTGCGATTTGGAACGGGACCTAACTCGTCTAACATTGGATCGGAACACTATCAGCAATCAAAGTGAGGTAAATTATTATCCATGGGGACCCTACAATGAAGGCGTTTGATGGTGTAACGAATTGGCATGGCAATATGTAAACAATCTGAAAGTGTGGTGGAAATATTATATAGCAAATACATATTGCTCATATTGCCATTACATCAGAAATCGCAGAAATGGGTGCAATTGGCCCAAAATTGGTGGGACAATAAGTTCCGAAAGCACGCGTGTGCTGGAAAGCTGGGGCCACATATCGGATTTAGGTCGTGGAGAATGCAAATTTATGTTAAAAAAAAACCTAATTGTCCCAGCGAAAAATGGTTTATTGTCTTGTTATATTTGTCGCATTTGGCTCAACTTTTTCGTTACATGAGATTGCAATCGTCCCTATAAGTGCATCATAGACGAATCCATCAATCGAACATCTTGTTGCAGACACGATGGATGCTGATGATTGGACCTGGTTACACGATGATGACATGTATGAACCTCCCTGTTCTCCTATAGATATGGATGGGAATGACATGGGATCGTTTTCTCAAGATGCTTCTGTGCAGGTTTTTCGTCAACATTCAGTTAACAATGATGATGATCTTTCAGTTTTGCCTGGGCATCAGGTGATAGGCAAGGTCAAGGTGGAGAGCAAACCCTGCGCGCCAATGGACGTTGATGATGAAAATGAATTGAAAAGGCTTGTGGATGCAGCTCTGCTAGATCATGGTCAGGTTTTGCCTAACCACCATGATGGTACCACAGCTGTGCCTGGGCAGCAAGTAACGTCCTCTTCATCAGGGGTATCGACCATGTCGACCCCACATCTTTTCTCATTCCAGGTTGAAGCTGCATTGCAAACATCTCGCAAAGATGTGGATATGGCAGGCTCTATGCCAACTCCATTGCGTGGCAACCCAGACTTAATGGCAGTTGATGCTCAGGCAGTTAATGTGCAGGGCCATGCACGTTCTACCTCTTCATGTGGCAGTGAATCACCTAGCTCGCAGGATGGGCACAAGTACATGCGCAAACGGCTTCGATACAAGCAGCATAGGGTGATCGTAACCTTGCCTGTGGCTCGTGAAGAACCTGCCCCCCAAGAGTCAGATGCTGCAGCAGCTGCTGCACAGGCACCAATTGTTAATAAGCATCGGCCATACAAACTGATTCAAAGGAAGCTGGGTGAGTATTTCGAATCCAATAGGCATCTCAGGAAAGTAACCAAGAAGGAAAAATGGTCTCATGTGAAGAACCAAAAAGACCGTGTCAACATCATGAAATCTTTCCTGAGGTCAAAAGTGTTCAGAGAACAGTTGGACGAAACCAATCAAGCTGCAGCAAATGAGTTCATCCTGATGGCAATCAACAATCCTAGAGTTGGTAAACCTGGTCGGAGAAAGGTGCCTATATCACAAAAAGACGCAGACAAAACACCTGCGGACAACGCTTCAAGCAAGGACGCCAGTGCTGAAAAAAAAGGCGAAGACAGCGACACAGAGGAGAGCATGAAGGAGATGGTTGGTTTCGCATTCCAGTTCACCTTTTACTGCAAAGACGATGTGTGTTCTCAGAAGTACAGCATTGAACATTTTTCGCACATACAGGATGCAGCTGCAGCTCTTGTCAAAGCTGAGCGCTCAAGGCTGTCAGCGCAGCAGAAACGAATCATGAAATTTATCAAAACTCAGGTGTTTCCCGAAGTGAAAGAAAATTACTTGGAAAATGGCATGCAGACTGAGATATGTCCTGAAAGCTGGAAAGAAAAGATTGTGAGGGTACACACGCACGTGCAAATCAACCACAAGTATATGCAGATACTGCATGCCAAGAACAAGTACTATTTTGAAAACAAAATAGTCTTCGTCAAGAAAACGTGGGTGGACAAGCGCAGTGGCAAGACCACCTTGAACCAGTCTCAGTATTATGCCACCATGCCCAAGAAAGGTGCGGTGCTGGTGGGTGGCAATTACCTGCCACACAAACATTACCGAGTGATGCCTCAATGGATTGAAGGTTTCTACGCACGTGACTACTTCACTCACGAAGTAGCTATCAAAGAGTTCCTGAATGCAGCCACCAACTGCAGGGTCAACGTAGCGAACGTTCGATTTCGGCAAGAGATTGATAACGAAGAGAATGAGGAGCTTCAGCGACAAGATGTCGAACGCGCCATCCATGGAGTTCTGAAACCTTTTAAATGGATTTTCACTTGGTTCAACTTTATGAATCAATACTTTCCGCCCCCTGGGGAAATGTTTACACGAGCTGCATTTTACGTGTTGGATGGAGTATCTTGCGCTGGGAAAAGCCAATTCATTAGGTGCATGTTTCCAGTCGGTTCTTTAATGAGCATCGATTGCAGTGGGGGCAAGATATATCCCAACTATCGCAAATTCCAACGTGCAACAGTCAAAGCAATAGTGCATGAGGAAGGCACCCCAAAAATGGTTTTGCAGCACAAAGCCGCTTTTCAATCCACTAATGCTCAAATAGAACTGGGGAACAGCCCAGTCAACGAAGGTGTGTATTATCGTTGGTTCTACAAAATCCCAATGATTATCACATGCAACGATTGGCATAGCCTCGTCATGAAGGAAAAACCTGATGACATCTTATGGCTTGAACGAAACGCCATCGTGCAAACATGTGATAAAAGGACGTTGTATTGAGCCATCGATACTGTCGAGCTCAACATGTATTGTGTGTGTGTGGACCATTTAGTCCATCACAAGAAGTTTGGAACTTGGTTGTACGATTCGTCTTTTCTGCAGGAGAGTGAGTCATGCCACTTGCAGTAAGGCAATTGATGATCTGTCCATGTCGATCGCATTGTAGGGGGACGCTTTGAAATTGGCGTTTCGTATTGTTGCAAGGTGCCAGATGATTGGGGCATAGAAGGCACCATCACTGCCTGCAGGTTTTTGACTGAATTGTTTCAATGTACTTGTGGCCTGTAGGCGCGCTAGGTTGTGGGACCATAACAATGGTTTGGGACGCATGCGATGTGTGTGTGTGTCTGTAGGGGTTGTAGCTTAGTAGGGGTCGAATTCTGTATGTGTGAATTCGGATCATGGGGTGANTGAAGATGTTNATGTCCAANNNTTCNTGTNAAAAAACACCAATGTAACTTNGACGACAGCACGTTGATGTTGTTTTGNCTTCGCAAATGACATTGCCAATATGTGTTTCAANATTCGTAAAGCCACCAAGCNCATTTTTCTGCGATGATCAACCCGATTATCTTGCACGTCCAGCCAGATTGNATGCAAGTGGCTGCGTCTACTCCCAACTCGCANCAACAACACATAGATGACAACGTGTCGTCAGGTNCCATTTGNGATANTTTGGCTNGAAGTTTTTGTGTTTGGAACCAAAGAGGTACCGATTATATCGACCTCTTGTCATGGTTCTCGTCAAGTTTTTCAAGAATGGTGANGGGACAAAGCGATGGAGGGTGCAGCGNAAAAAGAAAGGCAAACAATACAACTTGGGCTGGCACCAGACGGAGAAGGAAGCGTATGCAGCACTTGCTCGTCGATGGCCAGCAGAGAAAAAATTACTGACCAAGAAGGCTCTGCGGAAAGCAGCACTGGCCAAAAAGATTGCAACAAAGAAGAAGGAGGCGAAAAAACTCCAGCTTGCACCGAAACGATTATGGGAGGGTATATCGTTTGAGACTGATCGTCGTTGCTGGAAAGTGCAGCCCTCAGGTCCACGTTTTCCTGAAAACAAACAAATAGAAGCTGCTCGATGTGCAGCCCGCAAGAAGAATCGATCTCTGGACAGCCTGCAGTTGGCTGATCCCATGGAACAAAGAAAGTGGTCCCTGGAGGACACCCACAAGGAGTTTCGCATGGGTATGGAGATGAAAGACTTCATTGCACCTGCTGACGCCCAAGACGTTGATTGGAGAGTCAATCACAAACCAACCGTTCGAAGCGTGAACAAGCAGCCAGGCATCCTTCCAATTTTCTTCGTGCGTAAGCTCGTGTCCACCAGAAAGCTTATCGTCGATCAAGTGCAGTGCACACGTGTGCCCAGTCTTACGAACAGTGAGGGTGTCTCTCCTTGGATCCAGCATCTCTACCTTGTGTTGGTGGGATGTGTTGTCGCAATAGCCAAAACACGCTGGCCAGACAGACACAGACTGGCCTACAACAAAACACAATATCACTGGATGAATTTTTGGAGACATGCATGGAGAATGAAATTTCTTCAGCAAACTGTGGACACAAAGTCAAAGTACAAACGAGGCTACAAGTTTGATGCTGGTGGCAAGACGTATTTTATTCAGTCGTTGAGTTCACGCCTCGCCTCATCACTGCAGCACCAAATCGATTGGGGTGTGGAGCTCTTGAGCCAAAGCAAAAAGCGGCATCGAACAGTTGAAGATGCAGCAAAGATCTGCACCGATATTAGCCGTGCCTGTCCATCACTGGAGGGATGCATGAACCAGCATTCCTATGTGCGACTTTGGCTGAACAGGTGTGCTGTGTATTGGTGCATGCGTAATAAAGGTGTGAAAAGCATGAAAGTGTCTGGTTTCTCATTGCGCCAATTCATGGCCCTCCCTTTCCCTGATCAGAAGCAACAAGTGTTGCCGCTTCTGAAATCCCCAGGGATGAGCGAGAACATGGCGCTGGCTCAAGATGTTCAGGAAATTCTGGACATCTTAGAATATGTTGGCCCACCTGAGTTGCTGCACATGTATGCTTGTTTTTTCGCAGACGCTCAATACAAACGCATCATCCGTTCCAAAGACGAGCAGTGGATTCAACGTAATCGAAAAAACCTACGGGAATGGGCTCATGCTTACAAAAAGAAACATGGTTGTTTCCCACACCCTCGAAAGATAGTTGTTGAAAACCAGCACTTGCCATGAGCAGTGAATAGATGAACCAAAACAATGGCAAGAACGACTTTGTCGGTTGCCTCATGTTGAATTCAATGTTACAGTTCAGGACTGACGCAGAGCACAGGATGATTACAGTGGAACAGACGTGGATACCATGTTCGTGACCTGGATGAGGATGAAGGCTTGGCATGGTCATCGTTGAATTCACTCATTGGGCCATGACATCAGCGTGACAGATCTGAACGAGAAAAAACCCTAGAATTTAATGCGACAAGCTGCAATGAAGATCCCAATTATGCAACAATTGCATGACTTGGAATAATTTTTTCATGTTAAGTGATTTTGAAAACTCAAGTGTTGGATTCAAGTGTAACACAGAGTGAGTCAAAAAGGATTGCGTTTGTTTTGTCCCATCCCTTTTGTTCTTCGAATTGCAAGTGCAGTTATGCTCCCTGGGATACTCGACCACATTTACTTGTCCTCCCAGGTGTGAGTTTCAGTATAGGACTTTCACCATCTCCGCACGCCAATCTCTCTCCATTGGCCTCATTCTTTTTTCTTCAATGTCTCGTGCTCTCTGATTCGTTTTCAGTTTTCTTTCAGGTCCAGGTCCACATCGTGGCAGGTGATCTTTTGCAATATTGGGTCAAGCGTTTGGAGAAACATCACCATCTTTCAGATTCATGGCGAGTTCACCGTCTATGGGTATGTTTCTTCCTGAAGAAGGCGACAGCAAGGACATGCCAGCAGGTAGCAGGAAAGGCGACACCAAGGGCGACCATGCAGACCAGGGCAAGGGCAAACAAGCAGGCAAGAGCAAAGGCGACATCCAAGGCCAGCATGTAAACGAAAGCACCTCAGACGATGAACCAGGGCTTGATTGTTATGGCAGAGTGAGGTGTCATAGAGCGCCAGAGACAGATGCTTATGGAAGACCGGTTATCTTCTTCGACCCCTGTGATGGAACACGCCATTCACTTATACCTGAAATAGGTGAAGATGGCCGAGTTCATCGTGAAGTTTGCCAACACAATGTGGTGGCCCAGAGCTGTGCCCTTTGCTTCGCACAGCTCCTTGGTTCAGACGACACCAATGGCAAGAATGCTGGCAAAGGCAACAGCCAAAACAGCAAGGGGAGGCTGAGTCATGGTTCACACGAAGGTAACATCTTTGTTTGCCCACGCACAGGGGTACGCAAAACACAGTTTCCTGAGCTTGGCGAAGATGGCAGGTTGCACTCGATTGTGTGCAAGCACTTCTTGGTGGGTTACAATTGTCTGGTGTGCCTCAATGACACATCTGATTCATCCTCAGACGAATCTATGGCACCGATCATATCGACCTTAGACGAAGGCCTGCAGTCTGTGAAGGGCAAAGGTAAGGAGG
>NZGD01000308.1 GCA_002690925.1 Rhodopirellula sp.
ATGACGGGGAAACTAGTTTCGCATCGGTATCACTACCGCAACCTTTCGCATGCCAATATCTGCAAAATTCTTGAGGATGCGGACTGCCAAGTCACCACTCAGAACCTCCGCATGCGCCATTTGCCAGCGAAACTGACACGCACCGCAATCATCGCCCGACGTAACACAGCGTCAGCTAAAAACCAGCCCAAGTTGTAACACCAAGAGATATCTTGGATTACTCGATACAGCTTGAATATTCTGAAATGAAGCTCCGGTGGTCACCGTGGTTTATTCATTTTTAACGATGCCCACTTCGTCAAGTAATGCATTACCAACTTGAGTCATGTTTGCACGCCTAGGGTGTAGACGTTTTTACCCAAACCGAATCAGTTGCTGCTAATCAACGAACAGCTCGATCGTGCGTGGTCTTGCCCGCTTTTTCGATTACCAATCACCCAATTCACACAGCACCAGCCCATCGGAAACACCAGTCCGCTGTGAGATTCTGAAATTAGAATCCTGCCAACCATTCAGAACACTTTTTCAACCGCGCGGCAACTTTTCAAAAACAACCTTGGGCTGCTGATCCTCGGTGGATTCCCGTTCAAACCACTGACCGGGTTTGCCCGTCTCATCGAAAAAGCCGCAGTTCCTCATAAAGAACGAATCACCCTTCGCACCTCCATTGAAATCCAGTCGGTGTTTTTGTCCACCTGTCGCATCTACAGAGAAACGCGCCTTGGTGCATTCATGCCAGTTGCCCTCTGAATCAGCGACCCACGTGTTGCCATACATCGCCCCTCGGCCGATGTAGCCAAGATTAGGCGAAAAGCTTTCGAGGAAAGAATGGAATCCACTCAAGTGCGTGTTCGTTTTTGGCCTACGAAAACTTGCAATCAATCGCCAGGCATCTGCGTCCTTCTCAGCAAACCACGAGGTGTACAACGTGCTTCCGTTACCATCTGGCTCGACTTCAGTCAGAAAACGATAGGTGACTCCGGCCTTCCAAGGAAAGACAAGATAACTTTGGCCACCCGAGCCTTCATTGCCAAACTTACCAACATGAACCCCCGCTCCATTTCCTAGATTTTCAATACGTTGATCAGCGGGAATGTCAGCGGGGTTGTCAGTCCTGAAGGGGCTCCAAACAGAAAACAGGATTCGCCGCTCGGTTGCACTGTTGACCTGAATTCCAAAATAACCCTGGCCGAATCCATTGGCCATGAAATAAGAACCAATGGGATCCTGTCCCTCAGGTACCGTGATCTCGCTGTACGCATACTTCAGTTCGGCATCGCGAGGAACCTCGTAGCGAAGATGCACTGACGGCCCTCTTCTGCCCCAATAAAACATTCCCCCATCACTGGTCTTCACGTAGTCCAGCGTCAATGATTCTGTTTCAGATGAAACCAGCAAGTCCGAAATACCCGCAAATGCCTGCCCCTGACGCTGCGAACCTCGCAAGTCAACACGAACATAGCCAGGCTTCTCAATTTTGAATTCGCCAAACTGATAGTTCTGGTCATCTACACCCTTGAGTCTACGCTCAACACGTTGCCCATTAATGGTGACGCTGAGTGTGCTTTGTCCTGCAGGCACATTAGCTTTAATTCCAACTTCAATCACTGCCGGCCGATCGACACGAAAAAAAACGGAATGAACTTCATCTTCGCCACTCCACACCAACCGGCCTGAACGTCTCAGACCACTTCCTCCACTCCCTGGGGCAGTCCGATAGGCATTTCCACCGACCGGAATCGACCAAGACTCAGCCAAAATCTCTGGCGTGAGCAACAGGCACAGAAAAATCACCAACGCGGTGCCCCACGAACGACAGAACTTGAATGGTAACATTGGTATCAACTACGAGGAGGAAGAAAAACGCTTTCCCCAAGTCTACCGCCAACGCTTGGCCGACGCGACAACACGCTCGCCAACAAGAGCCATGCACTCGTCGCATGCCCCCTGTCTCTGCCGTGACTCATCACTCACAGATTATCGAGAAAATCATTGATGTGCTCTTCCTTAGCTTGTAAACCAGACTGGGTCCCAGTGGCGTTATTGTCATAGGATTCACCAAGATACTCTTGCATGACTTTTGCAAAGACCGTCGCAAAATCCTCTTTCGGGCTTGTTTCTCCGTAGGACCGTGCGAACCCGGAGGTCTGATCATGGGTCCAGCCTGAAAACAATCCCCAACTCCAGCCACTCAGATCTTTCCACTCGCTCCAGTTGCCATGTTCCTTGTCCCAGAAATGTCCAAATTCATGAAAAACCAAGCAGTAAATTGAGTTGGCATCATCAACATCTGCAGTTGTACCATCACCATTGTCGTCCATCGTATTTTCGGTGACATAGATATCGCTGCCATCATTCCAACCACCAATCAAATGATTGGAAGAACTTCCAACACGATAAATGCGAACTTGATCACCATCTGAAGTTTTCAACAAATCGGTGTCACTTGCACGGTGATGAAGAGCAGCTAAAGCTTCGTCGATGACCTCAATTTCATTCTCTGTCCACGTGCCGCCCTGCCATGTAATGCGATTCAGACCAAGCCATGTGACTTCACCGTTGGAATTATCAAATACAATCAATGCATCCTCATCATTCACAGCGTGAACGGTGTCTCCAGTCTGAGTCAGGAATCGATCAGCACCGCTGCCGCCGTAGAGCATGTCATCATCGCGTCCACCAAACAGTCCATCATCCCCACCGTTACCACGAAGCTCATCCTGTCCTCCATCGCCGTACAGGTTATCAGCACCAGCACCACCCTCGATTTCATCATCACCTCCGTTGCCATGAATCGTATCACTGTCATCACCGCCATTGATGAAGTCATTTCCGGTTCCACCTTCGATTACATCTGACCCTGATCCCCCATCAATTCTGTCGTTGCCACCTCCTCCGCTGATGGTGTCATCGTTAGCACCACCAAGAATTTCGTCAGCATCATCGCCGCCACTCAGGAAGTCGTCACCATCTCCACCGACGATGTAATCGGCCCCACTATCACCCTCCAGTGTATCTGCCCCGGCTTGACCAAAAAGACGATCATCGCCTGACCCTCCGGCCAATTGATCGCCTGAATCTCCGCCGTACAAGCGATCCCTCCCCCCGCCACCGCGGAGGATATCGCATCCATCATCGCCAAAAAGAAAATCATCATCATTGCCCCCATTCAGGGTGTCGCTTCCGCTACCCCCATTGAGCTGATCTGCTCCGCCGTAGCCACTCAGGTGATCATTACCACGATCCCCGTTCAGAATATCACTGCCGCCACCGCCCATCAAAACGTCATCACCCGATCCACCATGAGCCTGCGAGTCATAGTGGGTGTTATTCGTAAACGAGTCATCGCCTGCATAGCCATTGAAAACAATCTCCGAAACACGCTCCAACCTCCCAAGAACGATCGATTCATTTTTGTCATTCATTGTGGCGGTAAACGAACGGGAGCCAATATTTCCTTGACTCACCGAAGCTGTATCGTCACCCGCAGTTCCATTCAGCGTCAAAACGCCAGTGCTTGCATCCCACACAATGGAATCAAACCCTGACCTTGAAACCTCCTGGTCGAACGTATTGGAAAGAGTCGCATCGAACATCGCAGCAAATACGCGTCTCGTTTCTAACGACTCAAACAGCACACGTCTCTTTCTTGTGAAATCTGTTCGCCTACGAGTTGCCCCGTTGGAAGCAAAACGCTTCCTGAGTTTTGACTTGAAATGTGTGAGAGAAAAAGACATTTTGGACTCCAGAAAAGATCGACAAGAGACACGCCATTGGCCAACTAGGTGTGTTACACGCGAAAATGCCCAACCTTTCAGCAATTCTGAACAATTTTCCTCCAAAGCTCATTTCCATCGCAAAACCTGAACGACAGACAGCGAAGTCACCGCCAGCGATCCCACGTTGCGGTAATGTACCTGCAGTACAAACGGAAAGAAAAACGGTTTCCTGCAATGGCTCTCGATGCACAAACTCCCCCACCGACTTATCTCACGCATCAAAATTTCGGATAGACTACACAGCCAAACCTCGAGGCGAAGACACCTGATGTCGTGGACCTTCCTCGGCAACGCTGCTGCCAGATCATGAGACAAGGGTAGGGGCATCGCAGATACTTGGGCCATCGCAGCGGTGCCGAACTCGAACAATTTCAGAAAACGTCATTTGCAGACACAAAACCATTGACGTTCACAAACTTCCGTGTGGCAAACGGCAAAGACACAAGCCCATGACTTCACCCCCAGCGTTCTGAAAACGACATGGATCATTCACCAGAGACTCGCCCCAGTTTGCTTTTGCGCATTCGCGACTTTCGCGATGATGATGCATGGAATCAGTTCATCGAACTTTATGCGCCGTTGATTTATGCCTATCTGCGAAAACGCAATATTCAGGATGCAGATGCGGGCGACTTGACTCAGGATGTGCTCAGCAGCGTGACATCTGCCGCCAACGAATTCACCTACGACCGAAAACGAGGTACGTTCAGGGGTTGGCTACTGACCGTCACACGAAACAAGATGTTGAATTTCCTTTCGCGAAAGAAGGCACTGGCAGGCAGTGGTGACACTGGTGTTCAGCATGCGATTGAAGAAAAAACAGCGGAAGAAGATGACCGCACTCAGTGGGACCTTGAGTACGAGCGTCGCCTGTTCGACTGGGCGGCTGAAAAGTCCCGCTCCGAATTCCAAGATTCGACCTGGCAAGCATTCTGGATGACAGCAGTTGAAAATCAAACTGCCTCTGCAACAGCTGAAACGCTCAATCTCACCGTGGGTGCTGTTTACGTTGCCAAGAGTCGCGTCACAGCCCGTCTTCGTCAGATCATTGACAACGTCGTCGATGAAGGCATCCCGGGTTAGCCCAAGTTCACAGCACCCTTATCAAGCACAGGAACCT
The DNA here is from genome assembly GCA_002690925.1 of Rhodopirellula sp. Taxonomy (GTDB): domain Bacteria; phylum Planctomycetota; class Planctomycetia; order Pirellulales; family Pirellulaceae; genus Rubripirellula. The sequence continues at coordinate 4,900 of NZGD01000308.1, forward strand.
TGTGCATGTACAAACAGAACTGCTTGACCAATACCGAGCTCCGGTCACTTTTGACAGCTAACACAGCAGTCGATCAAAGCAGGTTCGTCGAACATTTGGACAACTGTGCAAAATGCCAGGACCAGCTTGCCGTTCTGGCTGGCGATTCATCTTGGATCGAAGGTTTGCAACTCAATCAGGCGGTTCCTAAACCTCCTAACCAGACCCAACCTGCTGCCCAAGAAACTGAACTAGCCAATGTGATGGATCGCATGTCCGCAAGGACGAAAACGGCTGCAACCGCAGCCGGCAAAGCGGAGGGATTGTCCTTCAAAGGGTTACCATTTACGCAACAGCTTGTTGCGGGGCGCAGGTTCGGACCTTATGAAATCCATTCGCGACTGGGCACAGGCGGTATGAGCGTTGTCTTCACTGCCCACGACCATGTTTTGGACCGACAAGTCGCCGTCAAATTTCTTTCAGCGGAACTTGAGAATAGTAAAACAGCCAGGCAAAGATTCCTGAGAGAAGCGAAATCAGCAGCTGCTGTCGAACATGACTTCATTGTCCCAATTTATTCTGCTGATGAAGTAGATGGCTATCCATTTCTGGTAATGAGCCTGATTGAAGGACAATCCTTGCAACAGCGGATTGATGAGCCCACATCGCTCTCGACCGAGCAAATCGCCCGCATCGGAATCCAGATCACAAAAGGCCTCGAAGCCTTTCACTCGCGGGGCCTCGTCCACCGCGACTTGAAACCTTCGAACATTCTTTTGCAAAAACCTGAAGGTCGAGTTCGCATCACTGATTTCGGATTGGCAAAATGCACTGATGACAACCAACTGACTAAATCGGGAACAGTGCTGGGAACCCCCAATTACATGTCACCCGAACAGGCAATGGGACAACAGGTTGACTTCCGGAGCGACATCTACGGACTGGGTGCAGTCCTGTACGCTTGTGTCACAGGACGGGCGCCGTTTGAAGGCCCCACATCGCTGCAAATTCTGAATCAACTCAGAGAGAAGCAACCCCGCAGCATCCTTGATTTGAAGCCCGAGACGCCACTTTGGCTGGTCAAGGTCATCGAGAAATTGATGGCACGCGACCCCAATAGCAGATACCAAACTGCCGCCGAAATCATTGACACACTTTCCCAACATTCGCAAACAACTCGCAAGTCAGCATCAAGTTCACCTTTTCCCACCCGTCCAACCCTCATTGCTGCATGTACCCTCATGATGGTGATTGGTGCGAACTATCTTCTTTGGCCCAGTAATACGATTCCAACTGAGAAATCAGAGCCAGATCCTGTTCTCATTGGGGCCGAGCAGACTGACTTCCGAATCACCATCAAAACCAAGGGTGACACCGAACGCGTCTTTTCAACACTCAGAGAAGCCGTCACACAAGCCAGCAGTGGTGATACCATTGAAATCGAAGGTGACGGCAAGCATGAGATTGAATCCACCATTGAGACAAATGGCAAGGAACTGACCATTCGCTCGATGGCTGGCAGTGCCCCCGTCCTGACGATCAGCAACACCGAGGTAACCAGCGGAATCACATCGAATGCAGATCTCGTGCTTGAAGGCCTTACCTTTCGAGTCATCAACCAGAATGCAACCGGTCTTGCTCGCCAGCCACGGCAGACGGCCATCCATTGCGTGAGCGGCAACCTTCACATTTCGAATTGCCGGTTTGACGCCATCAACAGCAGATCTGATTCACTCAACTGCATCACCGTTGCAAATNCCNNACAGTGCGAAATCAGAAATTCTGAATTTTACNCGGGACCACTCAACACTGCCTTGGACATTGGCATGANCCCCGNAACTGANCTCACAGTCGAAAACAATCTAATCGCNGCTGGCTCAGCGATCAAAATTGCATTTCCGNTTCGTCAGGTTCCCGAGACAAAAACAAATGTGCNTCTTGCATTCAACACTGTNTCGGCTGTNTCTGGGTTATTGGTATTNTTACCGCCCCCACGGGCACGTCCTCCTGCAAAGCCAGTNCCAGTGGAGACCCAAGGCAANNTTTGGGACGTNGNCTTTGTTGTNTCTCTCGCGGTGCAACCGATCAAGGAAAANCAGNTGCGNCCAGAAATCAGTCAACGCGTGCTTGAGCAAATGATGCTTTGGCAAAGCGTTGACACTCGCTTCCGNGTCCGGCAANCATATGTAGGCATAAGTCCNCCGAACCANAAGATCCGAATGATGCGAAACCTGTCNACACGAGATGAGTGGGATGCACTTTGGGGACAAACNGAAACNTCTTCTCTTCAGCTTNTGACGCNNCCACGCAACACAGGTTTATTCACTCGAGAACCCAGCACNCTTGGCNNGAAAGATTTTCTCCNGCTGCTTTCCGAACAACCACAAGGATGGNAACAACGAATCAGCGGTACCCNACTGGATTNTGTTGGACCGGGTTCCGAATACACCANNTGGATTCTGAGCCAAACCCCCACCCAGTGAATCACCCNCTGACCGCGACAAGTCACNGNNCCAGCCTGCCAANCTTAAGCCNAAAACAANCAACANNCNGTGGTTTTNTGTTNCTGNTGANTTCAGTGNTCTGCAANATCAGGCTTGTTGCTGGTNACAAGCGAGACACCAATGAANAGCANNAATGAAACAAGCAGGGCGACCGCACCGGAATCAATNTTCANAGGAACATNAAAGTTGAATGCTCTGATGGAGAAGTTCACGANCAGGCTTGACGCAATCGCAACGCAGGCCGCAGACGANGTGGCTCGCTTCCAATTCANACCAATGGCAACGGTGGGCACGAGGGCGGCTGCAAATGTCCCCCACCCGAATGCTCCCAGAAGTGCCACCATTTCACGACTGTACAATGCGAAGAGCATGGCTGTANCACCAATCAAGACNGTAACGATTCTGGCCCATTTCAATTCNTTCTNAACCGGCTTTCCGCGAACNGCCACCGGAATGTCATGCACAATGGCNGCGGCGCCGATNTTCAGAAAAGCATCTGCGGTGGACATGATCGCTGCGAATAAACCAGCNAAAACGATTCCGGCNAGAACCGGGTGAGTGAAGTACTGNAGAAAATCAGGAGCAGCACTGTCAGCATTCGCTAATTCAGGATAAGCATNACTGACCACGAGCGCCCGCATNGTCAAGCCGACCACAATCCACAACAGNGCCGTGACCATGTAGCCTGCAATCGTAGCGGGTAGGGTCCATCTGNCATCCTCAGCACGACGCGTCATCATCAATTTGGTAATCACATGCGGTTGCCCTGCGACTCCTAACGCAAAGACNAAGTACCAGGACAGACANCCGANCATNCCTTTGCTNCCCCAAGGGCTCATTGATTGTGGATCATCACGAACCAGAATCTCGGATATCCCTGNCAATCCTCCGTCCACNGTCCAAATGGCCGTCAGGACAACCAGTACTGCGGCAACCATCATGATCACTCCCTGAATCAAATCGGTATAAACCGANGCAATGATTCCCCCCGTCACACAATAGAACACCAACAGNACNGTCGAAAACAAGGCACAGGAAAANAGCGACACTTCGCCATAAGCGGTCAACCCACTGACCAGACTTTGCAGNACCGTTGCCATGGCTGCAATCTGTGTNGCCAGATAGCCCATGACGCCCAGCACGATGGCCACTGCAGCCAAAACNCCTGCAGTCGTACTTTGATAGCGGGCTTTGATCACATCTGGCAACGAAATCGAATCCCGCTTGACCGCCCATTCCCGTAGTTTTTTTCCCAGCAAAAAAAAGCAGATGGCGTAACCNATGGTCGTTGAAATCACAATCCACAGGGAACTTATCCCCATCCGNTAGACCAANCCTGGNCCTCCCACAAATCCAAAGCCACTCATGGCACTTGAGAAGATTGCAATCGANGTCACAAAAATTCCCAGATCGCGCCCCGCCATGAAAAAATCACGGGCACTTTTGGTCTTTCGCATCGCCCACAGCCCGACAACGATGCAAAGCACAAAGTAAANGNCAACACAGGCAACAATGATCTGTGCACGATAACTTTCCATCAGTTCGTCCTCTNAGNAGTGGNTTCACTGACATCCGANCAGACGTCTGTTTGAACCTTTCCGTCGACGAACCATTTCTGGAAACCTGCGACGTANATTNCGGTAAAGAGACCGGGCACCAGCCAGACNCCAAAAACCATCCANGTNACCGGAGCAGGGAAGGGGCCCCAAAGTNCTCGATCTGAATCNGCCGCGTACTCGCGCCATGACAACATCATCGCGACAAACGTCAGAACGTAAATCAATCCAACNCCAAGGATCCAANAGNNNAANCGCCTGATNTNTGGNNTNGACGAATCAACTCCGACCAACANCGTTGCAGTCANAGTNACAATCACCACGATCCCGAACACAAGGCCCTCGTTCCAGCGNACNATGTCTTCTTCGCTGCNAGGNCCACCNACCTCCATGACAGAAAGAGNGAAATCGGGATGCTTTGCNGAGGGCACACGAGCCTGCTCAAAANCCATCGCGGCATAAAGCANCAAAGNTCCGATCACCAGACACAAAGCCAACAANCAACGTACTANGTCAAACATGNAACCCCNTTCNGATCCTTGNTCACNCNCATTCGACCNTTCTGGTCATTTTNTCCGGCCATCGNATCCCTCNACTCTGATTCANNGTGATANCGCNACNNGNATCGCACTGCNGCATCCTGACCNCNNTNTTCANTTCGTTGTTTCNGGTTTTGCCTGNCGTTGAAAATCGATCACTCGATCCATCAAGTCACATGCTTCAGCACGCAATCCCTGGTCTGGCTTGAGTTCGTCACCGATTTCCANATGCNGATCGTTCTTCTGATCATAGGCTGGCCATGCGACCATTCCCTCGGCATTGGGATCGCCCGATCGGGCGAACTGTGTCCAGTAGCGAATCATCGCACTTGCAATCGCCCGATCGACGTCATCAATTTTCTTCTCGTCCAACGTATTGAAGACGTACGGTATTTCGGCGGCGTGAGCAGCTTTCAGCCATGGCCAAGAACGACTGTTGCGTGTGAAATGGTACATCCAGGCAGGAGACCCTCCTGCCTGCATGGCCCGCAGGTATTCCCGAGTAGGGCGCACGAACCAGACATCCGTGATTTCCTGAACCACCGAGTCACGGATACTTGATTGATCATCGACGCCATAGAGTTCAAGTACCTCCTCAACCTGCTCAGGGAAACGTCGACCGATCGCCTCGCGATGTTCTTCAACCGATTCATGAACCTTGGCTGGCGTGAACATGGTTCCTTCATCCCGATTCGTGCCCGCGATGGTAGGTACTCGATTGTGCTTCCCTTCGGCATAAATCACTGACGGGAAACTGGGCAACAGCCAACCCTCTCTGACTACTGGCAACCTTGGCTTCAACTTTTCCAGCACCTGCTCGGCAGGGATTGCTCGCAATTGCTCCAGAGTGTTCCCTGCCCCAGCGTTCGTTTCGTCCAATATTTTGCTCACCTCAGCGACACCAATTTCTTCGGCTGATGGGCCATAATACGACGGTTTATTGAGATCACGGAATATTTTCGGGTCAATCCACGCACTCTGCAGGATCGCCTTCTGAAACAGACCGTCTGCAAGCGGTGAAGCAACCAGCAGGTACACACTTGTGCCGCCAGCCGATTCACCAAAGATGGTGACATTCTCTGGATCCCCGCCGAATGCGGCGATGTTGTCACGGACCCATTTCAACGCATGGATCTGATCAAGAATTCCATAATTACCTGATGATCCGTGCTCGGACTCCGCGGTCAAAGCGGGATGCGAAAGAAAGCCAAAAGCTCCCAACCTGTAATTGATGGAAACCAGGATGACATCGCGTTTCGCGATGTCATCACCCATGTATCCCCATTCATGCGCAGACCCTTGAGTAAGGCCTCCGCCATGAATCCACACCATGACGGGTAGCTTTTCAGCCGGCTGCTTGGCCGGCGCCCAAACATTCAGAAACAGACAGTCCTCTGAAAATGGACCTGGCCGTTTTCGCCCTTTCTGCAAACACTTGTTACCAAACTGATTGCACTCTCGCACACCCTTCCATGGCTCAGCCGATTGCGGCGGCTTCCAACGCAACGCCCCCACCGGCGGTGCCGCGTAAGGTATTCCCTTGAATACACAAATGGACGAATCATCCTCAAGCAACTCTCCGCTAATACTCCCGGATTCTGTGCGCACAATTCGGCTTTGAGCCGCATCAACAGCGAGGGGCGGTAGCCATACAGCCACGCCACAGACCAACCACAATGCCATTGTTTTCATCATCCTGTCCCAGTTAGCTAGACCTGATTTCATCGTTCATCAATCAAAACTTTTCTTCACTCGTAGAGCTGTCGATTCGCATGATCATGAACATCAAGCGACTTCTGCTTCAAACTCGCTCCGATGCCTGCCGAATCACCAATATTCAAAAACTGCTTTTGTTTCCGGTAACTTGGCCAGCGTGGTAAACCAGCGCCATTGGGATCACCGGTCTCGGCGAATTCCACCCACTGCGCCCGCATCATTTTCGAAACTCTCTGCTCTGCGTCCGATGCATTTTCCCCAAGCGTCCCGAAGACAAACCTGAGTTCAATCGCATGCGGTGAACCTGTGCCCGAAGATCCTGCGCCCGGTTTGATGAACTGATACTGATAAGCGTCTACCGTAATACTGTTCATGCCTTCAAGAAGCTGCCGGGTGGGATGCAGAAACCAGGCGTCCGTTACAAAACGAGCGCCGTCAGATTTGTAGTCACCACCAGCTTGACTGGAATAGAGAGAGATGACGGCCCCGGAACGGTCACCATAGAAACGCCGTAGCGTCTGCTCAAATTCCTCGCGACTCGGAGGCAGGAACCTGGTAAAGTACGCCCCCTCGTCTTTCGTTGTACCAATCAGCATGGGGACCCGAGCCTGCTGTCCTGCCGCAAATACGGAAGCCGGATGGTTCTCCAGCACTGAGCCATCAATCGTGACCCGTGTCTTGTAATAAGGTCGTCCCTCAATGAACTCTCTGGCGGGGATCTCACGCAACTGCTGCATCACCGACTGGGCAGATTGTTGATCGATAAAATCAGCTGCCCATGATTCCCCAAGTGCTTCAGCACTGGGCGTTGAAGAGACGGGCTGACGCAGTTTGACCACATTGGCTTCAGCCAAATCATTGATATATCCAAACATCCATGGGCTTTGAATGATCGCTCGATGAAACAAACCACTCGCCATAGGTGACGCACACAACGCGCTGACACTGGTACCACCTGCTGATTCACCGAAAATAGTTACATTGCCGGGGTCACCCCCGAAGGCAGCGATATTATCACGAATCCATTTCAATGCTTGAATCTGATCAAGTAGCCCGTAATTCCCAGAAACATGCTGTCCTGACTCTGCCGACAGTTCGGGATGTGCCAGGAACCCAAGGGCACCCAGTCGATAATTGATCGACACCAGCACCACCCCCTGACGCGCAAGCTGGCTACCATCATATTGGGCCTGGCTGCTCCATCCCCGATTCAGCCCTCCACCATGAATCCAAACCATGACGGGACGTTTCGTCTCCCGTCCCGGGCTTGCCGTCCAAACATTCAAAAACAGGCAATCTTCGCTCATACCAGGGGGATCGCTACGTCCCGACATATTTTGCCACGCCACCTTGCCAAATTTGTCACAACGCCGAATCCCATGCCAGGTAGCGGGTGGCTGTGGCGGTTTCCACCGCAGATCGCCGACCGGTGGTGCCGCAAAAGGAATCCCCCGGAAGACGGTCAGTTGATTGGTCGCGTCTAAGCGAACTCCACTGACACGCCCTTGGGCAGTGCTCACAATCGGCCCCAATTCAGCCCCCGCGTCATCCGCATGCGTGACACGAACCAGCACGCCCGTCAGCCCCACGGTGAGACAGAACACCGTGACACAAAACACGATACGCAGCACAACAATCATGTGAACATTTCCTCTGGATACTTGCCGCATTATTTTTTTCCTTGTCGTCATCGAATCGGAATCAGGAATGAATGACCACCGATTTCATCTCCGTCATTTCATCGATCGCGTATTTTGGTCCTTCTTTGCCCAATCCACTATCCTTGATCCCGCCATAAGGCATCAGATCCGTTCTCCAGAGTGGCCCACCATTGATGTGCACGTTGCCACAATCGACCTCCTTGGCAAATCTGACAGCAGCATCAACATCCTGCGTAAAGACACCGGCACTAAGGCCGAAGTTGCTGTCGTTGGCCATTGCGATGGCATCATCAGCATCGCGAGCAGAACAAACAGCGACCGCTGGTCCGAACAACTCATCTTTGACAACTTTCATTTCTTTTCCAGCTGACAGCAAGAGCGTGGGTTCCATGAATGCTCCCTCACGTTGTCCCCCACACGCGATCGAAGCACCTTGCTTTTCAGCTTCGCTGATCCAGTCGTGGACCCTTGCCGCATCCGCGCTGCGTACCATCGGCCCCATTTGTGTTTCGCGACTTAATTGATCCCCGGAAACGATCGACTTAATCTGCGGTATCAACTTCGCCATCAGCTCGTCATGCACCTGGTCTGTCACAATCAACCGCTGTGCAGAAATGCAGACCTGACCTGCATTTGCAAAACCGCTGAACACGGTCGCCGCAACCACTTTGTCAAGATCAGCATCGGGCAGCACAATCAAGGGACTGTTTGCCCCGAGTTCCATGGTTACTTTCTTGATTCCTGCGATCGCACAAATCTGCTCGCCCACTTCGTAACTGCCAGTGAAGCTGATTTTCCTGACACGTTTGTCACTACAAATCGCCTGCCCCACGCTTCTGCCGCTACCAGTGAGACAGGAAATCGCGGTCCCCGGTAAACCAGCATCCAACAGTGCTTTGACAAGGTGCAAAGCAATCAACGGTGTGTCGCTGGCAGGCTTGAGAATCAAGGCGTTCCCAGCCGCCAACGCGGGTCCTACTTTGTGACAAACCAGGCTGAGTGGAAAATTAAAGGGTGTGATCGCTGCAACCACACCACATGGAATGCGGAGTGTGAAGCCAAGTTTGTTCTGCACCCCCTGCCCACCATCAAGAGGCAACACCTCACCACCCAGTCGCTTTGCCTCTTCACCACTCAATTCCATCGCTTGAGCCGACCGTTCAACCTCTGAGGTCGCCTCGGTGATTGTTTTCCCTTCTTCACTACTGAGCACCTGCGCAAGCTGATCACGTCTTTCCAGCAGCAGATCAGCAGTTCGACGCAGGATTTGAAAGCGTTCATATCCTGTCAACGCAGCCATCACCTTGGCACCAGCCTGTGCTGAATGCAACGCAACCTCAATGTCCGCAGCGGAGGCAACAGGGACGGTATCAATCACGTCTCCATTGGCAGGATTGGTAACATCCAGCTGTTCTTTTCTGTCCTGCCATTTCCCCGCAAGAAAAAACTTCATAATTCATTGTGCTCCACGAACCGAAACAATTCAGCTTCAAAGTACTGCTACAAAGATGCCTTTAAAATGGTTGTCAGATCTTCTAGCGTTGGTGTGGTGGGTGACAGATCCAGCAGTCGCTGCAATGACATGGCAGCGGCAGCCAAACCAGGAATGTCCTCCGGCTTGCCGCCGACGGCGAGCAACCCCGTTGGCAACCCGATCCGCTCACGAACTTTGGTGACCCAGTGGATAGCTGCCTGGGCAGCTTCTGAAGCTTGCATTTGCTCTGCCTGTTCAACGCCGAGAAAAGCAGCTATCTGTGCTAACCTTGCTTGGCGGGTATCAGACCAGAACTGCATCACCCCCGGCAGAACGATTCCGTTTCCAACCCCATGACTGCACTGATAGGTGGCTCCCAATGGATACTCCAGCGCATGTGCCAACGAAACTCCACATGAAGAGAACGCCGCGCCGGCAAGAGTGGCAGCCAAAGCCATGCCACTACGAGCCGCAAGGTCATCCGGATCATCGATGACTCGTTTCAGATTTCGACCGATCAATCGAATTGCTTTTTCGGCATACATGTCGCCCAAAGGATGACTGCCTTCGTAGGGCAATCCATGCTCAAGATCCTCGGAAAAGGAAAAGAAGTTTCGCACCAGATAGGCTTCGATCGCGTGCGTCAACGCATCAATGCCACTTTCTGCTGTCACCTGCTGGGGACAACTGATCGTCAATTGCGGATCAACAATAGCAACATCAGGGCGAATGCGTTGGCTGAGAATCGCAGCCTTTTTACCGGTGGCACTTTCCTTCAGAATCGCCGAATGCGTCACCTCACTGCCAGTTCCAGCCGTGGTCGGAATACAGACCAGCTTGACGGCACGCTGAGGAGCCTGATCGAAACCAAACAGCGCCCCGACATCACCATCACCACCAAATGTGGCAGCTGCTGCCTTGGCGAGGTCCATGTTGCTGCCCCCCCCCAGTGCCACAAAAAGATCAGGCTGAAATTCATTGGCAGCGTCCACCAAAGTCTTTACAGTCGATGTCGATGGTTCGACTTCTCCATCACTGAAAACCTGGAAAGCGGTACCCACAGTCTGAATCGCGACTTCTGCCTGCGAGACGATACCGGCCTTGACCAATGCTTGATCACTGACAACCAACACTCGCTTGGTTTTTTCACGATGCAATACACCCGTCAACGTCCCGATCGCACCGGGGCCAAAGGTCAGTTGATTTCCTGAAAACAAATTCCAAGTGGTTCGCTTCAAGCTGTCTGCAAGACTGTTCACATCGTTCTCCCGCCATCGACCACCAGGATCTGCCCAGTGGTCAAACTGGTACCGGTGACCAAGTAATGAATCGCATCAACCACATCGTCAGGTTGGGCCAGACGCGGAATGGGGAAACCTGCAACCCGACTTTCCATCTGCTGCTCTGTCATCCCTCGTCTTAACCAACCGCTATCAATCGGCCCAGGACAAACCGCATTGACGCGAATTCTCGGCGCCAACGCCTTCGCCAGAGACTTGGTCATCGTGTTCAGCGCCCCCTTGCTTGCACAGTAGGCAACACAGGACCCTGCTCCGGAAATGCCGGCCACGCTGGCAACATTGACAATGGCAGCATCCGCTTGCCGACTCAGCAATGGAACACAGGCGCGAATCACGAAGAAAGGACCTTTGGTGTTGACGGCAAGAATCCGGTCCCACACCTCCTCTGCCATCCCCTCAAGATTCTGGTGCGGAACAAATTCCGTTGTTCCGGCGCAATTGACCACAGCATCCAGACGTCCGAATTCCAGATCAATTGCAGCAGCCATGCTGCGCACGTCGGCATCTGAACTGACATCACATTTCATCAACAGTCCACGGGCAGCCTCTTCCATCACCAGCTGTTTCGTCTGCCCTGCATCATGCTCGTCCGGACCAAGATAATTGATGACCACATCAAACCCTGATGCCGCAAAACGGCGAGCGCATTGACGCCCCACTCCGGTTGCGGCGCCGGTAACCAAAACCACGGGTCGTTCTGCTGATGGGCTCATGCTTTTTCCAACAACATGGCAATGCCCTGACCTACGCCAACACACATGGTGCATAAGGCATAGCGTGAATCGACTTCCTGCAACTGTCGCGCTGCTGTCAACAGGAGTCTGGTGCCAGTCATGCCCAACGGATGTCCAATGGCGATCGCTCCCCCATTACGGTTGACATGCTCCGCATCATCTGGCAGGCCTAGCTCTCGCAAAACGGCGAGACTCTGCGATGCAAATGCTTCATTGATTTCGATCACGCCAATCTCCGCAAGTTCGACCCCCAGTTTGCCCAACAAACGCTGGGTCGCCCGGACCGGGCCCATACCCATGATGGTCGGCTCAAGCCCCACCACGGTTGTGCCCATCACTCTTGCCATCGGATTCAGTTCGTACTTTGTCACTGCGTCATCGGAGGCCAGCAACAGCATCGCCGCACCATCGTTGAGACCTGATGAATTGCCAGCCGTCAAAGTGCCATCCTGCTTAACAAATGGCTTCAGTCGCTTCAGTGCATCGAGGGTGGTATTTGGGCGTGGATGTTCATCGTGGGAAACGACGATTGGATCCTGTCTGCGGACAGGTACCTTCACCGGTGTGATTTCACCGTCAAAGAAACCCCGCTGCTGCGCTTGATGGGTTCGCTGCTGACTACGGAAGGCGAATGCATCCTGATCCTCACGACTGACCTTGTAGCGTTCAGCGACATTTTCGCCAGTCTGTGGCATGGTTTCGCATCCAAACATTTTCTCCATCTGTGGATGAATGAAACGCCACCCCATTGTGGTGTCCTGCAATGACAGATCGCGGCCGAATGGCTTATCGGATTTGGAAACAACAAACGGCGCTCGCGACATCGACTCGACGCCGCCGGCAAGACACAATTCGGCTTCACCTGAACGAATCGCGCGTGCCACGGCTACCACTGAATCCATCCCCGAAGCACATAAGCGATTGACAGTCATGGCGGGAACAAGGCTGGGCAACGCGGACATCAAACCGGCCATCCTTGCCACGTTTCGATTGTCTTCTCCCGCTTGATTCGTGCACCCGACCAAGAGGTCACCAACAGCTTCCCAGTCCACCTGCGGTTGACGGTGAATTAAGGCGTCAATCACACTCACCAACAGGTCGTCAGGACGGACGGTCGACAAAGCCCCCCCATAGCGGCCAATCGCGGTCCGAGTTCCATCGCAAATCCAGGCATTTCTCATGGTCTGGTCACCTCTCCTGTTGGATTGGTTCGGGTAAGTTGGGTCTTATCTGCCCCATCGTTACTGTGGGCCAACGCTGTTTGCCGCTCAAGTTCCCGCAAGGTTGATAATTCGAGCTCTGATGGGGCTTGGGTCTGAGCCAAATCTGCAGCAAATCGGACGTCCCATCCCGTCGCTTCTGCAACCGTCTGTCTGGTAACCCCCGGATGCAACTGCGTTACCACCAACTCACGCGTCTGCGACTCTGGACGCAGGACACACAGATCTGTAATCACTGCAGTGGGGCCACCTACTTTCAAACCTGCAAGCTCGCGCGAGTCACCACCATCGAGGTATCCCGCCGAGGTGATGAAATCAACTTTCTCGACCAGTTTGCGTGGATCATGATTGATGATGATCAGCGTCTCTTTCGCTTGCGCCGCAATTTCCGGCGCTCCCCCAGCACCAGGCAACCGCACCTTGGGTGACTCATAATTACCAATCACGGTCGAATTCAAATTGGCATAACGATCCACTTGCGCCGCGCCTAAAAACCCAAGCTCTACACGCCCACCCTGCAACCAGTAGGAAAAAATCTCTGACGTCGAAACTACCGTGTCGGCAGTCACCGCCAACTCCCCGTCACCAATCGATAAAGGGAGAACCGCTGGCCGGGTCCCGATCGTTCCACTCTCGTAGATGAGCACCGCGTTGGGAGCATGCGTCAGCCTTGCAAGATTGGCGGCCTTTGAAGGCACTCCAATTCCGACAAAACAAACCGTTCGCTCCTGCAGCATTCGTGCTGCAACAACAGTCATGACCTCTGACGGTGTAGCTGCCATCGGATCAACTCCCATTCGCCATTCTCGAGAAAGATGGATTCCACGCCATCAGGCACCGCCATTCACTGGCACCGGGTCCATCACATTTTCACGCATCCAACGCTGAAACTTCTCTCGATCACGAGAGACCTCATCCCAAGCCTGATAAAAACTATTGTCACGATCGTAATACCCATGAGCATAAGACGGTGCTGCCCCACCTGGCACATGACAAACAGCAGTCACCACCCAAGCAGGTAAAATACATGCATTTGACGGCGCATTGAGATCATCAACGATCTCCTCGACCGTCACAATCACCTTCTTGGCAGCCAACGCAATCTCCTTCTGCACTCCGACGATCCCCCACAAATGAACATTGCCCGCACGATCTGCCCGCTGAGCGTGAATGAGCGTGACGTCAGGGCGAATCGCAGGAACAGCCGCAAGTCGTTCGCCAGTGAATGGGCAGTCAATGAACTTGATGTTTGGGTTGTGCGCAGGAAGGTCTGAGCCAAGAAATCCTCTCAGGATTCCGCAAGGCAATCCAGCAGCAGCGGCAGTATAAGACACAGTCATGGCCGCGTGACTTCGTTCGTCTATTTCGATAGGGCAGGGAAAATCCTTCTCCACTGCATCCCGCAAACGATGCAACGATCCTACGCCAGGGTTTCCACCCCAGGAAAACACAAGACGTTTCGCGCAACCCATCCCGATCATCTGATCAAAGATCACGTCCGGGGTCATGCGAACCAACGTCAGATCACGTTTTTCCTGTCGGATAATTTCGTGCCCCGCAGCAAACGGGATCAGGTGCGTAAACCCCTCAACAGCAACGCAATCGCCTGAATGTAAATGAGTCCGAATCGCATCGCGCAAACTCAACAGATTCGACATGATGATCGCTTGGGGGACGAGTGACAGAGGGCTACCACTTCCATAGCCCAGCCTTCAAGCCGCAATCGTACCGACCGTGCGATAAACGTGCAAACCGTTCGTTTATCGCACACCCCTAAGCCAGCAAGAGAACCGCGACTGCGGCAACCAATACGGTCGATACATCACTAAACCCGTCGATAGCGACCGCAGCCAGGGCCGTGGCATCGGCTCCGATTGCTTAGATTTTTCCGTCGAGTCCCATCTGGTAATACTTGTGGGTAATCGAGTCCTGATTTTCCAACAGCCAGTCGATCGATGGCTCACAGTTCATGGCCTTGTGGATAGCCTGGGCCATGGCTTTGCGGTGGATGTCAAACAACGCTTTGTGATCGAGATTGTCATCATCAATCACGCCTGGGTTGAGCCAAACGCTACAGATAATCCCCAGATCGTTGGCCTTCTCTTTCGGTAAATCTCCCGCCCTCACTGCATCCAACACTCCGTTGGCAATGGCGGCTTGCACCGTTCCCATCAGGATATTGGTGTAGCGACTATTTTTGACGGTCACTTTACTGACACAAAGCGTCACCGGCCTTACTTGGATGTCTGTGTTCAGGATGGCGAAAACTTTTGAATGGCCCATCGACTGATCGCCAGTCAATGTGGCAAGAGCCGTACCCACAGGCCCATCCAACTCGCCAATCACAACCTCTGGCTCAGCCGCCGTAAAGGGCGGACCACCAGCGACAAGCGATTCACCGGTTCGGAGAACAATACGATCGGACATGAAATGACTCCTGAGTCACGGACAGGTAGGGGAGAAAAGTGAACGCATGCGCATCCAACAGAGCGAAATAACCTACAAAGCACTTAAAGACAGTTCAACAGGCGGACGATTCACTCGACCCAACGTCGCTGCGTTTGTTCGCAAACACCGGTGCAGAGGCGGATAAAGCGGTGGGCCGAACAAACGCTGACGTTCCAAAAGTGGAGCAGCATCATTCCACCGGCATTTCCTCACTTGGGACGACTGCGAGACCAAAAGACTTAACAAGAATGCCGAGAAGCAAAGTGACACGATCAGTTGCTTTGCCAGCTGGCTGCCGGCCTGCTGAGTCCCCTTCCTAACAACATCAGTTCCCAACAACGTCAGAGGAGCATCAGAACGAATGCCCCCTCTAAAACCAAACCTCACCGCGTTAAACCCAGCCAAAACATGGGTCAAGTTACATTTCCAAAATAGCTTGTTTTCAAGACACCGCCGGATAACTGACAGACGCAAAACACCTATTCCATTTGAAACGCACGAGTTTCCTCGAAAACTGGGCTCTTAAAAACAAGAACCGCCCCTTCCTGCTAGAATTCCAGCCATGAGTCTGTGGAACGGTCGTTACTTCGAAGCAGCAACCTCAGCCACAGCAACCTGAGACACTGCAACCTATAGACATTGAACGAGCATCATCCAGGAAACTGTTTCGAGCCATTGCCCAGAAACAGCACGATGGGGAAAACATCCTAATGACGGACGCATCAAAATCAGAATCGCCGCTCGAGGGCGAACTGGTACCTCCAGCCAGTCAGCCAACTCTGGTCGCGCCTCCCCGGGAGCGGGTAGAAGTGACTGCCAACAATGCCGCAGCCATTATCAGCAGTCTGCCGGCAAAAGTCGGGACCATCAAAACCGAAGTCGGCAAATGTGTGGTGGGTCAGGAAGAAAATACCGAAGCAATTCTGTACGCATTGTTCTCTTACGGGCACTGTCTTCTTGAGGGCGTGCCCGGCTTAGGAAAAACCTTACTGGTTGGTGCCATCTCAAGAGTCCTGCACCTTCAATTCAAACGTATCCAGTTCACCCCTGACTTGATGCCACCGGATATCACAGGAACCGACATTCTTCAGGAAGAAGAATCTGGACACCGCGAGTTCCAGTTTGTTCGAGGACCCATTTACACACAGATCCTGCTAGCTGATGAGATCAATCGTACTCCACCCAAGACACAGGCAGCCTTACTGGAAGCCATGCAGGAACGAACGGTCACGGTTTCAGGCCGCACGGATCAATTACCAGAACCTTTTCTGGTACTGGCCACACAGAACCCGATCGAACAGGAAGGCACGTATCCCCTACCCGAGGCTCAACTCGACAGATTTCTCTTTCAGTTGCAACTTGGCTATCCGACACACGAGCAGGAAACGCAGATTGTTGCAGGGCACTCGTTCACTCCGCTCGACGGTTTAAAGCCGCAACTTGCCTGGCACGAGGTAATGGCGTACCGCGATGCAATCTCGCACATACCCGCGGCCTCCAACGTCATTGACTATGCAACGCGGCTAGTGAGAGCCACCCGTCCGGGAACACCTGATATCGCACCCGGGGTAGCAAACTGGATCCGCTGGGGAGCAAGCCCTCGCGCCAGCCAAAACCTGATTTTGGCTGGTCGTGCGCGAGCGGCCTGTATGGGACGGTTCAATGTTGCCTGCGAAGATATCGAAGCAGTTGCCCCCATGGTCTTACGACACCGCATCATCCGCAGTTTCCAAGCTGACGCCGAGCAAAAAACCACTGATGACATTATTCAGCAATTGATTGCCGAGATTCCAAAAAATGCTCCAAAGTCGAAGAGGTAGCATGGAATGGCGGCTCTTGAGCACGATCGACTGATTGAACGGTTTGACCCCAAGGTCATGTCGTTGCTTCATACGCTGGACATGAAAGCCCGATACCTGGTGGAGGGTTTTCTAGACGGCATGCACCGCAGTCCATTCCATGGCATCAGCGTCGAATTTAGCGAATACCGTGATTACCAACCTGGTGATGATCTTAGGCATTTGGACTGGCAACTTTATGCACGCAGCAACCGGCTATGCATTAAGAAATACACACAGGAAACGAATGTTCGTGTGTATGTCGTCATCGACACCAGTGGCTCAATGAAATACCGCGGCAGCGAAGCATGGGGATCAAAGCTGGAGGTATCCAAGACGCTGGCGGTTGCTTTGACATCGATGATGCTTCGACAAAACGATGCGGTTGGTCTACTGACACATCAAGAACCCTCGGACGCGGCGACGTTCATTCGCCCGTCTCAAAAGCAAAGTCAATTCAACACCATCATCCAGCAGCTACAGGATTTACCTGCCGCAGGTAGTGAACGGCTTGCTGATTTGCTGCAACACGTGCTTCGCCTGATCCATCGCCGCAGCATTGTGCTGTTCTTTTCTGATTTGCAAGAAGAATCAGAGGGCATCACGGAGGCATTCCAACAACTGAAATTCCTTGGTCATGAGTGCATGATTTTTCAGGTTTTGGATCGCGATGAAGTCGAATTTCCATTTTCGCAAACTGCTATTTTCCAAGATCTGGAAAACGGGCAACGGAGAATGATTGATCCCGCCAGAGCACGAACTAACTATCTGAAACGTTTCGAGGCTTTCATGGCCGAGTATCGTGACTTGTTCCATTCACTTGAAATGCCGCATTGTGTGGTGAGAACCGACACAGAACCGTGGGAAGCTCTGACTCTTTTCCTTAAAGAACGCCGGCGGTTGATGTAAGCATGAGTTTGCTGTTTCCAATCATGGCGTTCGGAAGCCTGCTAGTCGGTGTGCCGATCTATTTGCACCTCCGCAGAAAGGATGAGAAGAATCTCGTTGAATTCCCAACCCTGCGATTCCTTGATGATCAACCCGTAGCACGAGCACGTCCAATGTGGCCACGCAATTGGCCACTTATGCTGCTGCGAATCATCGGCATGCTACTGCTAATTGCTGCCTTCACATGGCCCTACTTCAACAATGAGCAAACCGTCATCGTTAAAGAGAGTCGCGTTTATATCCTCGACAATACTCTGAGTGCTCAGACGCGAGGCGGTTTCAATAAATCGCGAACCCGCTTGGCTGAGGAAATTGAATCTTCAGACATGGGTACCCAAATCGGCGTGATCGAACTTGGATCCACCACCCAAATCGCGGCTCGTCTAGGTGATAAAAAGCCAGCGACTGCCTTGGCCGTGAAAGACATTGAACCTAGCTCCGAACGGGGAGACTTTGTTGATGCGTTTCGGACGGCCGCCGAAATGCTTAGTGATTCGCTTGGTGCCAAACGACGCATCGTGCTACTGAGCGACTGTCAATCAAATCAGTGGCTGCTGGACGCCAACTCACCTCCCTTCCTCAGGGACATCGAGGTGGAAATAGCTAACGTTCCAGAAACCGAAATCACGAACTTTGCTCTCTCTGCTCCGCGAGCTCGACGAGTTACCCGAGATGGTGATTCGTGGGTAGAAGTAGGAGTCACGGTCACATTGCAGGGAGACCACGGCCCCAGCGAAATCGTTTTTCGTGACCGCGGGCGAGAGATGGATCGTGTTCAACTAGAATCTGCATCCAACAAGGACGACAAGACTCAGGGACAAACAGACGCCGCAGATAACCCGATCGTGTACGGCACCGCGTTCGCTCAGTGGAAAGTCAATCCAACCGAATGGACTGCAGGAGAAATCACAATTGAAGGCAGCACTGATGATTTGGTCGGAGACAACCGAGTCTTCTTTTCACTTGCTCCCGTACGCAAGGGAAAAATTGAGCTGATTGTTGATTCCCTGTTTCTTCGCCGCGCCTTGAGTCCCGAAGTCATGTCGAACCGCTGGGACATTAATAGTGTTAACGAGGACTCGCCGCTTGTTCGCTCTGCAGAAACAGCCCCCGACGTACTCTGCCTAGAAAGCCATCGCCTGCAATCCGCAGACGTGCGTTCAACCGTCAGAAGTGACCTGAGTGCAGGACGTGGTGTCATTCTTTTTGTCGACAAAATCACTCCCGTAATATCCGGCTTTCTGCGGGAAATGGGAATCGAGGCAGGCGTATCACAACAGCAACCCACCGAACCGGGTACGTTTCGATATGTGTACGCCGAGCATCCCATCTTTGCACCTTTTCGCACGACAGAACTTGGCAACCTGGCTGAGGTCAAATTTACGAACTATCGACGTCTGAAGGTCAACGATGCTGCATCGCTTGCGTTCTCCGCAGCAGGCGACCCTCTTGTGTTTGAATCGAACGCAGGGCCAGGTCGATTAATCGTCTTTGCTTTTGCCTTTGATCGCAGTGACACGAACTGGCCCATCCAACCAACATTCATCCCATTCCTTGACCAGACATTGCAATACGTCCGGGGGGAACCGACAACAGAAACGTTTTTTGAACCGGGGGAATCCGTGGTATGGGATTTACCCGCAGGCACGCAAGCGAAGAACATCGTCGTTGCTCCGCTTGACCCAAGTACGATGGGAATCGCCGATGGCATCGCTCCCATCATCGTTGAAGTTGAGGCCCGCAAAGCAAGCTTCCCTTTACCAGCACACCCCGGGCACTTCTCCATACGCTACGACTCGGCCGATTCACTTGGAGCAATTCTAGATGTGAACGCATCACCACTCGAATCCGAACTGGTCTACGAGCCTGAACCGCGAGTGCTCGAAAACTGGGGACGGACTACCGTTGATGCGGCAAGTGAAATCGCCCCAAACGAAGAGCCTGCATCGGACCGTCCCACCGCCATCAGCATGAGCAAAATGGAAGCATTGCAACAGATGAACTGGTGGTACATTTTAACCGCCGCCATGGCTCTCTTGATGGTAGAAACCATCTGGGGTGTCCAGCAAGAAAAGTGAAGAATCAATAAACAGATCTCTGCAACAAAACTTACACAACTCGCTTTACTGAAATGAAGAAGCCCCCTTCGGCGGTCAACATCATGAGTTCCCCCCTCAGCAACAAGCTTATCCCAACACCAACAACGAGCCTGATTTCTCCCGTATCACAATTCAGCTGCACCTGTGATTGCAGATTTTTTCGATTCCCCACAACAACTGAACCACTACAATCTTAATTGTTGTCGCTCGTCTCACCGCTAGCCCAAAGTCAACCTTGTGATCCATCATCTGCTGGAAAGACGCATCGCCGAAAAAGCTCACTCGAGCAAGTGGGAAACTGCAATCAAGCGTACCGCGACTTTGCTATCCATCTTGTCGGCACTTTTGCTCACGCTTGGCTTTACGGCATATTTCGGTGTCATCCAAAGCACAGGACAGTTTTTGCTATTAGCTGCCTTCAGTTGCTTCGCAGTAGGATTTGCGTGGCTCGTCAGTATCATTCTCGTGGTTGAACGTCGCATGGACCGCAAAACACTTGCGGCCGCAGTAGAACAAGATCATGACATGCTGCAGGATCGCCTCAACACGGTCGTAGAACTTGACCAACGCATCAATGATGATCGTTCAGCAGCCATGTACCGTAATGCAATTGAAGAACAAGCGACTGAACTTGTTCCGAAACTGCGAACCGCAAATCCGCTGAAGAAACGATCAGTAAACCTTCACATTCTAGTCATGCTGCTATTAGGAATCTTGGCGGCCAATTTCTATATCACAAAAAGTCCTCTACAGACGTTAGCTGCAAACGAAGCAAAAGCCGAAAATGAAGCGAATCAGCAAGCACAGGAAAACAACCTCCAACCTCTTGTCATTCCGGATGAGTCACTCACCCCACCGACAGCCCCGGAACAGCAAACGAACAGCAGTTGGGGCGAGATTCGCATCAGTGAGCCCGGACGCGACCTTCGCATCACGGTACACGAGGACGTGCCGCTACTGATCGAAGCAGCATCGGACCGCCCCTTGGCAAACATTACATGGCAAACGCAAGTCAATGATTCGGAGGAGGTCACGCGTCCCTTGCCAGAACTTGAGGACCCCCGTTACGCGGTGTTCCAACCCACTCTGCACCCCGATCAACTCGGCCTGAAAGAATGGGATGTAACCCGTTATCGAGCCACCGCAAAGGCGATTGACGAAACGCAGTATGGATCCTCAAGTTACTTTGTCGAAATCGTCCCCGGGCCAGAGGCTTTAAAACAACTGCCGAACGCCGGATACGATAGTCTGGAAGCATTAACAGACCTGATCCATCGACAACAGCAAGTGATCCGCAGCACGGAAAAGCTGACTGACCCCGAGGATACCGAACAACAGAAAACCATGGACACTCTTGCCGAGCTGGAAAGTGCCCTGTCGTCCGAAGGTAGATCCGTACAGAAACAACTCTCCGAAAGGTTGGATCGAGAAACCCTTCGCGAGTTTGCATCATCGATTGAGGCTGCGAGCACTGAGTTCACCAACGCTGAGACAGCGCTTCTTGAACGCGCACAAACGAAGGCTGGGCAAACCGAAGAAGTTGCACTGATGCATCTGGTCGACGCCCGTCGTGAACTTGCAAACCTGATCGAACAACATCCCGAATCATTTGCAGGATCTACTTTGAATGAACTGGAGGATCAGGTGACTCTGTCAGCAACAGAAGCTGATCCTGAACTTGCGAAACTCCTCAAGAAACTTGCCGAAGAAACTCAGCAAGTAAACGAAGCATCACGCGGTCTCGATGAACTGCTTGACCAACAGGAAACGTTAGCCCAAGAAGCTGACAACATCGGAAAAACTCCTATTCCGGAACTAGGCTCATTCGAGCTCTCAACAAAACAACATGACCTCGCTGTTCAATTCGATTCACTTCGCAAGGAGTTTCCAGAACCATTCCAAAACCAGCAAGGCCTATCGGATAAAACAGCAGACAGCATGTCACGAGCATCAGAACAATTGGTGAAAAATCCAAATTCCGCAAGTGATTCAGTGAAACAGGCGAAGAACAACCTGCAGAAGTTGAATGAGGCAATTGAGCAACGCCAGAACGATTACGAACAATTTCAAGCCAACTCGCTGCAACAACGGATCGCCGCAAATCAAGAAGCCTACCGCGACATCGAAAGATCCGCTGAAAAAGCCAACACAGCAAAAATCAGCAAAGCTGTTGACGAAACACAACAGCTACTGCAGGAGATCCCGGACAACCTTGAAACCAACAACGCGAGCAATACCGCTGCCACACCCCGCAATCGGCAACTGACGGGAACCGATACTGCCCCAAACAAAGATAACGGGCAAGCAGAACAGGCCCCACAATCTGATCCCATCGCCGAAACCAAGAAACAAATCCAACGGCAAACTGAGGATCTACAGAACACGACGGATGGTAAGCAACGGGCAGAAACGGCCAAGAGCCTTGATAAGTCACTCGGAAAAATTGCAGAAGCATTGAAACAGGAAAATGCCAAACGACAACAAAACCTCGATCAGAAGCAAATGGCATCGCAATTAAAACAATTGCAGGAACAAGCCCAGGCAATGCAAAATGCAAGAGAATTTGTTCAAGAGGCGATCAACCGTGAAGAAAACATCCAGAGTAAAGCGTCAGAAAATCTGGACACGAGGAATCAGTTCCAAAATCTCGCTAGAGAGCAACTACTGCTTGAAGAAGATATGGCAACCGCACGGGAAGAAAACCCAAGTGGTTTTGAAGGTGTAGCCAGTCAATCTGACAAAGTGCAAAAGGAAATGCAGCAGACAACTCGTGCATTAAACGCCAAGCAGGAGAACGCGCCCAACGCCAGCAAGCAAGCGGTCGAGTCACTCGAACAGCTCGACCAATCACTTGCAAAACAACAAGAGCAGACGGAAAGTGACAAGCAAGAACAAATCGCGAGACAGATGGAACAACTGATCAATCAGCTGAGCGAAATTGAGAAAAAGCCCGATGACTTTTCAACTGCGGAAAAACAACAAACGGCAGGACAATGCCAATCCGTTGGTTCACTTGCATGCAAGAATCCTGGAAGCAGCGGATCGGGTGGACAAGCCTCCGGCTCCGGGTCGCCACCGCCATCTGATGCAAACCAACCCAATCAGGAACCGCCGACACCAGACGATTCACAAACGGCGAAAACATCTCCACCATCCACACTTGGCGGCCAGCCTTCCCCTACGGGCCAAGAATCGGCAACAGGGTCTCCTTCTCCAACAGGTTCTGCCGGCGGCAGCAAGACTCCAGAGCAGGCGTTACAAGACGCGACTGAACGTTTGGCTGAGTCAAACGGCACCCAAGAAACGAGCGAAGCTGCAGGAGGCCTGAAACAACAGATGCAGAACTTGGCGAACGCGATGGGGACGGGTATGGGTATGGGTATGCAACCCGGAGCGAGGCAAGCATCGGGCAAGCAAGGAAGCGAGGGAAAAAAGCCCGCAAACCAGGGCGATTCACTCACTCCCGGTGGACGTGAATCACTGTCTCGCGGGCTTGCCCAACTTGAGTCCGCCGCCCGCCAAGGTGAGCAAGGCAGCCTGACACCTCAAGCTGGACGCGCGTTACGCGAGAACGGACTGGCAGACATCGTGTCAGGGATACAACGCCAGTATGGCTACAACGATGGTACTCAGGTTTTGATTCGACAAGTTAAACAGGAACTTGCGGGTCCAAAAATAAACATCGACCTGAAAACAGTGAATGAACTCCGGGCGCAGATCCAAAAAGCTCAGCGTGATTTCGTGATCAAAGCTGATGCACCAGAAGAACCAGAGTCAACTCTTCGCAATGATCCAGCCAAATATCCAACGGCCTATCGCGAATCAATCCAGACTTACTTTCAAGCCCTTTCTGAAGACAAACCGCAATAACGCATGAGTGAGCTTTCCTTTCAATTCCCAGCAGCTCTTTTATACTGCGGTTTCGCGACTGTCGGTGTGCTGCTGTGGTGCGGATTGGCGTTACGTCGGCGAGGCATTCCGCGGAACCGCATGGCGATCATACTGACATTGCGCATGATCTTTTTCGTTGCGTTGGTATTGCTCGTATCACGCCCGGTCTGGACGTCGCCGGAGTCAGAAGCAGACACCCGAAAACACATCGCATTGCTGGTGGACCAAAGCGAAAGCATGTCGGTACTTGAGGGCAATACGAGTCGGTATCAACAAGCGGTTGAGTTTTCCCGAGAAACACTTTTGCCCATGGTCGACCAATCCGAAATCGAGGTGCAACCTTTTCTGTTTGCTGATTCTGCAATGGCGGTTGACGGCGCCACCCTGGCCTCGGCTACAGCCAACGGCCAAGCCACCAACCTTGGCCAAGCGATCGTCCAAAGTGTTGTGACTGCAGACCCTCCGCCGCTGGCCGTAATCGCACTGACCGATGGAATCCTAACCAAAACCCAAGATCACAATCGTGCGATCTCTGTCGCAGTCAACCGACAAGTGCCAATCATCAGTGTTGGATTTGGTAGCGAATCCGGAGGACGAGTCATGGGTATTCAAGACATCGACGCTCCGTCCATCGTAGAACCAAGCCAAAAATTCAAAATCAGTGCTAATGTGCGGGCAACCGGTGAAGCGTTGCCAAAATTCGACGTGCTGCTGTTGCGAGATGGAAAACTGATAGACCGTCGACAAATTGAATCGTTTGATGGCCCCAGGACGTGGAACGAAACATTCACGGCGGTTGCCGAACCAGATGGAGTGCACACCTACGAAATCAAACTGATGCCGCCGGCAGATCAATCCGTTGTGATTTCTACTTCACAAATGAGCACGACCGTCAGAAGCATATCATCAAAGGAAATACGAATCCTGTACGTGCAGGGTGGACTGACTTGGGACTACAAGTTTGTTCACATCGCGATGAGTAAAGACCCCACCATCCGCTTGACCGGGCTAAGTCGTACTGCGAACGCGTCCCGTTTTTTTGAAAGTGTCCAAAGCGATGTTGATGTGATCAACGGCTTCCCAAACACGCTCGACAAGCTCAATGAATTCCGAGTCGTAGTCTTGTCGAACTTGCGTCCGGGAGACCTGACCACGAATCAACAGGAACTACTGGCCAAATACTGTGGTGAATTGGGTGGTGGTGTTCTCATGATCGGTGGGCAACAAACTTTCAATGCATCGTGGCGAGACAGTCGCCTTGAAGATTTACTGCCAGTCGAATTTGCTGTACTGAGCAACAACCGCAGGGGTCAGAATTTTTCGGTGGACATAACACCCAACGCACTCAAGCATCCCATCTTCCAAATCAGCGATGATGTTTCCACGGACGAGGCGTGGCAAAACTTACCCATGTTTACCAACCGGGCGGTCGTTGAAGATGTCAAAGCAGGGGCCGAGATTTGGCTGGAAAGCCAGGGTGGTACGGGGCACCCGGTGCTGATGGCATCACAACGCTACGGTAACGGCGTGGCCAGCGTGATCTGCATGCAGAACTTTTGGCGCTGGCGATTGGCACGGACCAGTGACCCCCGACATTATGATCGTTTTTGGCGGCAACTTTTCCGTTATCTGGCGGATGCCGGCCGGAATGCTGTGACCCTGAACATCGTCGACACAGCACCTGCTCCCGGAGATGAAGTTGAATTGCTCATTGAGCAGCCAGCTGCGTCCGGATCAGCGACTGCTTCCGACAGCAACCCAACTGCCGTCAACGAAGCACGTCTCACCATTACTGGCCCTGACCAAAATGAAGTGCTAAACATCATGGTCACCATCGAACCCGGAAATCCCACTGCAACACGTTTCATGGCGAACGAAAGCGGCATGTACAACGTTAACCTTCAGCTCAACGATGGCACCCTGCTGGCAAGCCGAGACATTCAGGTCAAAGAGATCGCAGAAGAATTGGTGTCCACATCCCGGAGAATGGAACTACTTCGACAATTCGCCGCTGTCAGCGGGGGCATCGCCATGGAGTTCGAAAAGACTGATCAGCTAGCGAACGAGCTCAAG
Organism: Rhodopirellula sp.; assembly: GCA_002690925.1. Classification (GTDB taxonomy): domain Bacteria; phylum Planctomycetota; class Planctomycetia; order Pirellulales; family Pirellulaceae; genus Rubripirellula. The sequence goes on from NZGD01000308.1 coordinate 30,881, forward strand.
AAGCTCCTTCAACCCGCGGAACCGTTCGAAACGCAGCGAACCTATGTCCTGCCAGCAGGAATGAATGGCTGGATCCTTGCGTTGCTGCTCGGTTGCCTGTCGATGGATTGGCTTTTTCGAAAACGTTGGCAGATGCTGTAAGATCACTCAGGAACAACACTTTAAAAAAAATGCTCATGCCAATGCTCGAAACATTTGCGCCGCGGTGCCTGCTGGTTTGCTTCATCATGCTGCTGGTGCTCCCATCGACAGCCCAGTCGCCCAACGGCAGCGATGAGCAAGTTGACCCCAATACGTCCTTCTTCATGGGACGAATCCGATACAGTCGCAATAACGGCAACGATTGCTCAGGGGTCGGTGAAAACATGACCCGGATTGTTTCAGAAGTTTCCACGATCCGAATTGGACGTGAGACAGTCGTGGCCTTCACGGACCCCAAAATTTTTGAAACTCCATTCCTGTTTATGAATGGACATAACGATTTCGTACTTGCAGATGATGAACTTGACAGCCTGCGAACTTACCTTGAACACGGTGGCTTTCTGTTCGTCTCTGGGTGCTGTACCAACCCGAACTTCCCGGCGGCATGGCGTCGGGAAATGAGTCGTCTATTCGCAGGCACAACAACCAAGGTGCTGCCCTACGAGCATCCCATTTACCGCTCTTTCTACAAGATCACCCGGGTTCCCAGCTTGCACAGAAATGTTGATGTTCACCTCGAAGGACTCTTCTATGAAGGTCGTTTGGTAAGCGTGATGTGCGAGGACGGACTGTGCTGTGCATTCAGCATGGGCAACCGCTGCAATAAAGGACGCGGAGTCTCGCCAGAGGATGGACGTCAGTTGGCATTGAACCTTGCTGTCTATGCGATGACGCACTGAGCTGTCTATGCGATGACACACCTAAGCACTCATCTTGGGTAGCAAACAAGTTTACAACGCACAAACGAGCAGGTCATTCATCAGGCAGCTTCGATGGCTGGCGTATCCTGATCTCCCACCATCACGTTCACGGCGACCACTGCCAGAAACAGTAACGCACCGCAAATATCGAGTGCTAGCCCAACCTCTGTCTCGCCGATTTGTGAGATGGGGGCCAACAACAGACCTGCCGAAACGAACATGCCTGCACGCTCGAGCAATCCAAGTGTCCTCCGGAAATACCCAGCAAGCCCTGTTGCAAGGGCAAGAATTCCGATCGTCGCCGCCAAGACGGCATGAAGAACCGCAGCCGCTGTCAATTCACCTCCCACAGGAGCCAGTAAGCACAGCGCGGGCCGATACACAAACATGAAGGGCAGTGTGAAGCCTACCAACGAAAAACGAAAGGCAGCAAGCGAGGTTTTCATCATCGGGGCCTGCGCGATTGACGCACTCGCGTACCCTGCCAAGGCAACAGGCGGCGTCACCATCGACATCATGCCAAAGTAAAAAATGAACAAATGGGCAACAAGCGGCAACACCCCCAACTCGCCCAACAAAGATCCCATCAGCGTCGCCATCAGCAGATAACAGACGACCGAGGGAACTCCCATACCCAAAATCAAAGAACAAACCATGATCCCAAGCAACGCGAGAAAAAGATTTGTCTCAACAACGCCTTTGATCGTCGCGCTGAAGTCGGTGGCGATTCCAGTCTGCTGAACGATACCAATGATAATTCCAACACAAGCACTGGCCGCAACAAGAGCGACACCGTTCTTCGCGGACTTAGTCATCGACGAAATGATTTCTGGACGCCAACCGGGCATCGCCATACCAACAATCAGCAACCCGAACATTCCCAACAGCATTGAGTCCAAGAAAGAGTTGACAATCAACAGAATCGACATTGCACTGGTGCGTGGGTCGATCCAGCCTGTGGGCACAAAACGTTCCAGAATTGATGGAAAATACTCTCGGACCGGGATGCAAGCCTGAGACACAACAACGAGAACACAAAAGCAGATCATTGCCAGCCGCCGTTCCTCATTGGAAATCTTGAGTTCGCGACGAAAAATCGCAAACACAAGAATGACTGCCAGTGCCCCAGTCACGCTTCGGAACGGTGAAAAACCGAAAATCAAGAGTCCAACCAGAGTTCCCAAAGCGGCAAAAAAAACAGTTGCCTCAAACCCCTTTAACTTCTTTTTACTGAGTGCTTCCGCACTCAATTTATCAGTGCCCAACCGACGTGAGTAAAGAAAGACAAGCACCAAAATTGAAAAGTAATACAGGATGGCCGGCAGAATAGCGGCTTTCATGATTTCCAAAAAAGTAACCTGCGGCTGTACCAGTTCCAACATCATGTAAGCCCCCGCACCCATCACCGGAGGCACAAGTGCGCCCCCGGCTGCAGCTGCTGCGGTAATGCCCCCGGCAATGTGATTTGGAAACTTCGCACTTCGCATCATTGGAATGGTGAACGTTCCCGTGGTCACAGCGTTGGCGACCGCACTGCCGGACAATGATCCCATCAGGCCGCTGGCCATGACTGAAACCATCGCCGGGCCGCCTCGAATACGTCCAAACGTCTTCGTGGCAAAGTCAATGATGAACTGAGTCGCTCCAGACATTTCAAGAAACGCCCCAAACACGACAAACAGAAAGACGTACTTGAACATCACCGAAGCAGCAGGACCAAACACGCCCAGCGACTGCAAAAACGTCGTGCTTACAATATCTTTCAAACTTTGGCCGGCATGCGGCAACATCCAGTCGGGCAACACCGGCCAATCGTAACGAAAGCTGGCGTAGCAATAATACGAGTGCGCAACAAAGGCCAAAGCCAGCAGCGGGACAATGATGCCGATGCTACGGCGAGTCGCCTCGAGCACCAGGATGACACCCACCAACCCCACCGCAAAATCCATCCCGGTTTCGCCTCCAGCGCGGTCCCCTAGTGAGATCCCGTCTCCCCAGAATCTACTGAAAATCGGCTGTGTCTGTACGATCACATACATGCAACACGCTGCGGCTGCGATCGCCAAAACAATGTCGACCATCCGCAAGGACCTGACTCCGGCCAACCGTTTGTCAACTGGAAACGTGAGGTAACACAGCGCGAGCCCCAAGCCTACGAATACAGCTAACGCGGACTGTGGCTGCAAGACGTTGTAATTGACTTCAAACAGCGTAAACAGGCAGAGCAAAACCCCCAGCCCCGTGACCACTGGTTTAACCAATCGCTCAGGCATTCCAGGAACACGAGAACGGCCGTCCCCTGAACTGGAACCTGAACCGGAACCCGAATTTTGTTTTGGAGGTGTGTATGCGTTTGACTCCGCCTTGCCTGCCTCGAACATATCCGCGTCTTTACTCACAGGTGTTTCCTTGTTCCATCAGTAGCGCCGCTGCAGCACAACAGCACATTATAAAAAAAGACACAAAGTCAAAGCAGTCAGCGCAACGAACGATACACGCTTTGAGCCCCCAATGGTGGCACACCCGCGACCCGAAGACCGACGGGTGCGGCTGGCGAGTGAGGCAAAGTCACCGCCCCAGAATTAACACCCCAAAATCAGCTGGACTGAAAGCCAAGCATTCAGGAACCGGAAGATTCTGCTGCATCAGATGTGTCGGCACCTGTTTTTTCACCAGCTGCTTTGTCGGCATCCTGCTCAGTGTCATCACCTGCGGCCGCGTCAGTCTCACCATCGGCTTCGGAGATCGGCCACAGACCGGCCTCTTGGTAGAACCTGACGGCTCCCGGGTGATATTCAATGCCCGTATCACGAGTGATATTTTTTTCATTGAGCGCTTTGCCAGCGGGATGTTTTCCTGCGATCTCTGCGCGGTTGTTCCAGACTGTTTTCGTGACTTCATAAATCAAGTCGTCTGGTTGAGCAGCTGCTGTGATCACGTGCATGGAACCAACATTGAGCCCTTGAAAGTCTGCATCAAGACCTTTGTAAACACCTGCAGGAATGGTTGCAGGATGAAAGAAAGCGTACTTTTCGATCAAAGCTTGTCGCTTGTCTTCATCAAATGGAACAAACTTCACATCAAAGGTACTGGTGGCTTGAGTGATGGATCCTGTGGGCACCGCTCCTCCTAAAAATGCTGCATCTGCTGACCCGTCGCCCAACTGGTCAACAGATCCACTTTGAGTAGCATTGATCGATGTGATGTCGTCCCATGCAACCCCGTGTTCTGCAAGAATCGGCTCAATGAACATTTGAAAACCTGCACCGGCTGGTCCAGTGATCACACGTTTGCCTTTCAAGTCGGCGATGCTCTCGATGCCGCTATCAGCACGAGCAATGAAGAGGGCAACATTGGGAGCCATCGTAGCGATCGCGCGAATGTCGTACTTTTGGGTCCAGGTACCCTCGCCCCGAGTCGCAAAATAAGAGATTGCAGCATTGGAGAGCGCCAGTTCGAGTTCTCCCTGCTGGAGACGCCGAATATTTTCCTGTGATCCTTTGGTACCTTTGGCTTGTACCTTCCAATCAAAAGCTTCTTTATGCTCATTCATCACCTCAGCAATCGCACCGCCCACCACAGGAAAAGCGCCTCCAACGGGTGCAGTTCCCATGCTGATGAATTGCTTTTTGGCAAGTGGAACATTCCCATTCTCGGTGGAAGAATCTTGCTTGCTACAACCCAGCACGGCAGCAGCAACAATCATCAAGCAGGGAATAAGTTGGTAAATTCGAGCCATCGGTCTGGAACCCTGTGGATGGTAAGCGTTCAGCGAAAGAATTTGTTGGGTCATGCACGAGCCCAATCGTAAGCCCAAAAGAGGCTTTGTCAGGCGGGAAATCAGGCAGCCACGATTGGCGTTGGCAGCCCGCAAAGCGACCCTACTGTGTGTCAATGCGGCCTGATTCTGTAGCCCTTCATGTTAGCAGGCAGCACATGCTGCGAATAGAAGCCAAATCTCAGCTTTGGACGACAAGCGAGTGACTGAAAATTTCTGCCCACCAACGGCAAAGGCGGAATGAAGAGGTTAGAATCAGGGAGTCGATGTCCTGCCACCCCTCAATTCTCACCGTATGGATTTTTCCCGATCATGCCCAGTTCAGCAAAATCACGCCGGAACTTCCTCAAAACCTCTGCAGCCCTGACCGGTGGTTATTGGCTAGGCACATCCACACCAGCAACTGCCGCGTCTCCAAACGAAAAACTCAATGTGGCTTGCATTGGCGTGGGAGGTCGAGGTTCAGCGAACGTAGGTGGCGTATCGGGCGAAAATATCGTTGCCATGTGCGACGTCGATGAAACGAAAGCGGGCAAGCGGTTTCAGCAATTCGACAAGGCAAACAAGTTCCAGGATTTCCGCGTGATGCTGGACAAACTTGACAAGCAGATTGATGCCGTTGTCATCAGCACACCGGACCACATGCACTTTCACCCTGCCCGCCAAGCCATGCTGATGGGCAAACACGTTTACTGTGAAAAGCCGCTTGCCCACTCAGCATGGGAATGCCGCCAGCTAACCAAATTGGCAGCTAAGCAGGATGTCGCTACGCAACTTGGAAATCAAAGACACGCGAACTCGGGCATGGCGAGAACTGTGGAGGCGGTCCGGTCCGGGATGATCGGCAACGTAACCGAAGTTTACTGTGCGATTGGTGGTAGCCGAGGCATGCCGGCCATGCCGAAAGAATTCCCACCAGTCCCTGCTAATTTGAATTGGGAATTGTGGCAAGGGCCAGTCAAAGAACGTCCCTACTCGCCAGAGTACTGCCCTTACAAATGGCGGTTCTGGTGGGACTATGGGACCGGAGAAACCGGAAATTGGGGATGCCACATTCTTGACATCCCATTTTGGGCTCTGCAACTGAAGTACCCCAACCGAATTGATCTTGATGTGATTCCAGCGGAATCAGACATCGATCCTCTGCGGACTCCAAAATCCATGAAAACTCGAATGGAGTTTGGTGCCGAGGAAGGACATGGCCCACTCACGCTTCACTGGTGGCACGGCTCGCTCAAGGAAGCATTTGAAAAACACAACACCAAGCCGAATGGGAACACTCTGTTCGTAGGTGACAAGGGAACAATCTCAGCTGGCTTTGATGGATACAAAGTCACTATGAAAGATGGCAGCACTCCGACACCACCCGCGCAGTCGATTCCAAAATCACCAGGCTTCCACAAAGAGTGGATTCAGGCCTGCAAAGGCGGCCCAAGATCCACTTGCGATTTTGTCGAGTACACCGGACCTCTGGCTGAATCTGTCCTGCTCGCGAATGCAGCATTTCGGTCAGGAGCTGGTTTTGACTGGAACGCCAAAGCATTCGAAGCGACCGGCAACGACAAGATCGAACAATTTCTCGTGCCTGACTTCCGTGCCGGCTGGGAAGTCGACGAGGTCTGAGCCCTCGCCATGGGAAAAATTTTCGCGTCGTCCGATCCGAAGTACTGCAGAACTAGGAATTCTGCGGTACCCGTTGGGCACTTTCTGCGAGGGCAACCTGAACCGCCGTTATCTCGCTTGTCTTCGATATAGAATCCGACTTTGGGCGACCAAAGTCACTGCCCCGGTTCTGCACAGCCTCGTGAGGCCGAATCACTGGGCTTTCGTTTGCACAGAACCAAGCGAACATTCGTCTGATCGGATGGCACCAGTTTCGGTGCCAAATTCCCGCCACAGCGTTTGTTGGTATTCGTACCGCTTCAACAAAATCTGCTATCGACACCCCAACTTCTTCCAAAACCGTGTCAGGGTGGCAATGCTCCCAACCCTCTTTCTTCGAAATCCAAAGATTTTCCAATCGTTCGACACGCCGGCGCTCGCGCTGTTGCCTTAGGGCCGTTTCCGCTCATGGTGTGACCGCAGGTGACCATGCTGCGGAAAACTTCCGCCCTCCGATCAAATAAAGCAATCCCAGTCCCTGAGACGAAATATCGAGAACTGGCATCCCCTTCTTGAACCCAGCAGCTTTGAACCCAACAGCTTTGGCTTGCTGCCGAAGCATCCTTATGAGATCCGCAGTTTATTGAGCCATCAAAACGTTCGTCTTACCACACCCAATCGTAACAGGCTTCATCACACTCGCATTAAATGAATCCTGCCGATAAAGATTGGAGTTCGCATTTTCCAAATCGAGCACACAAACTAATGGCAGGAACGATGTTCTCAGAATGACGTAACGAAGTTGCCTTTTTCGCGGCGGCAAAGCACTTATCGCGACAGCGAGACTGATCACCCAGAAAAAAACTGGAAGAACTGCAATTGAGAAAACAACTTCGATCCTGTGATTTGTCAATATTGGACAACTCTGCGGCTCAAAAGACTGAAAACCACCAACACCGCATGCTCCTTAGCATAGGGCGTCTCCATGGATGGTCTGTGCGAATGCAAGTTTGTCCCAACGCGACGCAATAATCTGCTGAAAACCAGCCGAACTCCTATTAAACTGCTCCCCTGCTAAACTGAGCATTCGGCCCCCAATTCCCTCACTCACTGGAGCCCCCCAGGTGATTTCTCCTCGACCTCGTGTTAGTCGCACCATGCTGACAGTACTCATGCTGTTTCTCTCCGTCCTAGCGATGACCAACCTCACGGAGGCTCAAGAAAAACAACCTGCAGAGGCGGCGTGTCCACCAGCTCAGGAGCAACAGAAGCCTGAACCAAGTGATGTCAAAACGGAGGAAAAGCAAGAAGAGGAATCTGATCCAGCGCCGGCACCTGAGAAGGAAAAAAGAAAACCTGCTCCACCAAAGCCAGCACCGCTCAATGGCACCAACTACATTTTTGATACTCAGATCATTTTGTATGCCGAACCGCAGATGAACAAGATGATCAAGGCAAAGCAGGCGTTGACCTGCACTGAACTTGAATCACAGGCGACAGATAAAAAATGCAAAACCACACTTGCGAAACGGAATACAAAACCGCAGACGAAGTCGATGCTGTATCGCGAAGCAAGTAAATCGGTTGTGGCAATTCTTATTTCCCGCAAGCACCTCGATCATTGGCACATTGTTCCTGCTGCAACAGGCTTCTTCATTTCGGATGATGGCATCATCGCCACGAATCGTCATGTATTTAATAAGAGTGACGAGTTCATGTTTGCAATGACCTCTGATTATGTGGTCCATCCGATTAAGGAGGTACTTGGTGCTAACGCTGCGAATGACTTGGCATTCTGCCGAATTGATTCATCTGAATACAAGGGTCTAGCGTTAAGGCAAAATATTCCGGTGGGAAGCGATATCAGCTTGATCTCACACCCAAGCGGCCGTTTCTACACATACAGCCACGGTGTGGTAACCCGCCGCTACGTCCGCCCACCCCAACGTGGACCTTCGAAAACAGAAGAGAGCGATGGCGACCAACGCAGCCCCGTCAAAGTACCAACGCGTTGGATCACCATCAGCGCAGAATTTGGAAAAGGATCAAGTGGCGGTCCCGTCCTTGATCGACTAGGCAACGTAGTCGGAATGGCGACGTCTACTAACAGCCTCCGTGTCGGCAAGAAGACCGACACCGTATCGCAAATGGTCTTTCGAGATTGTGTGCCCACGGGTGTGATGATGGAATCGCTTAATCCCGGCTCTTCGAATCCCTAAAGGCTCCCTGGACGACATCGCCCTTCCTTGCCAAGACAACAGTCCACGTGGTGCTTCAGACATGCTTGCCGGACAATCAACGCCGGCGGTTGCTCATTCGAAAGCGACGCTCCCGACAGCAATGATGTTTCGAGGCCGGCCTCCCTTCTTTTCAAGTCATTGAAGGACCTCGAAACACATTCCGCAAGCGTATCTTGATTCAGCTCGCCTCCCATCAAGAATTCAGGATCGCCTGGTCCTGCACTGACGATGCCACAATCACGTGACGCTACGGCGAGGCGGCACAATCCACGGCATTTAGCGTGATTACGCGGTGATAAGGAATGCCCTCAAGATCACCAACAGTAATCGAGCAATCAACTTCACTACCTGATCAAAATTTTTTTCGAAATCAGTGCAAAAAGAGCGAGAACAAAGACAACACGCGGACGGAATACTTTCAAGCTTACACCCTGTTCAACAAACAAAACAGCTTCAACTCCAGCAAGAAAAGTTCATCGACCAGTGCTCTGCAAAGGCAACATCACCGGTTACCTATCACGGATGAAAGAATCCATTTCATTTTGTTGCGACAGAGAGAACCACTGGCATATCGACAGCCAAGCCCTGCAGCCAGCCTCATAACAAATCGAAACTGCGATTTTTGCACTTCCCGACGCGAAGCCTTGCAAAAAATGAGGTTACCGGACGTTTACCGGAAAAAAATATGGCGTTCATTTCAATGTTCATCTAACTGCGTGCTGCGAAGAACTCAGCGTGAAAAGCTGTTGCCGTTGGTTGCAAATCACCGCGGCCCTAAGACCCTGTTTGAATGACCGGCTGTGTGCTCCGATCACTGCAGAGCACAACAAGTAGATTTGACACTAAAGCCGCCCGTTGGCTCTCATCCAATTCAACAACACTGTCTCGCTGCAACTGGCCCAACGCAGCTTCAACCATTCCGACTGCTCCATCGACGATGCGTGATCTGGCAGCGATGATCGCCCCAGCCTGTTGCCGCTGTAACATCGCAGCGGCAATCTCGGGCGCGTAGGCAAGATGGCTTATGCGTGCTTCGAGTACATGAACCCCAGCGTCTGACAATCGTTCCTGAATATCGCTCCGCAGCTGGCCACAGATTTCTTCAGTACTTCCACGCAGAGAAGTTTCATGGTTTTCGCTGTCGTAAGGATACCGAGTTGCAAGGTTTCTCAGGGCCGCCTCACCTTGCACTGCAACGAAATCTTCATAGTCATCTACCTCAAAGAGTGCTTCTGCCGTATCGACAACCTTCCAGACCACCACTGCAGAAATTTCAATCGGGTTACCATCGCTATCATTGACTTTGGATGGCCGTCCCATCGTTCTACTTTTCTTCTTCAGAACCTTTCCAGTTGCATCTTTCTCCTCAGGTGTCGTTTGGGAACCCGTTTCAAAATTGCGCACTCTTAAGCTGATTTTCCTCTTTGAAAAAAACGGATTGACCCAAAAGAACCCTGATTCAACCACAGTACCGCGATACTCACCAAAAAGTAGAAGCACACGGGAATCATTCGGTGCAATGGCCATCAAGCCGCATAAGCCCAAGATGGATAAAAGAATCGAGAAGATGCCAAGCCCAATGAGAATCCCTCCCCAACCACCGGTAATCGCTCCACCAATGATTGCAAGTACAGCACTAATGAACAGAAGCACAAAACCAGCCAAGGGAAACCAGCCTTTCGCAGGCACAATTTTCTTTTCTGTCACAACCGTTCTATTTTCCATGATCAAATCCCAAAATTCTCGCGGGTCACAACACTTCTATAATGACGAACAAGGCGTTCGGTCAGGCTGCAATGCCTTACTCAGAAGCTGGAATGTCAAAAACATCACCTAACACCAAGTTCCGTTCTGCTTGATCGCAGGGCGCGCATCCACCAACAAATCCTGAAAAAGCGAGAAAATCAAATCTCACTCATTTAGTTTTTTGGCTGGGAGAGTGTCCCGAACGGGAGGACATCAAGGACGCAATGCGATGAGCCATTGAATCCGGCACCTGAGCACTGGGCTGCATATTGCAGTCAATCTGGGCGTTGGCCATTGCATAATTTTTGCTCAAAGCGATTGACGACGGCAGGTAGATCAGCGACAGATTCAATCACCTCGTGTGCTCCTGCTGCTGTTAGTGTTGTCGCGGCAGCTTCGCATTTTTCTTTGCGTTCCTGCTCCGACAGCGTTTTCCATTCATCTCTTGATAAGCCAACACAATTCCCGGTGCGCGTGATGCCAACAGTCCAACATCCTGCATTCCGACCGGCTTGGATACCAACCGCGGTGTCATCAACTTTGACGATACTGGTCATGGGATAGATATCAAGTCGCATGGCTGCTTCATACAGCAGAAAGGGAGCGGGGCGTCCTCTGGGTGCATCTTCTGCGCAAAGCACGCAGTCAGGGGTGTAACCCTGCGGAGTTGCTGCTGCGGAAACAACTTCCATCAACTGTCGCGTGTAACCGGTAGAAGAACCGATTTTAAGCCCGCGTGAGCGCAACTCATCGACGGCCTCGGCAGCGCCCTCAATCAAGTCACAATGTTGATCGAGTATTTTCAACTGCAGTGGCAGGAAGTCAGCATACATGGCTTCGATATCGGCAGTGGTGCAAGGCTGCCCATACTTAGCCAACCAGGCGTCGGCGACGGCAGGCATCGCTGCAATCGTGGCGATATGATCCAGCTTTGCCATTCCCATGGGTTCTCGAGCTTGTGCTACCGTTATTTCCACACCTCGACCGCGAAAGGTCTCCTGAAAAACGCTGGCTGGAGCACGACTACCGTAATCGACCATCGTCCCCGCCCAATCTAGAACGACGCCACGCATGTGTTTGTATTTATCAGTCATTACTTTTCACTTTCCCATCGTTGCCATGCTTGCTCAGCCAAGCCAAAAGACATTGTCATTCCTGCACCACCTGTTCCGACAAACAGATGTACCTTCGGTTCAATCTGCTTTTCGAATACCGGCAATGTTCCGTGTTTGGCATAAATTCCATGCCAACGCTGTTGAATTGTCCAATCATCCAGTTGAATCACTTTTCTTAACTCCTGCAAAATCAGATCATCAATCTCGGTCTTGTCAAAGGGCGAGATGTCCTCACCGTACTCGTGTGAATCCCCGAGCACAACTTCGCCACCGGGAAACACCGATGCCATGACATGTATTCCATAGTGGTCCAGTAGAGGCGAATCTTTTTGTATCCGCTCACGCAACTTCCTGTGCGCACTGCAGGATTCAAATGAGGTGTAGTGCCTCAGTGTCAAACCACTTGCAATGTGTGGTGTCTTCTCATCGATTCCCTCCTGCGGCACGGTCCTTAGCATTTGTAGTTTGCATAACTTCAAACCAGAGGATGCAAACTCACTAGGATACAGTGTTTGCAAATCGCTTCCGCTACAGACAATGACCCGGTCAGCATTCCACTGCTCTCCATCAGCAGTCGCGATCCGACCTTCCACCACACTTGTGACGTGAGTGTTAAAACGACACTCAACCTGATGCTCGACAGCCAACCACTGCGCGATCGAGCGACTCGCTGTCCTGGGATCAACTCTCAATTCAGTCGGACTGTACATACCTCCTAGAAGACCAGCCTGATTTGCCAGCCGAGTCCGCTCGGCGACTTGTTGGGCAGTCAGCATGTTGACTTGGTGGGTCTGCTGTTTGCAAAACTCTTCCAGCACATCCAATTCATCTGGTTGATGCGCGAGATGCAAGGAACCACAGGCCTCAACAGAGGTAACCCCCTGAGCTCCCAACTGCATCCAAAATTCACGGGATTGCAAGGCAATCTGATACAACTCCCCTGCAGGCTGGCCCACCGGCCAAATCATGCCAAAATTCCTTACCGAAGCGCCTTGAGCAAATTGAGTTCTTTCCAGCAACAGAACTCGATATCCACGCCTGACCGCTCGCCAAGCATGCGCAAGGCCGACAATTCCGCCTCCCACAATAGCAACATCGAAATTTCCAAGCGGTTCATCACGAGTCATATCTGCTGCATCTCCAAAACTGTTTCCATGTAGCCTTTAAAATGGTCAACACTGGGTGTGACCATCCCCTCAACCTTGGCAAGATCATCCCAACGTCGCAAACGAACAGCATCCATCCAATGGGATAAGCTTTCAAAATCATTGATCTCCTCCATCGTGAATGGCCCTCCTTGCAGACCCAGACTTATCTGCGAAGCTTCACTCAAACGTTCGAGATAACCGTCTTCCACAGCACACAGATATCGTTTAGCTGCAACGTGCAAACGCACAGGGGCAGCTACTGCGATACCGAACGCTGACTCAAGGTACGCTTCCCCCAACGATTCATGTTTGTCATCAACACCCCGGTTCGATGAATCTTCAGGTAAATCATGAACCAAATGCCCGATATCATGCAGTAACGTGGCGACGATCAACACCGGGGTGGCGTTTTCATTCTCGGCGAGCATCGCTGCCTGAAGCGCGTGATCACGCTGTGAAATCAATTCTCCTCCATAGAGAGAGTCCCCACGCTCAGCAAATAAGCCGATGATATCTTCAATGATCTGCATGGCTCAATCCCGGACGAACTGCAACACGGATGGGCCGATTTTTTTCGGCATATCGAATAGCATGATCGATTTGCTCTAAGGAAAATTCAGCTGAGACCAGTTCAGCAAACGGATAAGACTGATGATGCTCGCGTAAGAACTGCACTGCATCAAGCAGATCAGCCGGAGCATAATTGTGAATACCGTGAATCTGCCAGCATTTTCGAATGATTTGCTCCGGATTCAATTTCATATCATCACATTTCATAACCGATCCCACGAGTACAATTTTAGCTCCGATACTGGCACACTCGATCGCCGATTCGATGGCATCCACTGACCCTGAAAAATCCATCACGACATCGAATCCACTCGACTCGATGCAAACGTCAGCCCCAAATTTCTGGGCCAAACTCAAACGTTCGGGCGCAGGATCGGAAACCGTCGTCGCGTAAGCCCCCCGACATTTTGCCACAGCCACTGCTGTTAATCCAAGCAAGCCCGCTCCCAGCAATAGCACTCGTTTTCCCTCCACTGAGCCGATCGCATTGAATGCAGCCATCACTGTGGCGGTGGCGCAATTGGCAGGACAGGCAACATGATCGGGAAGCTCATTGGGCACTTTGATGATCGTCGAATCGGGACGCAACAAAATAGCCTCCGCAAGACCACCGCTAAGTGCAAAGCGTCCCTCAGCTTTACCATGTCCATATTTGTGTAGGTGACGACACTTCTGAGGCAGCCCACCCTGGCATCGGTCACAGCGTCCACAGGAAACGCAGATGGACCAAGTGATTCGATCACCTGGCTTCAGCGGCTCACCATGAAGATCCAACGGAGGTTCGTCTGAAACCTCCTCTACGACACCGAGAATCTCATGCCCCAGAATCGATGGACTCCATTCGTTTCGTCTGCCTGCAATCGTGTGTAAATCGCTGCCGCATAACGTGCAACACACTACTCGCACCAACGTTTCACGAGGCTGAAGCTGCGGTTGTGGCAAGAGACAAAACTCCAAGGGACGCTTTGCCTCGTGAAAAACCGCCGCGAGAACACCTTCCCCTGCCCCCTCTTCCCCTGAACCCAGAGCTTCATCACAACCTGGTTCTGGAGTGATTGGTTCTTCCATGTTTTCTTTTCTACTCTTACAGTTCTGACAAATTGACAAGAATTCCAACGCAACGTTGATCGCCACTGACCGGTAACAACGATCGCCCGCATCAGGCAACTGTTTCCTCGTGATCATGCTCAAGCGGATCGACTTTCTGAACAAGCACGCGTTGAAAATACATCAACGCGAGCAGCAAAGCCACGAACGAAAGAATAGCAATTACGACAAGAAGCTGCAGAAAGTACGGCAGTACCTCGCTCGAATTCCCCACAGAATTGCGGGCAACCAGCACGACACCATAGCCGAGGTAACCCAGCGAATCTGCCACGTATAGCAGAAATCCCATGTTGGCTGGTCGGCCAGATGCCGCTACCAACCTCTCAAATACTGTTGTGTGAAATGCCACGTAAGGTAAATAGAGGCCGATTCCACAGGCAATCATGAAACTGAGCGGCCCCAACCAACCAATAGATTGCATCGCAGCAGACGCACCGATCAATACAAAGGCTCCACACATCATTCCGAGCGTGGCCCTCAGGGCAGTGAGGTTGTGGGATATCCAGATAGCACCGGCGTTCAGGGCGGTAACACAAATGGCGACGATGAATTCGGAGGTTGCATAACCCCATGGTTCTTCCGTCACACCCATATCACGCCAAAGCTCGACACCAAAGTCATCACGCACCGTACGTAATAATGTGATCGCCATATACACCAGGAGGATCAAGCAGAGACCGGGCCAGAACGCAGTAAAGAAACTCCATCGTGCAGCGCGATCCATAGCCTTTCGTTCTGAACGCTCACGAAGGTCACTGGAATCAGGCCGAGGCGTCTTCTGCAACACCCACACGGCAACCAACAGCGGGGGAAGAAACAGAAAACCAGTGACCATTGGCATCTGAAACTCATTGATCCCCATATCTTGAATCAACCACTGCCCAATCGACTTCACCGCGCCCGATGACATGATAAAACTCGCGCACAACACAGCGGACATGGCCTCGGTATGCCTGCGGCCTTCCAGATAGGACATTACAAGACCAAAGACCATCCCCAAAGGAAGCCCATTCAAGAACAACATGATCGGCTTCCAGCCCAAAGGAACAAACGCAAATCCGACCAATGCTAATTCGGCAAACAAGATCAAAACGATGATCGTTCCAGCACGATTACGTGTCTGCATCTCTGAAACCACTTTGATCCCAATCACTTTCGACAGCATGTACCCCATCAATTGCGAAATGACCAGCATGGTCTTGAGGCCAAGTGCAATCAGTGGCCCACCGGCGATTGTTAGAAAGCCAAACTCAAAGGCTGGATAGTCTTCGTAGGTTGCCGCCGTGAATGGTTTCCGGAACGCATACATACAAAAGTATGTTGAGAATGCAGCAACAGCAGCAATCGCCAACTGAAACTTCGAATTCAACGGAAGCTTCGAATTCAGCTGGGGCGTTCTCGGACTGGACGTCTTCATCAAAGCTTCACTTCCCAATGAGGCAGAACGCACTTCAATCAATAGAAATCCGGCATCTAGCACAGGTTGCCACACCATTCATACCAACTGGCCAGCCGTACTGTAACCGTCACGAGCCTGAGTTGGCAAAATCTGAAGTGGAATACACTCAAATTTGATCGTAATGTTAAAGGCCCCAGTGCTTCCAACGAAATCTGGACGGACTACTATTCAGCTGAATTCGCGGGAAAATGTTTTTCGCATTCCTGAACTTTCCACTCGGATCATGAACTATTTTCTTCATCCGACGGGGTGGGGTGACATCATGTCGAAATGACGACGATTCCCTTCACAAGTGCATGAACCGGACGGCATGAATCGGACATAGCGTGCTGGGAACCTTGTATAAAAAGTGAAACCGCCAAGACGCCAGAGGCTTCCCTATCCTGCTCTACCTGCACCAAGATGTTATGATCCCCGGCTTACAGCATTTGGCTGAGGATTCAAGCAGGAATAGAAACGAACAGGTACTGCACGATGACTGATATGTCGGTCTTGATCATGATCGTCTCAGCGACTGCGATCATATTTTTTGTCAAATTTGGTCTGCTGCGTGGAATTGACAATATCGCCAATGCGATGTCATGGAGTGCAAAAGCACGCGGCCAGGTAACCGGTTACGCCACTTCGGTGCCGGAATTGGTGTGCCTGGTATCGGCAGGTCTGGCTGGGGTTTGGGAAGCAGGCCTTTGGAATATCGCCAGCTCCAACATCATCAACTCCGGGTTGATGCTCTGTGCCATCCTGTTTTACCGACAGTTCAGCGAACTCTTGAATGTTCGATTCATCGATGAAATCGGGTTTGCAAGTTTGGCTGTCCTGGTCCCAATTGCACTGATGCACTTCGGCATGGATCAGCAATGGTATCTCGTGCCTGTCCTACTCGGCTTCTTTGTGATTTATCGATTTGTCGATCGAAGAATTAACCGCACATCTTCCAGTGCGACCAGCGATTCTGAGGCCGACGAGGCAGCCGCAGGCAGTTTGCCATTCGGAATCATCCTGGGAATCTGTGCATTGATCGCAATTGCAATCGCGGGGATTTTTCTGGGTGAAGCCACCGCCGACGTCGTTGACCAAATGGGTGTGAGTCCCGAGGTCGCGGGCTGGATCCTTGGTGTCGTAACAAGCATTCCAGAGTTGGTCAGTTTCTTTGCAATCTATGCAGCATCAAAACGTGCGGGGCAATCTCATACCCTTAACGACACTCAGGAAGCTCTCGATAACCTGACAGGTTCCAATATGGCGAACGTCAGCATCGTCTACCCTCTTGGGCTTGCTGCTTACTTACTGGCCCAATTGATAACGAGTGGTTGATCAAGGTCTTTGTGTTGCGTTCTAGTTTCGCCCGGTAAACGAAGACGAGGCCTTTGAGATTTGAATATCAGAGCATGACCTCAGGTTTGGACGCTACCAAACGCCACCAAGGCACCCCAATCGCGTACAATTCAAAGTTTCCCATCCATTGCAGGAAATCCATGTCTGCTTTGTCTGAAACACAATTCAACGCTTACAACGAGGACGGCTATTTCTTTGCTCGAGGACTATTTTCTCCCGAAGAAATTCAGTTATTACGCGAAACGGCGACCAATGATCACGCGATGGATCAGGCAGCGTCACTGAGAGATGACGGAACTGGCGCCAGGGTGCGACTCTCATTGTGGAATCACCCTGGAGATGGCATCTATGGAATGTTCGCCCGCAGTCACCGCGTGGTCGATGCGGTTGAGCAACTGCTCGATGACGAAGCGTATCACTACCATTCCAAGATGATCCTGAAAGATGCCAAGGTAGGTGGTGCATGGGCCTGGCATCAGGATTATGGGTACTGGTACCAGAATGGTTTGCTATTTCCAAAGTTGTGCAGCGTAATGATCGCCGTCGATACAGCAACCGAACAAAATGGCTGCCTCCAGGTTTTAAAAGGTTCGCATCACATGGGCCGAGTGAATCACATCCTGTCTGGTGACCAGGCAGGCGCGGACCTGGAACGTGTTGAACATGCCAAAGAAGTATTTCCCCTCGTCCACTGTACGATGACTGCAGGAGATGCCCTCTTTTTTCACCCCAATCTCCTGCATGCCTCCGCTGCCAACCGCTCAGACGATCCGCGTTGGGCATTGATCTGTTGCTACAACGCGCGCGGTAACAACCCTTACAAAAAGTCCCACCATCCGTGTTACACCAAACTGGACAAGGTAGACGACGAAATGATCATTCAAGTGGGCCAAAACGACTCGCAACGCGCCCGTGTTGACTTTGCCAATCTTGACTCGGATGATCGCAGCGCGACCAGTTTGTCCAATGACCCAAATCAGTAGGCCAAAAAACAGACTGCTGTATCAGGTAACGAAACACCAGCCTGCTTCGTCAAACCCCATTTTTCTTTTGCGGCCACTGGCAATCTCTGCAGCGGCCCTGTATCCACCACCATTTGAAAACGGGATCTACCATGAAACTAGGAATCATCAATAGTGCATTCCAGCAGGCGGGCATCGACACACAAACCGGTTTGGAGCACATTGCACGAATTGGTTTTGATTGCGTCGACATCTTCACCGAAGCTATGACGATTCCCCAGGAAGAGATCGACTTGATCCGCCGCACTTGCGATGAGAACGAGCTACCAATCGTATCGACAGTCGTCGTTTCAGCTGGGCTCATCGACTTCAATGATCCCGTTCGGGAGTTCCATATGCAGCGAACACGCAAGTTTTTGGACCTTGCGAAGACATTCCAGTCGGACAATCTCTTGTTGGTGATTGGTGAGTACATTTGGCAACGCGAGGTCATTCCCCCCGAGGCACAGTGGGAATGGGGAGTTGAATGTGTACGTGCATTGGGTATCGATGCAGGTGAAAAAGGCATCGACATTGCTTTGGAACTTGAACCCTTCCGCCTAAGCCTTCTCAACAGTGTGCCCGAAATGGTTCGTTTCATTGATGACGTGGGCCTGCCAAATGTCAAAGCAAACATTGATGTCAGCCACTTAGTGCTTTCCGACACATCACCAGGTGACCTTGAAGCATTACGAGGCAAAGCCACACACGTGCATATCAGCGATTGTGATGGCAAAGTGCATGGTGACCTGCCGCCGGGTCGTGGTGTCGTCAAATTTGCACCATTCCTGCAGGCAATCAAAGACCTCGATTTTGACGGAGCGGTTTCCCTGGAACTGGAATACTCACCGGATCCCACCAAGATCGTGGAATGGGTTGAGGAAGCCTATCAGGCGACGGCAAAACTGATGGACCAGGTCGAACTGCGCAGCAGCGAATGAACACGCTCGATCAAAAACTGTCGGTACGAAATGTGTACGCAAACACCACGACATCGGGGGAACCACCACATGAGTGATCAGGACCAAGACGAGTACGGCCTCAGCCCCACCAAACAGATCGCCAGCATTCCGCCTCCCGATGTCCAATATCTCCCGCAACAACCTGAATCGAAAGAACATGGGATCGGCCTGATCGGCGCAGGAGGTATCAGTGAATTTCATTTACGGAGCTACCGCCGATGCGGATTCCCTGTACGGGCAATCGCCAGTCGGTCTCAGGCAGATGCTGAAAAACGACGTGATGAATTTTTCCCAGAGGCGGATGTCTACGACGACTACCGGAAAGTACTCGAGCGTGATGACATCACAGTAATCGATGCAACGCCGCACCCCACAGATCGGCTTCCGATACTGCGGGACGCCATCACCGCTGGAAAACATGTCCTCAGCCAAAAACCATTCGTCCTTGATCTAGCCGATGGTCGGCAACTCGTCGAACTTGCCAAACAGCACAACGTTCACCTGGCAGTCAATCAGAATGGTCGTTGGGCTCCCCATTTCAGCTATCTCCGGAATGCAATCACTGGTGGGCTGATCGGTGATATCACAACCATTGATTTTTCATTGCAATGGGATCAAACATGGATCGCCGGAACACCGGCCTTTGAAGCGATTCATCATCTGATCCTGTTTGATTTTGGAGTGCACTGGTTTGACATCACCAATTGCCTGATGGGTGAACAACGCGCCGAATCTGTATTCGCCGAGGTCAAACGCTTTAATGAACAAATTTTCCAACCACCCGCGATCGCCTCAGTAATCATCCGCTACCCACAAGCACAGATTCGCATGTCCTTTCACGGTCATACACAACTGGGCGAAGAAGATGTCACGACGGTGGTCGGAACAAAAGGCACCCTGCGTTCACGCGGCCCCGGCCTGAACGAACAGCCAGAAATGCAGGTGTTTCTGAAACCAGGGCAATGCACCGTTCCGCTGCAAGGCTGCTGGTTTGATTCAGGCTTTGATGGTGCGATGGGTGAACTGCTTTGCGCGATCGAACAGAACCGTGAACCCAATCACAGTGCGGCGAACAATCTGCATAGTCTTGAACTCTGCTTTGCAGCCGCGCGCAGTGCTGATACCGGACAGCCAGTCGCCGTCGGCACCGTACAAACAGCATCACATTGAACTCAATTGAAGCCGCTTGACCAATTGAAGCCGCTTGACTCAGTGCCTTGAAGCATCTGTCGTTTGTCCCCACTGCCCAGACCATAACTGCCCATAGCTGGGAGTTTGCCAAAAGACATGTTGGCGAACTATTGGTAAACTCGTTGAGGTTTTGCTTTCATCCCCAACGTTGCTTGAGATGCTGCGAAACCCTAGTGTCACAATGGGGTTCTCGCAACTAACGTGCGTCAAAAGTGCCCCTTGTGTGATGAAATCCGGTTCGGTCAATTCAGA
>NZGD01000309.1 GCA_002690925.1 Rhodopirellula sp.
AGCACCCGACATTCGTCTGCCGTTGTTCGGACACAGTTCGAAGGGACGGCGGGGAGGACATGCCTCCCCAGGTACACAGTCACACGTGACGTTGTAGGTGTTCCTCGTACCCCGCAGCATTGTCGGGATGAGCGGGACGGGCGATACCGTTCTTCTGCGAGTAATCCTTGACCATACCGCCGCGACTGTATCGAGCACAGTCCGCTGTTGCTCTTCGGAGCGCTGTACATCCTCGGGTGTCCACACGTCAGGGGACACGGAGTGTGTGTCCTGCTCAATCTCCCCCACAGAGTTCTCATCATCACTGTATCCTGTCTGCTCCTCATCGCTACTGTCTGTCACGTCATAGTCATAGACCAGTGCAGGTACATCGTCACCGTCCTCGTCGTCGGTAGGCACGCAGATGCCGAACATTTCGTCCTCCGATCCACTGTCTGGATCCTCATTGTCGCAGGGTTCACAGGCGCCTGCTGCGTTCGGCTCCTCCCGTGATCCTGATCCCTGCAGTGTCACGTTCATGGATGTTGCACCAGCATGTACGACTGGACAGTCAGAGATGTAGTGTACTGCATGCTTCCCGATCGCTTTGCATACTGTACAGGGGAACTTAGCGGCGGGGCGTGGTCCACCCTTCGTGCCGCCCTTACCCCCTTTTCCTTTTCCTCCTTTTCCTTTCTGCCCTTTGTCACGCCGGTATCCTTTTCCGTACCCAGCTGTCATCACTGCCATGGTAGTCTCCTGCATAGCAGTCAGCTGTTCCATCATTGTAGTGATACGGTCTGCGTTGTCAGCTACCTTTGCTGCCTCTGGTATGACCTCTGCAGTCTCAGCCGCAAAGGCTACCGGCTGTACGCGCTTTGGTTTGATGTACGTATCCCACTCGGTCTGAATTTTGTCCACCACATACTCCGGGTCAAACACCACCCCTACCTGTCTGTCTGCGGTAAGTTCACGGTGTACTATCATGTAGGCCGGGTTTTCTGCGATGGTCTCTATGAGATCACCCACCAGCGATGACGGCGAATAGTTCTCAGCCTCCTGGAGCGTATCCCCAGCTTCTATCACAGCTCTGAGTGTCACGCACGGGTCACCTTTGCCCGTGACCTTCAGCAGCAGGTTCTTCCTCATCACCTGCATGTCTACAGTGTGTATTGGAAGATACTTTCGATCTAAGACAAGCAGTGCTCTGCGCCCGTCCTGATCGTTGGCACATATTTTCTCTATCAGAGTATATGGCACGCTGTTCCTCTCAACAAGTTTCATCAGCACTTCCGCGAGGATAGTGTTTGCCTGCGTGCTGTAGAGAATGTCCGGTAGTGGAGGCAGAAGAGGGTCCTGTGGTGTTTGAGGTGTGATATCCAGAAGCTCTGTGAACCACTCACTTTTCTTGCACAGGGGCAACTTCATATCTCTGTGCAGCTGCTTGAAGTCCCTGCGTATGTTCTGTCCCTTTCCGTTGAACGCAACGAACCCGTTGCTCTTCAGGTTCTTCGCTATCTTATCAGGGTCGATAGTGCTTACGGCTGCCCTCTGCGGTGCTGTTCCCATATTGGGGTCCAGCAGTGTAGGCAAGGGGACAGGTTTGCTGCGCATAGGTAGCGTAGTCATGGTTCAGTCAGTTCAGTTCAGTGTGGTCTGTTCAAGTCAGTCTGTACTGTGCTGTTCAGTCCTGTGTACTTTCCGGGGAGTGGTGTGTTGTTCCACTCAGTGTCGTCTGTGAGAGATATGTTTCGAACCCTTACCAAATATTGCTCTCACAGCGCACAAGTTGTATCTAGTGTGTCCTTTCGAACCGAGTCTCTGCAAGACGCTTTTGAAATACTAGGTACCAACCAAGGCTCGCAGAGAAACAGTTATACTCAGTACACACTCTATCCTGTCAGTCCTAGGGGCAAACACAGACGTCTTTCCTTCCCTACTTCACACGTTAGAAAAGGGCGTAACGGTGCCTGCCTGACTGGAGTGCCTTTGCAGGTCTCAGCAAGTGTAAGCGTTCACTTTCTAGCAGGCCAAGTTACTACCTATGTTATGCACCTACGTGACAGTACCCCGTAGGTAGGATAGTACTGAGGCCAGCCCCCGTTTTGTTACCCTTCGACACCAGGGACGGGAACCGTGAGGGTTCGAGGTTGAAAGTCGCAACTCAGTTGAGTGTTGTCGAAGTCAGCGAGCTCAGTTCGAGCGTCGTAAAAGTCAGTGGGCCTGTTGACTGCCCACTAGTCAGAAGCGTGTTCACGTTGCAGCGTCTTGGTTGGGCTGGACACGTTCTGTTTGTTGTTGACCGGTACCTGCAGCCGCGCCGGGCCTGACCAGGTTACCAGTGTTTCCTGTGTGTGGGGTGCAGTGATATGCACTGTATGCTGTAGTCTGAAGTGCCTAGTTTTCTCGAGAGAAAACGTTCACGTTCGCAACGTTTTACAGGGCAAGCTTTGAACCAGTCCGAAAACTTCGAGGCCTGTCCGTAAAAAGAAACGAAGCGCAAACCTAACAACGGTCGTAACCGGGCACTTACCGAGTCGACCGGGATAGCGTTCCCGGTTTGCGAAAAAATAGCACTTGTTTCGCACTTTCAGCAGTCTTCTGGTCGTCGTTCCAGGTTGGTGTCGCGTCTCACCTTTAAGTTTAGTCGTCCTTGTCGTCGTCCAACTTTGTCCGCAGGGGTTCCTGACAACTTTTTCGTTCAAGATTAGGTTGCAACCGGGACGGAACAGCTCTCTTTTTAACGGAAATAAAGGTTTCCGGCTTTATTGCGGTACTTGCCACACTCACTTAAACCGTGAGTGGGCCCATAACCTGAGAAGCCGCAAGGTTTCAAAGGGAAGTTTACAAGCAAGTGCAAGCAAGTACAAGGCAAGTCACAGTTCAGGGAGTTGCAGAGCAGGGCCTCCGGCGAGAGTTTTTAATATTTCTAAAAATAGCAATAAAGTGATTAAATGAATTGATTACAATAGTATAAGTACAGCACAGAACTTCAGGACGAAAGAACGAGACATCAAACAACCATCAAATCTACATCGAGGTATACATTTGTATGGCAACAGGTATAAAGCAGGAAACAGACTATCACGGCAAAGCCATACATACACTTCTAGCCAGTAAGAATAACTACAAGTGTGCCACAATATATGCCCCAAATTGTGAGCCAGTCAGATGTCTGTGCGACAGATCACGTTGTGATTCTATCTGGATAATATGACAGCGCATGACAGCGCAGCATGATTCATATGATAGATATGAATATCATGATGGGAAAAAATCGCATATTATCATATGATAATACTCCAAATAAAGTATTATCTTTCAAAATCGGCCAAATTTTTGCCTGCGGCGCTGAGGATAAATTGGCGCGACTATTGCCGCACGCGATCACCATCGCGCACGTCTCCCCACGGCACTCCCTACCGTGTGGCGTCAGGTCCTGTAAGTCCATGCCTGTAAATGCTCTGCATCACACACCACCTACTTGCTGGACCGAGAGCCAGTAAGTGCCTACCTCACCTCACATGTGCTGCATACCTAAAGGCATCCAATTTTATCTGTCCCAGAGCCTTGGTCATCATGTCAGCAATGTTCGCATCAGTAGCCACATAGATCAGTTTGAAAATTTTCTCAGCGACCCAGTCTCTAAGTGCCCAGAACTTCAGATCGATGTGCTTTGCCCTCTGTGAGACACCTTCTCCCTCACATAGGAATTTGGCTCCCTGGTTGTCGATTTTTATAGTCATCGGTTTCTTGACTTTGTAGAGCTGTCCAATGAGGTTAGACAGATACTTTCCTTCCTTTGCTGTATCCACAGCCGCTACCAGTTCACCTTCTGTGGAAGAATGAGCTACCGACTTCTGCTTTCTCGATCCCCAACTGACTGGTTGGCCTAGCACGAAAGAGATGTGTCCAGTGATGGATTTTCTGTCATTCTTATCTGTAGCCCAGTCCGAGTCGGTCCACTGCACAAGGTCCACTTCACCCTGGAAAGGCTTCTGTGGTTTATACAGGAAAAATTTCAGATCTCGAGTAGTGTACAGGTACTTCGCTACCTGTTTCAGTGCAGTGAAATGTTCCAGAGTGTAGCAGTGGCTGAACTGCGCCAGGTAGTTGACACAAAAACTGTACGTCAGGACGGGTGCACCTGGCTACCCACATCAGAGATCCTAGTAAGTTCAGGTAGGGTGATTGACTCTCCATAGGTTCCCCTTTCTTCAGTTCCTTGTCAGTGGACATCGGTATGTATTTTGGTTTGCAGTTTGTCAGACCGTATCGAGCAGCCACTTTTTCTATGTGCCTCTTCTGACTGAAGCTCACCTCTGTGCGGTCTTTGTTCCAGTACACTCCCATCTGTAGGATGTGATCCAGTTCCCCCAGTTCGTTTACCTTGAAACGCTTTCCAAAAGCCTTAAGGAACTTCGCATAGTATGTGTCACTGTTGTGAGCCACTACATAGTCGTCCACATGGACCAGAACCAAAAAGATAACCTTATCTGAGATCAGGTAGTAAAAGCAGGGTTCCAGTGTGCACTTTTTCAGGTTCGGCTCGAATTTCATCAGAAAGTCATCCTGTGTGTCAAACCAGTCCTTCGCTGCCTGACGCAGTCCATACAGCGACTTCACCAGTTTAGCATGAGTATACTTCTTATGATAACCTTCCGGGAGCCTCACGTAGACGTCATATTTGATATCAGAGTTCAGGAATGCTGTCGCAACATCCAAGTGCTTGGTCGTTAGGGTTAGAGCGAGTGTTAGCACCATCAATATCCTGAGACATTCCAGGTGCATGGTGGGAGCATAGGTGTCCTCGAATGACACACCCAGGTTCTGACCGAATCCTTGGCACACTAACCTTCCTTTGCACCTTTCCTTGCATCCGTTTTTATCAGTCTTAGTAGTCAGTAGGAGCCTGCAACCTAAGACGTCTGCGTCCCAAGGTACCTTTTCCACATACTCCAGAACCCCATGACACTCTATTGAGTCTATCTCCTTTTGGATGGCGGCTTCCCAGTCCTTCCAGTCTGGGTAGGTCATAGCATGTTTGATAGAGCGTGGATCTGAGTACGATGCGGGCATCTTTTCGCCAACTGCCACACCAATGTATCCGTCATCGGTGGTGCAGTTGAAGTCACCACTGTCAGGGTTCTCAAACCTAACTTCTGCTCTCTTCAGGTCAGCAGGTCCGATCCAGTCGTCCGCCCTGTTGCTTTCGCTCGGCATCATGCATCCTCCGTACACCATCTCACTGTTGAGGTCCAACGACACAATTGTGCCAGTGTACCACTTCTTTCCACCACCTGGACTAGTGAGCACCTGGGCAAACAGAGGATAGTACACATTAATCTGGCCTGAGCATAACTTGCTTCTCATGTACTTCGTGTAAACCTCCCAGTGCTGAACTTTTCGTGGACCCTGTTCGTCATTGGTCATCCCCTGGCTCCTATCCTCCAGGAAGCTTGACAGGTATGTCCAGATGTTTAGCGCTGGCTTCTGATTACCTACTCTGAGTTCCAGGATGGCATAGGTTTCCTTATCATCTGTATCATAGAAAGCACTGTGAGACACAATGACCAGATTCTCTGTGGTGTCCGGTGACAGCAGGGGCTGGAACTGTTTCGGAGGCGTTTGTGGGANATCNTNGTCCAGTTCTAGGAGCAGGTGGTCAACCATAGATCGGTCNGAGATCTTTTCTCCNAAGCTGTCNAAGCTCTCAAAGAATACNGGTTTACCAACCTTCCTGATTTTGTCTGCTGCAATGTCGTAGACNCAGTATGCNCNGCCATCTTCNGACTGNCCCACATACATGCCCTCTACTGCTTTGTCGTCCAGTTTCTTTCTCTTTTCACCGTCTTTCCAGAAAAATGCTTTGCACCCAAAGACTCTTATGAGTGACATATCGTACTGTTTTCTGAATACCATGTTGAACGGGATCTGCCACTTGTTATTGCTGTGGGGCATGCGGTTAGCGATAAAATTCGCATGTCTGTATGCCCACACCCATTTATCTTTGCCGAGACCACTGGTCAGTAGCAGTGCCCTGGCTGTACCTGATCTTACTCTCCATATAGCTTCCGCAAATGCGGCCTGCTCGTGCATTAGGGTGTCCACAAACTTCTGTCTGATGCTTTCTTGTTTACAGATTTTGACGAAGTCTGTATCCTCTCCCGTGTACACGGAGTCGTTGTCCGTTTTCAGAACCATGCCTTTCAGTTCGAAACCTCTGCTGCGTACTATGACTAGGAACTTCTGTAGATAGTACCCTGCCTCAGATTTGTACACCATTGTGTACATATCGGTATACCTGGTGCGGATGCAGGTAAAGTGGATTAGGTATCTACTTCCGTCCGGTGCAGGTGGATCGATAGGGCCTGTGATATCTGACACTGTGAACTCATACGGTTTCAGCTCACCATACAGTTTTTCTAGGTCATGCTTGGGCTGTTTCACTGGCCTTTTCATCTTTGCCAATACACATGCTCTGCAATGACATTTGCCAGCTTCAGTGAGGAGGTGCTTTTGTTTCAGATTCAACCCTATATTCACCCCTTGTTCCAGCAATTTGCAGATGTGCTTTGGTCCGTAATGTCCCAGTCTGAGATGTGCCTTGACGTAATCGTCAGTCCTGATTGGTGTGGTTGCATCTCTGTATAATATCACCACCTCAAAAGGACATCCCTCAATGAGCACACGGCCAGCACCACCTTCCTCTCCTGCGTCTGAGACACCACGCTGTTCCACTGCGAGTTCCGATGGGACTGAAAAGATCACTGAGTCGGGAGCATACCGGTGCACCTCCGTGAAGTATCGTGTCAACGGCCACCACGACGCCGTGACATTCACTGGGACAAGGAACATGTGTACCGTCTCCTGCGGGGCGTATTCAAAGTCCGTTACTGCCTTATTAAGGACTCTGTTGATCACCGCATTTTCGAATGGAGGCATTCCATAGAAATACTTCCCCCACCAGTTTGCTGTGAAGCAGTCCTGTCCAACAGTCATCCCCTCAGGTTCCTGCGAGTCTCCTAGGACCGCTCCATTCGAGCTGAAAAGGTCCACATCGAATCGACCCCCGGTGAGCATGGCGGCATATTTCCGGTATTCGGACCGCACCCACTGCCACACAGTGGTATCCCTTGGGGCGCGTGTATCCACCTGGCTCTGTTTTGTTTCACGTTCCACCACCTGAGTCTGATCCACCGGCGCTGCCGGGGTGAACACATTCGGATGCTGCATCTCATCCAGTGATGCTCCAATCCAGTGGTACACATTCTTGCACCTGGACATCACGTACTTCCTGCCCTCCTTGTGGATGGTACACCCCCTGAAGTCCGGGCTGTCGAAACCTGAGTCCATGAGGCAACCCACCGACAGCAGATTGAATGGCTGGTCGGGTGCGTAGTACACTCCAGTCAGGTTCACAACCACCACCTGGCCGCTGATATCCTTCACAGGGAAAGGCACTGTGCCGACCCCTTTTGTCTCAAGTCGTTTCGCATGCGCCACTCTGAATGACTGTACTGGCGCACCGGTGTCTATCTCAGAGAACCAATCCAGGTTTCTGCACAGGTGATATCCCGCGCCTGAGTCCACCAACCAAGTCATGTTTGGGATAGCTGGGATCGGGTGCACCGGCAGCATCACGTCATTCAAGTCATGCTGTACCATGTTCCGCATCGATCCCATCAGCTCGATCCCTTGATCGGGTGCCCTCGCTAGCCGTGTGCTAGCGTTGGCAAGGAGGTTGGTTACCAATCCCAGTACGAGATACATCACAGCCAATAGGGTCCACCACCTTCCGAAAACGTCATCGGCGGTACCACTGGTCGGCT
>NZGD01000310.1 GCA_002690925.1 Rhodopirellula sp.
GGAAGGTGTTGGATGGCTTAGATGCGAGAGGCTTGCTGCTGCGCCCCAAGAATGGTGATGTGGTTGCACGGGTGGTCGCGATTCCCGATGCAGATTGGACACCAGAGATGATTTGTGGCGTGGTGGCGCGAGGTGGTTCTTTCGGTGGTGAAGGTGAACTAAATTCTGCAAAAGCACCGGGGGATACAATCAGTGCCAAGACCAGCGCACCTGAGTATGCTTTGAATTTTGCCTTGATGGGTTGTGAGGTTTTGGTGCCCACGGTGATCAGTCGTGGGTATGAATTCAGTCGTAACGATGAGATTGGACGTTCAACAAACTTGTCTCACCGAGAGTTCATTTATCGGCAAGCGTTCGAAATGGGGAGGCACGTCATTGGGTACGAAGTGCAAAAAGTACTTGCCGCGATAGATCAGTTCGAGTTACGGAATGAGACCCATGATGTTCCCTGCGTTGTCGCGGGGGTAAGCGAAGGAGGGCTGTTGGCTTTGTACAGCGCTGCATTGGATCCGAGGATCGACGCAGCGATTGTGAGTGGGTATTTCGATCAGCGCGAGAATGTGTGGCAGGAACCCATTTATCGAAATGTATGGGGGCTTCTCAATCAGCATGGTGATGCGGAGCTCGCCGCAATGATTGCTCCGCGAAAGTTGTTCATAGAAATTGCGCCGGAGATACCCGAGATCAGGGAAGCTGCTTCTGTGGGCAGGAACGTTGCAGCACCCGGGGTGATCCAAACTCCAGTAGTAGAATCGGTGTTAGCTGAAGTCAGACGAGCACGGGAGTTGTTGCCAAAACAGGTTGCTGAAAACAGCATTCGCGTCATAGGGAGTTCTGGCTCGATTGAACCCGCACTGGCGTCCGGACTTGTGCAATCGTGCATTCAGGAGATTTGCTCCACTGAGAATGAGGCCTTAGACAAAAGACAAGAGCTCAAAGAACAACGCAAGCATTTTTCTGATGCAGCACGCCAGCAACAACAAGTTCTGCAAATGGTTGCGTTCACGCAGCAATTGGTGCGAAAAGCTCATCGGGTGAGGGATGCACGGTTTGGGAAACTGGACCGTTCCTCGGCGGATTCCTTTGTTCGTGATGCAGATGTTGAAAGGGAACGCGTGCATGGTGAGTTGTTTGGCAAGTTGCCAACGCCGACGGTTGATCCCACTCCACGTTCGCGACTGGTGCTGGAGAACGAGCGAATGCTGGGTTACGAAGTCACGCTCAATGTTTATGAAGATGTGATTGCTGCTGGTGTTTTGTTGCTGCCGAAGGATTTGAAGCCAACTGAGAAACGTCCTGTTGTGGTGTGTCAGCATGGTTTGGAGGGGGTGCCGATGGACACGATCAGTGGCCCTGAATCACGAGGTTACCGCGCCTATAAATCATTTGCTGCGGAACTGTGTCGACGTGGTTTTGTGGTTTATGCACCTCAAAATCCTTACCGTGGAGGTGACAGGTTCCGGACCCTGCAACGCAAGTCGAATCCGATTGGACTTTCGCTTTTTAGCTATATCATTCCGCAACATCTGGTCACGCTGCGATGGCTGAGCGATTTGGAATACGTTGATCCGGAACGAATTGGGTTCTATGGCCTTTCGTATGGCGGCAAGACAGCGGTGAGGGTTCCTCCCATGCTACCAAAGACTGACAAAGAACCCGGATACTGTCTTTCGATTTGCAGTGCTGACTACAACGAATGGGTAGCGAAAAACGCATCGGTGGATGCGAAATTCAGTTACTTATGGACGGGGGAATATGAAATCTTTGAATGGAACATGGGCCACGTTGCCAATTATGCCGAGTTATCCATGTTGATGACGCCGCGTCCTTTCATGGTGGAACGGGGGCATGATGATGGCGTTGGAGTTGATGAGTGGGTTGCTTGGGAATATGCCAAGGTGAGACGGCATTACAACAAACTCGGTCTTGGCGATTTAACTGAGATAGAGTTTTTTGACGGGCCGCACACCATCAATGGGCAGGGCACTTACAGATTTCTGCATCATCATTTGAATTGGCCGGAGTCGCGTTAGCGTGGTTGTGGTCCATCACGTTTCAAAGCGTCTCAAGATCAGCTCGCTTCTGCTCATAGGTTTCATGGAAAGCGAGTGTGTTGGGGTCCGGTGTGACTCCCCGATGTTTACAGACTTTTGTATAGAGTTCTGGCCACCAGTTGCGGTGCTCTGTGAGTCCTTGGTCTTTGTATTCCTGCCAGTTGCTGAGGACCTGCGACCAACACTCGTCTCCAAACGCCATGGCTTCGTTGAGTGACTTGTAGCGTGGAACGTACCAACGTCGTCCAATTTGGGCGTGCAGCACTTCGTCGGCCCAGTCAAAATCTTGGAACAGTTTTGCCAAAGGATCACCACTTTCGGTTGCGACTTCCCATTCGTAACGTTTGCCCGTCTTTGGCATCAGGCCCTGCTCAATGAAGAACAGGACACCATGCCTTTCGCGCGGAGTTAGCTGCGTATTCAGGTTTTTTGACCAGGTGAAATTGATTGGAATTTCGGTCCAGTCGATGTTTTGTGACGCAAATCCAACTTCGCCCATCATGGCGTGGCGGGCTTCGTCCCACAGTTGGCGCGTCATTTCCATGTGGAATTCCCATGGTTCGGCGTTGCCCAAGTCAGTCAGAATGGTGGCCATCACTTCCGGAACGTCTAGTTCGCGTAGACGTTTGTAATAGATCATCAGAGTTTTGTCTGCCGCGGCGTATTGTTCGTCATACAGAAAGGCTTCTGGATTGACGCCTGCGTTGTAGGGATCGCGGAAGCGCTCGTCCCGTTGTGGTTCATGCTGATACGACTTTTTTTCGTTTGGATACCAAGGCTCTGGCGTTCCATCTTGGGGATCCAAGGTTCCATCGATCGAGCCGCATGAGCTTAGGTACGCCTGGAGATGGTTTTTCCACTTAGTGTTCGCTGCCTCATTCTCATTGAGAAGCAGACAGTCAATGCACGGCGTACCGGTTTGACATAGTTCTGTTAGTTCGTAGGCCATCAGCTTTGCGATGCGTACGGTTGGGGCATCCGCGACAGGATGAGCATCCACGCGAAGACGTTCACAGGCAGCGAGACATTCCGGCAGTACGACCAGGTAAACGCCTGAAAGAAATTGAACTGTATCGGGACACCGTGAAAGTTCATCCAGGGTTGATTCGAGGCCTAAGTCTGGCACCTTATCGAGGCCCAAAGGTGGTTCTCGCATTTCGCCGACGCGACTGCGGATTGACGTGACCTGCTCAGCACACAGGTAGGCGTGGTGACTGTAAAGTGTTTTCAATTCATAGATTGGTTCGCCCGGGATTCTTGCAATCAGTGTTTCATGGACTCGTCGGAGAACATAGTGAAGCCGTTTCAGGCGTGTGACGCTTTCATCGAGAGACCAGTCAGACTTGATCGCTCGACGCATTTCACATAATCCCGCCAACGCCGGCAGGTCTCGGTAGGTCTTGTGCTGTTCGAGTCCAGTCATCGGATACGTGTTCCTGAAAGGTTCAAGCTCGGCCGAGCGGTGGGCGTGCCGAGTTTTTTCTGTTGACGCATGGGCGGGTGTTGACGCTCTGCTGCGTCAACACAAACGTGGTTTCCGCAATTTTGTTGGCTGAGCCGTGCTCAGAGTGTAGGGCGGTTGGCTGGGTTTTGATTGGATAGATCACGCCGGTTTTTGTATNGATCCGTCATTATTCTGTCTTCTATCCGGCACGGGAGCAAATTGCTCGCGAATGTGCGTGGGGCATTGCTGAGCCATCAGTACAAGGGCAAGAACAAGCCCTCCCTCTCNATCTGGTAAGACAATACGTGCCCATTTGCTGCGAATCAGCTATAACTGGACTTCCCAGCGACAGCTGACTTGCTCCGCTCACGTTGNTTTTCCCCGAATGTCAAACCTTCTCTCGTTCTGTCAGATTCCCACTCGTTGCCCCCCAGAAGTTTTATGAGAGTTTGTAGCCTGTTAATGATTCTGTGTTGTTCAACCTTGGTGTTTTCTGGTTCGGTGTTTGCTGAGGAAAGTTGGCCTGAATATAGGGGGCCCGAGGGTGATGGGCATGCAGTGGGTGCGGACTTACCCGATAAAGTGGACGAGTCAGTGGTCAAGTGGAAAACGGCAATCCACGGCAAGGGCTGGTCTTCCCCCGTGGTTTGGGGCAACCAGATCTGGCTGACCACTGCGACAGAAGACGGCTCAAAGATGTCAGTGTTGTGTGTCGATCGCATGACAGGGAATGTGATACATGATCAAGTCCTCGTAGAGAATGTGTCTCCCGCTTTTTGCCATCCAATGAATAGCTATGCAACGCCCACTCCCGTCATTGAGGAGGGCAGAGTCTATGTGCATTTTGGAACGTATCTCACCGCGTGCCTTGATACGGCTACTTGCAAAGAGATTTGGAGTCGTCGGGACTTGGCGTGTGATCATCATCGTGGGCCAGCTTCCTCACTCATCCTTCACGATGGGAAACTCTTTGTTGCGTATGATGGGTTCGATGTGCAATACGTTGTTGCTTTTGATGCCGAAGATGGCTCCACGCTCTGGAAGAAAGATCGTGGTATTGACTACGGTACGGACAACGGAGATCGCATGAAAGCGTATTGCACGGCGCAGGTGATTGTGGTCGATGGCAAAGAACAGTTGATCTATCCTTCTGCAGCAGCCACGATCGCTTACAATCCAGAAACGGGCGATGAGCTGTGGAAGGTGTATCACGCTGGAATGAATGCCTCCGCAAGACCGCTTTTTCACGACGGCTTGCTGTTCATTACTAACGGAAGTGGGTCCATGGTGGCCGTACAGGCCGATGGACAGGGCGACGTTACCGGGACGCACATCAAATGGTCCGACCGAAAAGGAGTTGCCAAGAAGTCATCTCAGTTGATGGTTGACGGCTTGTTTTACATGAACAGCGATGACGGCATCGTTTCGTGTAGAGAACCTGACACTGGCGAAGTCATCTGGCAAAAGCGAGTGGCTAAGGAGTTTGCAGCGTCACCGATCTTTGCTGATGGTAAAATCTATCTCTTTGGGACCTCGGGTGAGGTCGTCACGATCTTGCCAGGCCGCGATTATAAGCTGCTTCACAAATCCGAACTCGGTGATGGATACATGGCATCTCCTGCTGTGGTCGGCAATGATTTGATCCTCCGTAGTAAGAGTGATCTTTACCTGATCCGTAAGTAAGCACTCATTGGTTCAGTGATTCGCGTTCTGCTGTTGAAGGCGAGTGGTAAAACCGTCCGGCAGTGAGAAGCTGAGGAGAATTCGCGTCTCGGAGATGTGCGGTTCGAGCGTTGACAACCGCATTCGGGGCAATTACTTTGCAATGTAAAGTCATGGCAAGGCTAGCGGAATGGCCATGTAACGGATGCCCTGGTTCAATGACAACTCGGATTTGAAGGCGAGACAATGGAGAAAAGGCGAGACAATGGAGAACCCGTACAAGTCATCTGGTGTTCCGGCGGACCAGCATTCTGTTGAACCAGGATCCGCTGTGCAGGGCAAAGTTGCGGTGTCACGCTCGCCAATATCGTTCTGCGTTCTACTGGTGTTGTTTACGTTGACGGTAGTGATGGCAATGATCAATCTGTTTCAAGAAGGTTCTGGCAGTGGAGCCAGTGAGCCAGTTTCTTCAGTGTTTGCTACTTTCATGATTGCAGGTTTCAGTGGGCTCAGTCAGGCACCCGGTCTCGTGATCGCTGGTTGGCGTTGGAAAGGTGGTTCGAATAGGGTGCTGCCAATGTTGTTTGCCGCGTACATCATCGCTTTGACAGGCGTGGCGTTCTTCGCGTTATTCGTATCGCAGACGGAACCGTCAGATTCGATGAACAGTGCCGCGCACATGCACATCTTTTTATTTCCGGCGATTCACCTCTTGTTTAGCACCGTTTTGTATCTGATTGCGTTTCTGTGCACGATGGGGTTGGTAGGGTATTCGCATTATCGTAGACGCAGACTCGGTATGACGGGACGGGTGAATGACGGGGGAATCGACAGTAAGGATGTGGGCGTTGATGAGTGAGACTTTTATTCTGCTTACGGCTTTCGCATGGAACCGTACGTTTGGCATCCGGGGTGTCGTTTTCGAATTTCCAGATTGGGACTGTTCAGCGAGGGAGAAGATTTGATGACACCGCTTCAGGAAATATTCATTCCCATTTTCTGCGTGGGCGGCTTGGTGTCCGCTGTCTTGGCGTTCATCGGGGGGCGCATGTCCGGGATCATCGGGCCTTTGATTCTGCTCTTTATGAGTGCTTTTGTTTGTTGGCTGACGCTCTTTCTTGGGCTTGAGGTTGGGTACCAAGTTTGGCAGTCGAGGCAAGATGCTCCCCCAGAGGCATTCAGCGATACAGCACCGATGGGGGCCCTGTTTGCGGGATGGATTCCAGGCGGCGTTTTTGCCTGCTTTTGGTTTGGGACTTCTTGGTTAATCAAAACCTTCGTATGGAAGCCCAAATCTGTTGTATTGTCTTGTGAGCCAACAAGTGTGGGTGAATTGCAGGCTGAATTGGTGGAGACCGGTAACGCGTATCAGCCCCCTGCGTCCTGACGTTTGGCCAGCTGACTTACTCAATGTGAGGGTCATGCAAGGCGGGCGTTGTGCGATCAGGATTCCATGGTGAGCAGCATGGTTTTCCGTTGTGATGGATTCCAAATGTGCAGTGTTTGTATCTCAAAATGAAAGAGCTGGGTTGGCGAATGCCCTCAGCGGGTGGGGTGGTTGGCTTCGGATAGCTAGCTTCCGGTTGGGCAAACCTGTCACCTGCGGCACTCAGAAGGATTACGCATGCATTACCTGGTGGTAGCATCGTTGTGGAAAGAAAAACGGCCGACAGGTGTATCCTGTCGACCGTTTGTGATGGTGCGATGCGATGTTGCGGTAGCTAGTAAAACGCGGGACGCGAGTCACGTGGTTGTGGCTACGTCTCAGTTTGTCTAGATCGTGTCCGCGAACGGTGAAGGTTACTTGGCGAACCGATAGATGCTTTCACCGCGACTGCTGTTGGTGAGGTAGTAAACCTCACCATTTTGGTCTTCGCCAAATGCCAGAACAGCGACGCTTTCCGGAACAACCTGCTCATTGCTGACCAGTTTTCCGCTGTTGGCGTCATAGTGGAGTGCCCAGATCGATCCGGTGACATAATCGGCGTAGAGATATTTACCGGTCAATGCGGGGATTCGTGAAGCGTTGTAGACGCGTCCTCCCGTAATTGACTTGCCGATCTGATGATCGTATTCCCAGACGGGTTCCAGTGGCTTTGAAACCTTGGTGGTGAGTTTTCGGTTACCGAAGGCATGTGACCCTTCGCGGCCGCTCCACCCGTAGTTGCCCCCCTTTTTCACGACAATGACTTCCTCCCAAAGTTCCTGCCCCACGTCTCCAACCCAGAGCGTGCCATCTTCTTTGTTGAAGGCAATACGCCAAGGATTCCGGATACCGTGGGCGTAGATTTCGGGGCAAGCCCCGGCAACGTCGACGAAAGGGTTGTCAGCAGGGATGCTGTAGTTTTTGCCATCGCTGGACTGGTTCACATCGATACGCAAAATGGAACCGAGCAGGGTGCCTAGATTTTGACCGTTCCCGTGTGGATCATTACGGTCACCACCATCGCCCAACGCTACATAAAGAAAACCATCGGGGCCGAATTCGATCGGGCCACCGTTGTGGTTCTGGTATGGTTGATCGATTTCCATGACGATCGTTTCGGATTCAGGGTCCGCTTTATTTGGGTCATCTTTTGAGACGTTGAATCTTGAAACAACCGATTTGGGTTCGGTTGGGTGTGAGTAATAAACAAAGAACTGGCCGTTCTTCTTGAAGCTCGGATGCATGGCAAGACCCAGCAGTCCCTGTTCGTTTGATCCACGTGTGGAAAAGTCTTTTACTTTGCCACGTAGATCCAGAAAAAGGCTGGAAGTATCAACGTCTCGGCTATTATCAAACGTCCAGATTTCGCCGAATTGTGAGGCCGCGAACAAGCGGTTGGTTCCATCGTTGGCGTAGGTGAGTTCCATGAGTCGGAGGGGTCTGACTTTGCCGGCGTCATTGACGGGTTCCCATTGATCCCATTTCAGTTTGGGAAACGCAAGTTCTCCTTTCAATCCTAGTTTTCCATCGATGGGCTGCGGAACGGTCCCGTCATCATCAAATTCTCTGATCTTGATGTTCCGGTAGGCTACTTCATTCCCATGGTCCTGCAGGCAGATATGCCCATTGCCCGCGGTTCCAAATCCATCAAATTTTGCGAACTTACTTTTGGCAATGCGGTTCTTCCAATCGGCATTATTGAGTTTAAAGCGGTAGTAACGCACCCCATTCATGCAGACTTCACAATCGTCATTGTTGATTCTTATGTAGAGCTGGTTCCATTCTCCTGCAGGTCTTGTTGCATCAACAGGCTCTTTATTGGTTGCCCACTTGGGCACTGTCGGTTGGTGAAGTTGATAAAGCCATCCAGCCTTTTGTGGATCATGTCCATCAACGTTGTCTTGTACCTGAATTTCAGGCCCCGTTCGCCAGGGAGGACCGTCACCCTCAACGACGTGGAACATCACGCCGCTGTTGCCGCCCTTACTGATCTTGTACTCGAGTGAAAGTTCGAAAGCGTCAAACTTGGCTTTTGTCATGATATCGCCAGCACCGCGCGAACTTCGCACCAAAGCACCGTCAACCACTTTCCAGCCGTCAGAGACTGTATCCTTCTTGTAGTTTCGCCACCCATCGGTTGATTCGCCGTCAAACAGTAACGTCCAACCGCTTCGCTTTTCGGATTCTGTTAGTTGGTTGAGTGTCTCGGCGATTGCTGAGGGCATCAGCAATAGTGCCAATGCAACAGGCATGAGCTTCATGGTTGGGTTCCGGCGGTAGGGAGAGTGAACAGGGCGAGTGCGACTTCAGGAGCCTGCGAAATGGAGGACTGCGAAATGGAGGACTGCGACTGGAATTGAGCGAGCCTCAAGACAGCAGTCGCAAAGACAGCCAAATCGAATCATCGAGGCTTTATTATGATTGATATGCAACGCGCAGACAACTGTATTGAGAAGGCGGATCGCTCGTCGAGTGATGCGGGCACGGTGCCGCAAATCAGGTGTAAATTGTGCGTTTGCCAGTTGTTTTGGGGTATGATGATCACGTTTGGTAGGACATGCCTGGAGGTTCGAACTCAGCAGTGTCAGGCTTGAGGGTTCAGGCACTAGGCGTTGGTGGTGCTGTAGACGCGATTCTATTGAATTTGAAACGGTAGTAGCATGGGATCGAGGATTCGATTGAATTACGGCCGCGAGGGGTTAGAGCTTGAGATTCCAGCTGGGGTGACCGCTGATGTGATTCGTAAGCCGAAGATGCCGCGACTGGTAGACCCAGGTGAAGCGGTTGCGAGAGCACTTGCATCGCCTGTGAACGCGGTAGACGATCGCAGGCATGCGCGGTTGCTGAGTGCAGATCACACTTGCGATTGGGCGCGTGGGCGTAAGAGTGCTTGCATTGCGATTTGTGATATAACGCGACCAGTTCCCAACCAATTGTTTCTTAGACCATTGGTTGAAATTCTTTTGGCCCACGGAATTCCTAAAAATGAAATTACCATTCTCGTCGCAACTGGTTTGCATCGGCCGAATGTCGGTGAAGAACTCGTTGAATTAGTAGGAGATTCGTGGGTACTCGAGAATATTCGCATCAAGAACCATGATGCTCGGGATGATGCTGGGCATGTTTTCGTCGGTAAGACTGCCACCCGAGGTACGGTGGTCAAACTGAATCGTTGTTTCGTGCAGGCTGATCTGAAAATTGCTACAGGATTGGTCGAGCCCCATTTTATGGCAGGTTATTCTGGTGGCCGTAAAGTGATCGCTCCGGGGGTTGCGCATGCGGAAACCATCACGACGTTTCACAGTTCGCGTTTCATGGCCGATCCAGGAGCGGTGGCGTGTAACCTCAGGCACAATCCCTTGCACGAAGAACAGGTTGAAATTGTGAAGTTGATTGGTGGTGCAATGGGGTTGAACACTGTCCTGGATGAGGATCGGTGCCTGTCATTCATTAACTTTGGTGAAATATTAACATCACATGATCAGGCAATCGAGTTTGTGCAGCAATACTGTCAAGTAGAGGTTCCGAGGAAGTACCGAACCGTTGTGACAACAGCGTCCGGCTATCCGCTTGATAAGACTTATTATCAGACGATCAAAGGGATGGTGGGTGCAATGAATATCCTTGAACCAGGCGGCGATTTGATCATCGCTTCAGAGTGTAGTGAGGGGTTTGGTTCGAAAGAATTCAGTGACTCGCAGCGTCGATTGGTAGAGCTGGGATCCGAGGTTTTTCTTCAACAGTTGTTTGCAAAAACGCACGCGGACGTGGACGAGTGGCAGAGCCAAATGCAGTTGAAACCCATGGCGGTTGGGGAGATTCATCTTTATTGCCCCCAGTTAACTGAAGCACAGTGGGCCCTCACAGGCGTCAAGCAGATCCGTTCCGTCGCACAGGCGATCAAGGATAGTGTGCAGCGGCAAGGTGATGCTGGAATTGCTGTCATCCCTGAAGGACCGTATGTTGAGCCGACGGTAGCCCCGAACGCATGAGTAACCGGAGCGGTTCGGGCTGGCGAACTCAGGTTGAGAGCACAGTGGGGGATTGATTATGCGTAAAGCTTTTTCTGTGAAGAGACAACACTGACTGGTGCTCAAAATGCGATTACGCGGCCTGGAGGTACCGTTTCGCCTCTTGGACATCATGTTACAATCCAAATAGGCACCATGAAATTTACTACAAAGGAATCATGTTCGATGGCAAAGACTATTGGGTGGAGTTACCACCGCAAGGGCTGAACGTCCTGCACTCGTGCGCAGGAGTTTCTTGCGCCCCGCGATGTGAAAGTGACAGAGGAAATTGACGCTAGAAAAGTGCGTTATGGCGACTCAGACGCGTTGGAGTTGCTTGACGGAAAATCCAATCTTTTGGTTGCCAAAGGAAAGAAGGTGACAAAGGTCGATCTGCGGAAAGATCGTCCCGATGACAGTGTTTTGGTCGGGATGATGCTTGGGCCAACTGGCAATCTGCGCGCGCCCACTTTGATTGTTGGAAAGAAAGTACTTGTTGGCTTCAATGAAGAGGTCTACGTCGAAGTGTTTGGCGGTTGAACCCGCCCGCCCGTGTTTGCCTGGCCCGGTGGCTATTGATACCTGGCAACGGACATCCACTAAAGGGATGACTCATGGGTTGGTGGCACGAAAGTGCCTCATTGAAAAGAGGATGCATTCGATTTGATCAATGTCCTGCCCGGGAAACGGCGTGTTAGTTTCTTTCAATGCTTACTGTTTCATTTTACGCGGTGTTTGCGGCGCGCGTGCTGCGCTGACGTTTTGGTGGTCGTGTTGGGCTGTGCATCAGGGGCAAACCGCGGGACTACACGGAAGTCGGTTTCGGCAGATCTCCCTTCCTGTAAATGTGGTTGGACGGCTGACATTTGTGATGGCTTGACGCGGCAATTTGGCGGCCCGGTCTTAAAAGGAGTCGGCGGTCGCAAGCAAGGCTTGTTTTGTAGGTGATCAGTTGGCATTCGGCACTGAATAGGACTGGTTGTCCAGAGACTGCATGAAAAATGGGATTTAGTTCTCGGGTCGCCGAGGGTGGGGGTTGGACGTTTGGATCGGTGCCGTCCAGGAAATGGTTCGAAAACAAGCCCAGCGGTTGCGTTCGCGGACGAAGTCTGTCGGGAATGAGAATACTCTTCGCGTCTCGCAGTGGTGGCCAGTTGAGTGGCAGATCGAAAATAGGGTCGGCTAATATTCAAGGGGGAGGAGTCCGGCTCCCTTTAGTTGATGGCAGCCAAACATTTTACGGAGCGCAGAGGGACGCTCCCTAGACTGAACGCCCTGTTGTTTTACAAGGTGAGGTTCGTGTGTGGGTTTTCAGCTGATCGTTTCAGAGGCATGCTTGGAGATTTAATCTGCGGTCCCTGTTTGTGGTCACACTCGTTAACGCGTTGGCGTTTGCCAGCAGCGATGCGTTTCTGTGAAATTTTGGTGGCAGCGATATCATTGCCGAATACTTCAAGGCCATATTGAGTCGCTGCGTAAAAATAAAACCAGCTCAGTTACCGATGAGCAGTGGGAATGCATTGTCAATTGGGCGGTCATGCTTCACGCCAATAGTATCTTGCCTTCTGGAGGACGTTAGGCTGACATAGCATTGCTTGAAACTCGGATACGGAAGCGTTTAGGACAGCCTTACAACGAGGAGGAGATTGAATGGCTTTGGGACGAATACGGTGCTTTGAATTCAAGTGAAAACATTATCATGCTCACCGCTATTCACTTAATGAGGAATTGACAGGGTTCGGGTCAAAGGTGTCACGCGCGCCATACAGCGACTAGCTTTGTACGCAGTACGAAGCCGGATTGCGACCGCCCTTTCAGGNATGTNTTCGACCGGTCGANANCGAGTCNNTTTTCAGTCGCGGTANTACGAANTTGGACAGTGATGCTTGTTTGGAGATGGTGTAGAACCTNAGNACCAGGNAAAGTAAGTNGGTAGTTGTGGCTGANTTTNAAGTATGGCTTTGCAGTGGTGTTGCACTCTCACGCAGGGAAATGTATTTCCAAAACCAACATTTTGTGAATTTTTCCTTNCTTTGATGCGAGGCATNGTTTTCAAAATGCCTGTGGGCAATCAAATGCACCTTTNTTGCGGGATAGACTCGCAGCTCGCTATCGCAGTGAGGACTGGGCGATGCGTGATTGTGAGTGCCATGAAGGAAGAGGTAACACGAGCAGGTGCAAGGAATCTATCTGCTGAGAGAAGGGATTATGGGTTGCGATCGTATGCCAAAGATCACACAGTGCTAGGAGTAGTCGTAGGTCGTTGAGATTGAACGCGGCCTAAAATGAGCTGGGCAGTCGGCAGGGCCTGATCGACAGGTGGAGCATTCAGTTGGAGGTGTCTGCGCAACGTTGACTAGGATAGGAGGTTGACCGCCTGTCTCATGCATGACTCCGGGGTGTCGTTGAACGCGGTGACGTCGGTGACTTCGTTTTCTTACGGAGTTGAGTCGTTGTTAGGTAGGCATCGTTGTAGAGTCATCAGGGCGAATCCGGTGCCATAAGGTTGATGATAGTCATACAGAGGGTAGTCCCACCACGAACCATCCTTTTCCTGGCGATCGATCATCAACTCGGCGAGCATTGTTTGGTAGGGTGCCTGTTGATCTTCTGGTAACAGCTTGAGGCTCAGGCCTGCGTAGTAATGCCCATAGTAGTAGAAGTAACCCGCGACCTGCATCCACGACTCATGAGGTACCGGACGCTTGCGACCGATGTCGAGCCAGCCATTACGGACGTAAAGACGGTAGAGCCAGTTCTTGACGACATTGTCTGTGATGTTTTGATCGCCCCAGTATCTCAATGCGCAATTGCAGCATTGCGAGCGTCCCAGTGAGCCCCCGGGGCGATTGATGCCTCGCATGGGTTGGTATTGCAAGTATTCACCATACAGGTAGGTGAAGTCCGGTTTTTGTTGACGAAGCAACGCGGCGATGGCCCGTTTGACTACACGCTCCGGCGGAGCCACACCAATGTCTTTCGCTTCAGCGAATGCGATCAGCACCGTTCCGTTGACAAAACTGATGGACGAGGACGTGGGTTGGCGCGCTTCATAACGGAAGTCGTAGTATCCCCAGCCCCCGTCAACGGAGGCATATTTCGACAGCTTCTCATACTGCAATTCGATTAGGTCTGTGATTCTTTTTTGCAGGGCCTCATCTTCCGCATGACGTTTGTGCATACGAACCAGGGCCTGAATCGAATATGCATGGCCCCAAACGTTGTAGATGGCATCTCCCGTAGCACGACGCAGGCTGGGGAGGTTTTCAAGAAGCCACTGTTCTCCTCGTTGGAGCGCTGTAACCGCAGTTGAGTCTTTTGATTTAGTTTCAATGAGTGCTGATACACAGAGGGCTGTGGTAGCTGTTCGGAATGCATGATGGGCACCTGGAACAGGGGCGTAGATGTTCAACGCCTTGGTGCGTGTTGGAGAACCCCACGAACCATTCGGATTTTGATCTTCCACCAGGAAGGCGATACCACGTTGTATCGATTGTTCAATCTTTGCTCGGCTGACAGAATCTACCTTCGGCAGAACTGGGCCTTTGCTGAAATCCAACGCGTTAGACAGAATCCCAGACGCTGTATCCGGCTCTTTTGCCACGCATGGAATTGAAACGACCGCGCAGGTGATCATGGCTGAAAGTAGTAGTCGCATGGAAATGGTCATCTTGCAGGCATGAGGGGAAAACATGTTTTCGCAGTTGAAGGCGACTTGAAGCGGGGAAATTCATCAGCCAGTTTTCGGAGTGGTTCGCGGGTGGGGCCGATGATTTATGGAGTGGCCAGGGCCACGACCCAACCACTTAAAATTCTGTGCAATGCCGGTTCCTCGGTACTCATGGTAGTAGGAACCATACTGCACCTGAAAAAGATGAATCAGGTTTCCGATTGGGTTTTGCCTGAGGCAGGGGGCAAACTCAATTGTTTGCTGCGGCCCCAGTTCAGGCATCACCTGAGTACTGAAACACTATTTCTTCTTTGATGTCGTTGGTGTTTCTTTGGCTTCAAAAGAGACTTCGCAGGCCATTGTTGGAGTTAACTTGCTTTTGCCGGGTGAAAAACTTATGACGCAATCGTAGCGAGAGCCTGCGTAAGGAATGTTGGAGATCGTCTGGACAGTTCCTGTTGTTCTGAAGCCCTTAACGCCGGGGACAGTTACCGTGCACTTTGAACCTTTGGTAACAACTGGAAGGTCGGTTTGATTTACATCAAGACGAATCTGCAGTTTTCCAGGAGCGAGGACGGTTGCAATCACTTGGCTACCGGTGACGGTACTTCCCTTTTTCAGGAGAGAAGGTTTGTCACTCAACTTGCCACGCGTAAGTTTTCCATGCACAACAATACCGGCGATTTTCGATGGGAGCGCAACTTTTTTGCGTTCCTCTTTCAGCTCTGAATATTTGGTTTGTGCTTTTTTGTAGGCGTCGCGTTTTTTCGAGAGCTCAATTTGTGCTCGTGTTGACTCAACTGCAAGGTCGCGAATGGCTTTCTTATGAGCTTGTTCAGCGGTGGTGAAAGTCGCTTCCTGTTCTGCGATGGTGCGTGGTAGACCCTGCTTGATGGCTCTTTCGGTGGAGATGATTGTGTTTTGGTGTCGGAACTCAGCCGACTCAACTGCTCGTTTCGCACGTTTCAGGACGATCTCTTCCGATTCTTCGGTCAGCTCGTCAGCGTCGTACATTTGTTGAAGTTGCTCCAGCTCTTCTCGCGTATTCTCCAGCGATGCAAGCGAACCTTTTAGGATGTTCTCTTGGGTTTTGATGGTTCGGTCGCGATCTACTTTGATGAAGTTGTTATAGCTTTGTTGGGCAGCTCGCCATGTTCGGTCAACGGCACTTCGTTTCAGTTTTTGGCTTGCCTCGAATTGCTTGTGGTTG
The DNA here is from genome assembly GCA_002690925.1 of Rhodopirellula sp. Lineage (GTDB taxonomy): Bacteria > Planctomycetota > Planctomycetia > Pirellulales > Pirellulaceae > Rubripirellula. The sequence goes on from NZGD01000310.1 coordinate 15,477, forward strand.
AACTCATCTTCTTCCATGGCGATCGTCGCCAACCGCATCTCAATATCGGAAGCCTTCATTTGCTCGCTGATCGGCTCGCTGTCAAACCAAACGACATTTTGGCCTGCTTTTACCGTCGCGCCGTGTGGAACGAGTCGCTCGAGTTCATAGCTAGTGATTTGTTCAGTTTCTGCCTCGATTTCATCAGTGACGACTGCTTCAATGACACCCTTCAGCACGGTGGTTTTAGCACCGTCGTCACTCGCGGAATCCGGTTCTTCTTCTGCCCACGTGGTAACCGGAATGGCAAGGCTAACGCTCAGAAAGATTGAGAGAAAACTGAATGTGGCGGCGAGGGAACGCATGAGTTATTGACCTGTTGCTTTAGTCTAGACATATAGGAGAACCGGAGTTTGACATCGATTCTAGTCAGAGTCGAGCTGCAGTGTTGGTCCGATTTGAGCTGCTAAGGCGGAAGTTTTGGGCAAGGTCTCACCCACTTTCGGATTTTGAGCTCAGGATGGGTAATATCACCCATTTATTGGCGTCTTTATGCCGCTTGAGTTTACATTTTCGGAAGTTTAGAGCCGGCCGAGTTGCCGTGAGGGGTAATCCTGAAGATAGGCGAATGCACATTTGCAACAATTGGGTCTGACGTCGCCGCACAGAATGTTTTTTGAAGGTGGGTGTACCGTGGAATGCAGGGGCACACCCCACCCAGGACTTTAGGGTACGAGATGGGTGCTTTTAAGTTGAACGTTGGTTTTGCGGCATGCAAGGCGTCCCGTGTGGGGAGTTTGTGTCTGGCTGTGGGGTTGCGGTTTGTTTAGAGCGCGTTTCCAATCCTTACTTGTGGGGCTGTAAGCGGGCAGGGCAGCAGTTGTCAAAAGGATTGGTTTTTTGGTTGGCTTCGCTGAAGTTGATGAGCGTTTGACCCACCAGTGCAGATTTGGCGCTGCGCGATATCTGTGGTTGCTACAACTTGCATCCTGCTTGCTATTTTAAGTTCGCTGATTGGTAATTCGGTGTTTGTTAACGGTTTCGTTTTTTAGCGGAACTCGTTTCCTGCTTCTTCTGTTTTTTTCTGGCTCGATAAGGCATCTTGGTCAGCATGACTCATCTAAAACCATCTGTTTGTATCGACGCTGTATATGAAGGGGTTCCCGTAGATAGGGCTATTGACCTGGTGCAAGCAGCAGGGATCAATGCGATTGAGTTCTGGGGCTGGTGGGATCGCGATTTAGCGGCGATTGAAACTGCCCGAGATCAGGGTGGCTTAGAAATTTCAGCCTGTTGCACGAAGTTCATTAGCCTTGTCGACCCAAGCTTGCGAGATTCGTATTTGGAGGCTCTTGAGCAATCGATTCAGGTTGCAACACGAATGAAATGCAAGACTTTGATTAGTCAGGTGGGTGACGCGATACCTGGCATTAGTCGGGCTGTACAGCACGCTTCTTTGGTCGATGGCTTACGTGAAACGAGGCCGATGCTGGAAGCTTCAGGAATTACCCTTGTGATCGAGCCGCTGAATGAGCTGATCGACCATCAGGGTTATTATTTGGTCCGCAGTGACGAAGCGTTTGAGATCATCGATCAAGTGGATTCTGCCAATGTGAAGGTGGTTTTCGATATCTACCATCAGCAGATCAGTGAGGGGCAGCTGATTGCAAATATCACCTCGAATATCGATAAAATTGCACATTTTCACGCTGCAGGAAATCCAGGGCGTCATGAACTGACGCGGGGTGAACTGCATTATCCGTCAATCTTTGATGCGATTGGTGCCACCGATTACAGCGGCTTTGTCGGTTTGGAGTACTGGCCTGTAGACGATGCATCAATGGGGCTCCGTGAGGTTGCGCGTTGGTTTGGCGGGTAATGCTGCGTCGATAACGGTTGGGCAGCGGCAGGGGAGCGTGGGCAAAGTTGGCGAAACACGAGACGGAAATAGCTTGTTTGCCGCCTAGTGACGCGTTTCATGGTTAGAATGCTGATCCTGTCAGTACTCGTACTCCTGCGGTAACCTTCCGGGGTGAGTAGGTGGGTGGAGAAGGCCAAATCGATCAATTGTGTGGGCCTCCAAAGGTGTATCCGGTAACGAAATTTACAAGTTCAACAGCAGAAAGAAATGTCAACACTTCCAACTCGTTTGCAGCGTCTGACCGACTCGTTGGACGGATTGGAATTGGATGCGATGTTGGTGACCGACGAGACGAATGTGCGTTACCTGTCCGGGTTTACGGGCGACAGTAGTTTCTTGTTGGTCACGCCTCAGGGAACAAGCATTCTCAGTGATGGACGTTACACCGCGCAGATTGCCGAACAATGTGCGGGGATCGAGACGCAAATCCGAAGTTCAACGCAGTTACTGCGAGACGTGGTCAAAGAACTACTGAGTAGTAGCGGGGCCACCAAGGTTGGAATAGAAGCAGACAAGTTGACACTTGCTGAGTTCCAGTTCCTCGAGGCAGGCTGTGATGGCATTGAGTTTGTCTCAACGAAAGCTGTCGTTGAAAAACTACGAATGATAAAGGACGAGGCCGAAGTCCTCCTCACTCGCAGGGCGGTGGAAATCGCTGAACGCGTCTTCACCGAACTGGTGCCGACGTTGACGAGTGAGCATACCGAAAAGCAAGTAGCACATGAGATCGAGCATCGGATGCGTCTGCTGGGTGCCGAGGGGTGCAGTTTCGCACCGATAGTCGCGGCTGGACCGGGGGGAGCCCTGCCTCATTATCAGCCTCAAAATTTGCCACTGGCCAAGCATCGCTCGTTGCTGATCGACTGGGGGGCCAAGTATGAAGGGTATGCGAGCGATCTGACCCGAACACTTCACCAGCAGAATGTCAGTGACGCGTTCAAACGTGCCTACGAGGGGGTTCTGGAGGCACAACTTGCAGCCATTGAGCTGATACGGCCAGGTGTATCGGCCAGAGAAGTGGATGCCGCGGCACGGGCGGCGCTGGAACGTCACGGTATACTCGATGCCTTCAAGCACGGCCTGGGGCACGGAACTGGCCTGCAAATTCATGAATCACCTCGAATGTCACCTATTAGCGATGAAATACTTGCAAGCGGTATGATTATCACCGTGGAACCCGGTGTTTATTATGATGGGGACTTCGGGATTCGGATCGAAGATGACATTTTGGTCACTGATTCCGGTCATGAGGTTCTAAGTACTTTGCCAAAGGGCCTCGATGATTGCCGATTCATCCTGTAAAACCTTGAAGCTCGAGGCGGCGCACGGTGGATACGGGGTATTCGGAATCCCTTCGTTTTTACCTAAATTACCTATCCGTCCCAGGGCGGTGGTTATCTCATTCCAAATATTATTGATGGCGAAGCAGGTATGACTAAAGGCCAACAGCCAAAGGATATTTTCGACGTTAAGCGAATTCGCGAGATTATCGAGCTGATGGAGGAGCATGACCTAAGTGCGGTCGATCTCCAGCAGGGCGAGGAGAAGATCAAGCTGAATCGTGGAAGTGTCAGTCCCGTTTACTCGGCACCACCGGTCGCAGCAACTCCAGCAGCGGCCCCTGCCGTTACCTCTTCGGATAACGCGGGTGATGCGGGGACGGTGGCGATCAAGGCGCCTATGGTCGGTACGTTTTATGCCCGAGCCAATCCAGAATCAGATCCATTCGTGAAAGTTGGGGATGTCGTTTCCGAGGATACAATTGTATGTATCGTCGAGGCGATGAAGGTGTTTAATGAGATTCCTGCTGAGTGCAGTGGAAAAGTGGTCGAGGTCTTGGTGAAAGATCAGGAAGCGATCGACTTCGGCAAGCCGATGTTTCGGATCGAGCCAAACTAAAACCATCCAATACACAATGCCGCGGTGAAGTGGTGTTGAATGAAAAGTGCCGCGTCAAAGCGGCGTGTAATAAACGTGGTGACGTCACCCGTTTGCGATTGCTGTTGAGTCATGTTCTTTGAGCGTGGCGTAAGTGATCGTTCTATCTTGTCCCTCGCGATTCCTATTCATCGTTTATCCGTGTTTAAAAAGATACTGATAGCCAATCGTGGCGAAATTGCCCTCCGCATCATTCGCGCCTGTCGAGAGATGGGAATTCAATCCGTGGCCGTGTACAGCGAGGCCGATGCAGAATCAATGCATGTCCAGTTGGCGGACGAGGCTTACTGCGTCGGTCCAGCGCGTAGCATTGATAGTTATCTGAAGATCGATCAGATCATCGCCGCAGCAGAGGTTGCGGACGTCGACGCGATTCATCCTGGGTACGGGTTTCTTGCTGAAAATTCGCACTTTAATGAGGTTTGTCGATCTAGCGGTTTCGAATTCATCGGGCCAAGTCCCGACGCAATGGAGAAGCTTGGCGATAAAAATACTGCTAGGGCGATGGCGATCGCAAGCAACGTTCCTGTCGTGCCGGGAAGCGATGGGCTCGTTGAAAACGATAGCGAGGCGTTGGAGGTAGCGAGAGGAATTGGGTATCCAGTCCTCATCAAAGCGACTGCCGGCGGTGGCGGGAAGGGGATGCGCGTTGCCGAAACAGAGGAAATGCTGGTCTCAGCACTGAATCAGGCCCGTACTGAGGCACAGGCCGCCTTTGGCAATGGTGGCGTCTATTTGGAACGCTACGTTGGAAACCCAAGACACATTGAGGTTCAGGTAATTGCCGACAATCACGGCAATATTGTTCATCTGTATGAACGTGACTGTAGTGTGCAGCGAAGGCATCAAAAGCTGATCGAAGAAGCGCCCAGTCCAAATCTGCCTGAAGCCCAAAGGAAGCAGATTTGTGATGCGGCCGTACGAATGATCCAAGGCGCGGCCTACAGCAATGCGGGAACGGTCGAGTTCATCGTGGATGAAAATGATGATTTCTTTTTCATTGAGGTGAATGCTCGTATCCAAGTCGAGCACCCTGTGTCTGAAATGATCACAGGTGTGGATCTGATCAAGGCTCAGATCTTGGTTGCTGCCAATGAGCCGTTGCCAATGACTCAGGACGATGTTGTGTGTAGCGGCCATTCCATTGAATGTCGTATCAACGCTGAGAATCCGGAGCGGAATTTTCAGCCCAACCCAGGCAAGATCACCAAACTGTATACGCCCGGTGGATTAGGGGTGCGATTCGATTCGCATGTTTATGGTGGGTACAATGTTCCGCCGCATTATGATTCGATGATCGGCAAACTGATTGTGTACATGCCCACGCGTGCCGAGGCGATCGCAACCATGCGTCGGGCACTTCATGAACTGCAGGTGGAAGGGATCGCGACGACCGCAGCTTTTCATGACCAAGTCCTGCAGCATCCCGAATTTGTTGAAGGCCGCCACAACACTAAATTTGTTGAACGCGAGTTCATGGATTGATTGCTGCTAATGGTCAACGTTTTTGATTCCGCCGATCCGTTCACGATTTTATTGGCTCTCCTGCCGCTGATCGCCTACCTGTTGGTTATCAGCGCTGTCAGGCTTTCTGGTCGTGCCTTGGTCACAACGGGCGGAAGAGATGTAGCGGCGCTCGCCCTCGCTGTTTCAGGGTTACTTGCCGTAGGGCCAGCGGAATTATTCTTTCCCTCTGCCGCCGCGGCCGTTTTTGGACCGGCGGTTTGGATTGCCTTAGCCGTCTTTTACGGTTTGAGTGTGTCACTGGTGGCTCTGAGCTTTCCGCCTCGCATTGCGGTCTACGGGCGCACTGCGGAGGAGCTCTTTGGTCCACTGCTGGAGGCTGCTCAGACACTCGATGCAAAGGCCTCAGGCGACGAGAGATTGCTTCAGGTCACATTGCCTACTTTGGGAATACACTTGAGAATAGATGGGCATCGTGGGATCGATTATGCCCAAATCGTTGCGTTCGAGCCTAACGTTTCACTGAGGTTCTGGAGCAAACTGCTGGGGGCAACCCGTGCGAAAGTCCATGCCCAAACCACTCCCTTCCCCCGTCGTGGGTTCGCGATGCTCGGATTCACGCTGGTCCTTGGGGGGATTCTTCTTACCCAAAGTTTTGGACAGCAGGAACTGCTCGTGCAAGGTTTTCGGGATTGGTTGTGGCGTTAGTATTACCAGAGTCAGGGTACCGATTACCAGAGTCAGCGTACCGATTAGTCCGACAATTCCATCCTCATTGGTCAGGATTTCTGCAACGTGCAAGCAAAAGATATTAAGACAGGCACCGTTGTGGTGCACAACGGAAATCCAGTGATTATTCAGGGGATTTCGGTTCACTCGCCCTCGGCCCGAGGTGCAGCCACACTGTACAAGTTCAAGGCTCGAAACGTTGTCACTGGCAATAAAGTGGATCTCACGCTCAAGGGAACCGAGTCCCTTGGTGAAGCTGATTTTTCACGCCGCAATGTCCAAATGATGTACTCCGATGCAGCAAGCATGTTTCTGATGGATCAGGAAGATTATCAGCAGTATGAGTTGCCACTGGAAGATATCCAGGAGCAGCTTCCCTACATTACCGAGGGCCTCGAGGGTATGCGGGCTATGATCTACAACGACGCTTGCGTTGGACTGGAAGTGCCTGCGTCCGTTGAGCTTGTAATCACTGAATGCGATCCGGGCGTGAAGGGAAATTCAGCAACCTCAAGAACGAAGCCGGCGACCCTTGAAACCGGGCTGGTCGTTCAGGTTCCTGAATACATCAAGCAGGGTGAAAAGCTCAAAATTGATACTCGTACCGGGGAATATTTGTCGCGTGCCTGAGGTGCACTTGCGCACATATTGGCGTTTGGTTGCCGAGGGTGGTGCTTCTGCTCGTGAGGTTGCTGCGCAGAGAGATTGGGAAATCAGCAGTGTAAACCGGTTTTGCTTATGCAGTCTTCGATTGAGTTTGTGGCGGATTGGAGAAACGCCACTAGGCCAATGGTTTTTTCGTCAGATTGGTTGTAAGAAATTGGCCCGCCTCCAATGAGGCAGGTTGATTCTTGGGTAGGAGAGGATGTTTTTGGGCCGCTTAATGTCCCAGGAATTCAGGGCAGTGAGTTGCTTGCGTTGGAAATGGTTAATGCATGCTGACGTTCACATATGTCGGAACCCTGTGGTAAACTGTGTGTAGATCGACGGCACGAGATGGTCCCGATTTAGATGCTGTCCACAGGACGCATTGGAGCTGAGAAAGAGTTGTCTCCCCCCCACCAAGAACCCCAGCCGGATTGAATCCATGCAGAGTGAACCCCACAAGTCAGGTAGCATCGTAAAGCGACGGCAATTTCTTCAGGCGACCGGAGCCGGTGCATTGGCCATGGGAGTGTGGAGTGAGTTGCCAGCTCAAGAATCAACCTCGCCCAACGAAAAGCTCAAAGTTCTCTGTGTTGGAACGGCGAATCGTGCGTCGGCAGATATTGATGGTGTTCAAAGCCAAAACATCGTAGGGCTCTGTGATATCGATCAAAACTATCTTGATCGCGCGTCCAAACGTTTTCCCGATGCCAAGCTCTACAAGGATTACCGGGAGATGATCTCGGAGGAGGCTGACAAGGCTGACGCCATTGTGGTCGCCACTACCGACCACAACCATGCGCCAGCTGCTATTCGTGGTATCAATGCTGGTCTGCACTGTTATTGCGAGAAGCCGTTAACTCACACGGTTGAAGAGGCCAGGAAGATCGCAGCAGCCGCAAAGGCAAAGGGAGTTGCGACGCAAATGGGGACGCAAATTCACGCCGGTGATAACTACCGGCGCGTCGTTGAAATCATTCGTGCTGGAACGATTGGCGATGTGAAGGAAGTTCACGTGTGGGTTGGAAAGGGATGGGGTGGCGGAGATCGCCCTGAGAAGGGCGCCGAGCCACCTGCGAACCTGAGTTGGGACCTTTGGTTGGGGCCGGCTCCAGAGCGGCCATTCGCTCCGGGACGTTATCATCCTGCACAATGGCGACGGTGGTGGGACTTCGGGCAAGGAACCCTCGGTGACATGGGCTGTCACTACATGGACTTACCTTTCTGGGCTTTGGATCTACGGCATCCTACGTCCATCGAAGCTGAAGGACCTGAGGTGCACCCTGAAACATGTCCTTTGGGTTTGGTGGTCAAGTATAAATTCCCTGCACGTGGTGATATGCCAGCCCTTGATCTGACCTGGTACGACGGGAATAAGACCCCACGCGTCGTGGCTGGCGAAAAAGTGCCCGGCAGTGGGGTAATGTTTGTGGGGACTGAGGGGCACATGTTCGCCTCCTACGGAAATTACAAACTGTTCCCCAAAGATAAATATGCCGATTTCAAGCCGCCCGCACAGACGATCCCGAAATCGATCGGACATCATGCGGAGTGGATCAAGGCATGTAAGGATGGTTCACCAACAACCTGCAATTTTGATTACTCCGGTGCACTCACTGAATCCGTGCTACTTGGGAATGTTGCCTTCCGTACAGGCCAGCAGATCGACTGGGATGGTGAGAACTTCAAAGCAACCAATTGCCCTGAAGCCGATAAATATCTTCGCAAAGAGTATCGTCCTGGCTGGGAAGTAGAATTCGACGGTTGAGAATCGGTCTCGCTGTTTTTTGAACAACCCACGCTGCGTTCTGAATCGGAGCGTGGGTTTTAGTTTTCTGTGGTGAGCGATTTTTATCACCACCACAAGGCATTTGTTTTTCTTCGTCGGTTGACTTTCTGGTGTCCCATGTTCGCACGCTATTTCTCTCTTCTTGTTGGCCTTTTACTGTTCATGGGCTGCAACGGTGAAACACATCCTACGGCACCCGTCGTATCTGAGCTTGGTACTTCCGGAGATACCGTGGACGCCATGCCAGCTGATCCAGAGGTTGCAGTGGCTGCGATCGAGGCCGTAACTGAAAAGGTGCGCCGTGACTCAGCGGGCTTCATCATTGATGTTGACTTTCGCGGGCTGGATATCAGTGACACCGATCTGGTGCCCCTTGTTGAGTTAACGCGTTTACGTGCTCTACGACTCGGTGGGACAGCGGTGACCGATTCAGCATTGAAGACGATTGGGCAAATTTCCAGTCTGGAAGATCTTGATTTGAGGGAATGCGAAATCACTGATGATGGACTTGCCGAACTGAGCAGACTTGAAAAACTCAAGGCGTTAAGGCTGTCAGGTAAAAGCGGTGCTTGCAGCGTCAGTGATGACGGGATGGTGCATGTTGCAAAACTGAAGAACCTGAAGGTCCTTGCGATCGACTTTCTTTGGATCAGCGAAGACGGGATTAAAACGATTGTTGGATTGAACAATCTGCAAGAACTTTACATGGCGGAAACAACCATCGGCAACGAGTCGATCGAGCTGTTCGCCAAGTTCCCCAATCTTAAAAAGCTTCGCCTAGCGAGGAATCAAATTGACGCAACCGGCGTGGCTAATCTTCCAAAGATTCAAATGTTGGAAGAGCTCGATTTAAGTGAGTGTGCTCAGTTGTTTGATGACTCGATGGCGCCTTTGGCTAACTTGAAAAGGTTGAAAAAGCTGAACTTGTGGAGAGTGAATATTTCCGATCTTGGGGTCGAGCCGCTGAAAGGCCTCACATCTTTGGAGTACCTCAATCTTGATAATACTCGCCTCAGTGATGAAGGAACATCTTACCTTAGCGGGATGAAAAACCTAACGTTTCTACATTTGGGTTCAACACAGATTACGGATGATGGACTTGAGCCTTTGGGCGGCTTGTCGAAGTTGAAAGATCTGAAGGTCACTCGCACGGCCGTAACCCAAGAGGGCGTCGATCGGCTTTCGATACTGCTGCCGAACACAAAGATACAGCTTGAATACATTGAGGGGCAATGATTCCGTCAAAGCTGGCGAGAGACTGACTGATGCTAGTTGTGTGCGGTCTGTAGGCTTGCGTGTTTAGGGCAGCCAGTATGGCTTTGCTGCGTAGGTGCGCGTCAAGCAACTTTGATAACACAGAGCTGTTTTGTTTGGAGTTTTGCCTGTGTTTATGCGCACGCCTGCACGTGTGGTTAACGCACGCTAAGTTCCGGTTTTTCAGGCAGGTAGCAGCATGAGGGGCACACTCGTTAAATTGTCCACTCGAGTTTGATCGGGCCGCTGCAGTTTTTGAGAAGCGACCCTCCCTCTTGATCTCATCAATGGTAGGTATGTCGCGTGGCTGACAAAACAACCGAGTTGTTCCCTGATAATCAGAAGCTGTTCCTGTTGGACGGGATGGCGTTGACGTATCGGGCTCACTTTGCCTTGGTTCGAAGTCCGCGGTTTACATCGGGTGGACTATGCACGTCAGCGGTGTTTGGGATGGCAAATACCGTACTGGACATATTGAAACGGGAGGAGCCGACTCATGTGTCAGTTGCGTTTGATACCTCGGAACCCACGCAGCGGCATATTGATTTTCCGGAATATAAGGCACAACGGGACGCGATGCCGGAGGACATTGCAGCGCAGTTGCCATACATCGATCGGTTGCTTGAGGCTTTGAATATCCACGTGATTCGCAAACCTGGGTACGAGGCGGATGACGTGATTGGGACCCTCGCTCAGCAGGCAAGCAGGGAGGGGTTCCGCACTTGGATGGTAACGCCCGACAAAGATTATGAGCAATTGGTCTCTGACGATGTTGTGATTTACAAGCCAGGACGCAGGGGATCCGATCCTGAGATTTATGGAGTCAAGGAAGTACTTGGGAAGTGGGGGATCGAGCGAGTAGAACAAGTCATAGACATTCTTGGGCTTATGGGTGACGCGAGCGACAATATTCCGGGCGTCGTGGGGATTGGACCGAAAACAGCACAAAAATTAATCGCTCAATATGGCAGCATCGAGAATTTATTGGCGCACAGCGATGAACTGAAGGGCAAGCAGAAAGAACGCATTGAGCAGCAAGCCGACATGGCAAAGCTGTCGAAACGACTCGTTACGATCCAGTTGGATGTACCTCACGATGTTCAGTTTTCACAATTGCAGCGGCAAAGCTGGGATAAAGCCAAGCTAAAAGATCTGTTGATGGAATTGGAGTTTGACACGCTGGGAAAAAAGTTACTTGGGAAATCTTTTTCGTCAGCAAGTAGCCGTGCCAAGGTGATCAGAGAAAAACGTGAGACAGAGATACAGGCTACGCTTTTTGATGAGCCGGTTGACGAGAAGACCATTCATGATGTTCCGCATCAGTATCATACGGTGACCTCCAGGGATGAACGCACTGCGCTGGTTGAATTGCTCGGTCAGCAGACGAGCTTTTGCTTCGATACTGAGACTACAGGGCTGGACCCGCGCACGGCGAAACCGCTTGGTCTGGCGTTTAGCGTTTGCGCTGGCGAGGCGTACTATGTGGTGTTGCCAGAAGAGCCTGAGTCGATTGTTGCTGTCTTGAGGGAGTTTGAGGCTGTTCTGGCCAACCCGGCGATTGGGAAGGTCGGGCACAATTTGAAATATGACATGACTCTGCTGAAATGGCATGGCATCGAGGTGCAGGGCGAGATATTCGATACCATGTTGGCCCACTCCATGAAGGAACCAGAAATGCGGCATGGTCTGGATTACTTGGCCAAACTGTATCTGGGGTATGTTCCGATCCCCACCAGTGAGCTTATTGGTGAGAAAGGGAAAGAGCAAAAAAGCATGGGAGATGTTCCCGTGGATCAACTAGCGGAGTATGCGTGCGAGGACGCAGATGTCACCTTGCAGATCGCGAATTTGATAAGACCAGAAATTGAAGCACAGGGAACAAGCCAGGTTTGTAATCAAGTCGAATGTCCATTGATCTCAGTCTTGGTTGATATGGAACGTGAGGGTATACGACTTAATACAGAAGCACTTGCGGTATTCTCCGAAAAGCTCGCGAACGAAATTGCGACGCTGCAGGGAAATATCTTTCAGGCGGCGGGTCACGAATTCAATATTGATTCACCGAAACAGCTTGGTATCGTCCTTTATGAGGAATTGGAGCTCG
>NZGD01000311.1 GCA_002690925.1 Rhodopirellula sp.
CCTTCTTGCCCTTACCGAGTTCCACGTCTGCTTTACGCAGTTTGGCAACAATCTGATCCACTGTGTGACGTTTCTGAGGCATTCTGAAAGTCCTTTCCGAGCGGTACGCCCGAGCAAGAGTCTCTCACTCACAATGGTGCAATTCTATGGGGGGGGGAAGTCAAGCGGGTTCACGCCTCTTGCCCTGAAGTCCTACTCCGCTTCGAGCCTCTTTCGCGACGACGCCGTTTACGACTTCCGCCCCTACGAGACCGTCCAAACATATGCACCAATGATCGCGCCTACCAATAGCCATGCAATGGCAAATCCGATAACCGAAGTCCTCGAGGGAACTGGTATTTCCAAACCGCCTGCGGTTAGCAACATCCGGCGATCAATCGGTGGCGTCTCTCTCGGCAATGTGCATGGCTGCAACACTTTCTCGCCAGCTTGTACCGGAGTGCGACTCAGCTGATAGAAACGCTTTAGCTTAATCGGATCCACTGCAGGTGTTACAAGACTGACCGCGACACCGACCACCGAAGCTATTGAGCTGTAAAAGAGAATCTGCCACGGCAGATAGACAACAGGCGTTTCGCCTTCAGTCCAAAGTAAGCGAAGTGATTCAGCGGCAGGTATCCCCTGCAACCACTGAATGAACCATGGTTGTGTCGAAACCCACCACGCGGCGAAGCCGGTCAGGCTGGTTGCCCAGGCCCCCGCAACCGTCATCCGCCGCCAAAACAGACCAATCCAAAAGACAAGCCCCATCATCGGGGCAATCATGAACCAGATTTCCAACGCTTTAACCACGCTTGGCACCCAAAATGCAAAGGCGACTCCCCCGGCGACGACGACCACCGAAGCCAGACGACCGACCCATATGCAGTGCCTATTGGAAACCTCCATACGAAGCAGCCTGTAGATGTTCTCAGTGAATAAGGCAGCGCTGCTGATCATGAACGAGTCGCATGAACTCATTACTCCGGCCAACAATGCGGCCAAGAACAAGCCGAGTAGTCCGGGCGTTAGCCGAGGCAAGAAGGTGTATGCTACTTCACCGTAGATGCCATCAGCCGTGCGTTTGAGCGATTCAGTATCGAGTTGCGAGTGAGCATTGCCGTTTTGGATATACCACGCAACAGCGGCGATCGCCGTGATCGACCAAGCCGCTGTACACAGTCGTTTGATCAGATTTCCGCCCACGATGCCGACTCGACCTTCCCATTCGGTCTTGCCAGCCGCGCAAACGCCCATGATGAACGGCTGAGCCACAATACCCACCAAAGCCTGAAACGACATCATGATGATGAAGAACCATGAGATCTTGCCAGGTGCGACCAGTGAAAGCATTGCATCGTTACTGATTGTTTCCCGAACACCATTCATGCCGCCGACTTCCCACAAGATGAACGGCAACAGCATGAAAGAGAACACGATGGTCAGAATGCCCTGAATGTAGTCCGTCACAATCGCCGCGCCTAAACCACCGGCTGCACCATAGATAACGAACATCAAAGTCAACACAAAGATCGCAACATCAGCATCGATCAGGCCACCCGTTCCTGCATACACCAAAGCACTGGCACCTTTGAGCATCAGACCAATCTTGATGCACATGCTGGCAATACCAACGATGGCGAAAAGAATCGCCACACTCCGGTCGTACCGCAGCTCGTAAACGTCAGCCGTGGTAATCGCACGAAACCGCCGAAAGATTGGGGCAATGAGCCAATAAAACGGTGTCACGAACAGCCAGAGCCATTGGTACCAGATCCCGCTCAGTCCAGTGCGAAACGTGGCCGAGGAAACCGTCACTGCTTGGTCAGAGGCTGTCCCAGTTCCAAAGGCGTGCATCATCATCATGCCCTTGCCGAACTTCCGAGGCATGAAGAAATCATCGAGCCCGGTTAAGCGCCGCCCCATCCACACTCCCATGATGGTAATGCCAATCAAGTAAAGCATGACCACCAATCCATCGATCGGGTGCAGACCCGCCGTCACTGCACTAGGCAATGTCGCTTCCGACAGCATTACAACTCTTCCGTTCTTCTTGAATGCAGGAACGCTTCAATCACCGCACTGTTGTCTGCATCACCAAAGCCCAACGCCTCAGCCTGCTCAAGAAGCACTTTATGAACTTGACTCAGTTGCGTATTGGTCCCAGCACGCTCAGCTTCGGCAAGGATCAGCCGCACGTCTCTGAGGTGCTGAGAAAGTCTGGCCTGAAGTCCATAGTCTCTCTCCACCATCCGTCGTCCTTTGGTTTCCATCACACCCGATTGAGCTGGGGTCTGCTTCAGAATCTCCAAGGTTACCTCTTGATCGAATCCGAGCGATTCCGCAAACACCAATCCTTCCGCCAGTACTGCTCGATGCAGCCCGAGCACGAGGTTGTGAACCAACTTAAAACGGGAAGCTGCGCCAACCGGTCCAAGATGAAAGTGCTTTGATGTGATTGTCGCCAGCAACGGCTTCACACTTTCGACAACATCGACGTCTCCACCTAAGAACAGAGCAACTTCCCCCGTGGTGACCTGAGCACTCGATCCCGCTACCGTCGTCTCAAGATAGGACACTCCAAGTTCCGCAAGCGATTTGCCCACAGCAACCACCTGCTGAGGATCGCCTGTCGTTGTGTCGACAACAATCTGACTTGGCTTAAAGTCAGTGCGAAGGTGCCGCGTTAAAGAAAGCACTTCGTCACTGGATGGCAAAGAAAGAAACAGCACGTCGCAGCTCTGAACCACTTCCGCTGCGCTATCGCACGCGATACCGCCACTCCGGCTCAAGGCCTCTAGTTGTCCTTCGCTCGTGTCGAATCCGTGGACACTAAGCCCACTGTTTAACAACCGGTTCGCGAGCGCTGAGCCCAGCAATCCGACACCAATGAGTCCAACGGACTTCGTCTTCATGGTTCTATCTGGCAACGATTGGACATATTTGTTCTTGAATAGCGATTGCTGGCAGTCCCTAGGCTTTCGCGACCAACTTGAATTGCTGTTATTTCAAGTGATAACGTAGCTGTTAGCGTTGGTAGTTGCAAATGACCTTGGTAGCGGAGTGCCATTCAATGCATAGCAGAACTCACCAAGAGTTTCGAGAAGCGAAGTGCAATACAGCCGAAAGTCTCTAGGGCTTCCACCACCATCACGATTTCGGACTTGCATATGCTCTCGCTTCCAAAATCGATGGACACGTTTCTCGTTCACCGTCCAACCTCGCTGCATCAGCAATCGATAAATGCGTCCCGCCCCAAAGCAAAGACGTTGACGAAGCAGGAAACGCATCTCACGCAGTAGACCCCGTTCATCGTCCGCCCGACAAGACTGATATCGGTGGGTGTGGCGTGGTTGACTGAAAACGCAGCAGGAACGAAGCTCCGAGACTCTTTCTGACCCCAAACGGCTACGCAGGCTAGATACTGTGCGGCGACGGCGTTCAGGGCTTACCAGTTTCCCTTGGCAGCCTCCTTGAGAGTCTCCATATCAAGAGCCTGCTCAGGACCATCTTATCCAGCCGTGCATTCTCTTTCTGCCGAGCTTTCAGTTGCTTGGCCATCTCCGGCTTCATGCCACCATACTTTTGACGCGAGCGGTAATACGTCTGCACGGCGACTTCCAGCCACTTGCAAATTTCTGGCACCTTCTTGCCCTTACCACGTTCCACATCGACTTTATGCAGCTTGGCAACGATCTGATCCACTGCGTGTCGTTTCCGAGGCATTCTGAAAGGCCTTTCCGAGCGATACGCTCGAGCAAGATTCTCTCACTCATAATGGTGGGATTCTATGAGGGCAGGTCCGTTCAGACCTTTGAGATGCTTCAGTCCAGCGGCGGTGATTCGCGTGCTGACGAAAATGGAGCGGGTAACTCGCCCTTCCATATCACGGGTGATCGTCATCGAAATCTTCGAACGCGGCGACTAAAGCCTGGGTGTCGCCTGAAGCTATGGTTTGATCGACTGCTGGCACAACGATTGACCTGCACCCAACCAAAGCGATCAGCGAAAGCGTTGGCAACGGGAGTCTCATCGTTTTATCCGTTTGGCGTTAGTCGTGCTGCCGAAAAGATAGAGCCGATTGAGGCACAGGAATAATGACTATTCCCGATCTTTGCACCATTGCGGATAAGAAAAAAACAAATTGTCGTATTCCGCCAGACCATTCCAAAAACCGCCTCCGAAACACTACGATACCTGACTGGGCTCGCCGGCTCCCCGGCTGCTCGGCAATTCATCTCAGGCAATTCATCTCAGACGCTGAGCCAAGCGACGAAATTTATATGAACACACAACGGACATCAATCTTACTCATCGTCCTCCTCGCGATTTCCTTTTCGGCGAACACCGCGACTGGTGCCGAACCCGCTCGCAAACCCAACGTCGTGCTGATTCTTGCCGACGATCTTGGTTGGAGTGACACAACGCTTTTTGGTACGACGCAGTTCTATCAAACGCCGAACATTGAACGCCTGGCGGCGCGCGGGATGACGTTCAGGCGAGCTTACTCGGCAAGTCCGCTTTGTTCACCAACGCGGGCCAGCGTGCTGACCGGACTGAGTCCCGCGCGACACGGCATTACTTCTCCAAGTTGTCACCTGCCAGCGGTTACCCTGAAAGCGACGCCCAAAACGACCGGTCCACCCGACGCCAAAGCAACCGTGCTTACATCAGTCTCACGGCTCGATACCAAGCATTACACGCTGGCGGACACCTTGAAAGACAACGGATACGCGACCGGTCATTTCGGCAAATGGCATCTCGGTGCAGAACCGTATTCGCCACTACAGCATGGATTCGATGTTGACGTGCCGCATCATCCCGGACCGGGACCGGCGGGAAGTTATGTGGCGCCGTGGAAGTTCAAAGATTTCGATCACGATCCAGATATTCCCAATGAACACATTGAAGATCGTATGGCAAAGGAAGCTGTCGCCTTTTTGGAAAAGCATCGCGATAAACCATTCTTCCTGAATTACTGGATGTTCAGTGTTCATGCTCCGTTCGATGCAAAGGGAACTTTGATCGACAAGTACCAAAAACTGGTTGATCAGAAGAATCCCCAACGAAGCCCAACGTACGCCGCCATGATCGAGAGCATGGACGACGCAGTCGGCACGCTGCTTGACACGCTTGACCGACTCGAGCTTGCCGACGACACAATCATCGTGTTTGCTTCCGACAATGGCGGAAACATGTACAACCAGGTCGACGGGACAACACCCACCAGCAATGCACCGTTACGCGGAGGAAAAGCGACAATGTGGGAAGGCGGGGTTCGAGGTCCGGCGATCATCGTCTATCCCGAAGATGTTCAAGCTGGTAGTCGCAGCAATGAAATCATTCAGAGTTGCGATTTCTATCCGACGCTGCTGCAACTGCTCGACATCCAGACTCAGCAGGCGTTCGATGGCATCAGCATTGTGCCGGCTCTTCAAGGCGGGAAGCTGCAGCGGAAGGCCATCTTCACCTACTTCCCCCACCAAACGCGTGTGCCAGACTGGCTGCCGCCTTCGGTCAGCGTTCACGCCGGAGACTGGAAACTGATCCGGGTCTTTCATGGCGAAGCGTCTGGCAAGCACAGCTACAGTCTTTTCAATCTGAAAAGTGACATTGGCGAAGGTACGAATCTTGCGGCTGAAAATCCCGAGCGAGTGGAGGAACTCGACAAGCTGATCAGTCAGTTTCTGGCAGAAACGAGTGCCGTCGTTCCGCTGCCGAATCCGCGATTCGATCCCACCCAATACGACCCGAAGATGATCGGCAAGGCAAGCCCCAAATCGACCCGCAGGCCGAGTGGTCCGGGATCAAAAAAGCCGCAACGGAATCTCAAACCGGTCGCCGGCTGGCAATCGGGCGGGACGTGCAACCTCGCATTGAAGGACGCTTCATTGATCGTCACCAGCAACGGAAAAGATCCGCACATGAGCTACAAACTTCCGAACGAACTGACTGAGAAGGAACTCGTGTTGAAGGTCACGATGGCGTCCAATTCCAGAGGTCCCGGGCAGGTTTTCTGGCAGGAGAAAGGCATCACCCCGATTTTCGTTCGTGACCGCAGCCGCAGTTTCAACGTTCAGCACGACGGCAAACCACACGAGTACAGCGTTTCCTGGTCTGCAACGAATCCTGTCGTCGCTGTGCGTATCGATCCTTCAAATGCGTCCGGAAAGATTACGATCTCTCGAATCCGACTGATCGACGCAGATGGCAATGAGGTTTATCGATGGAAATTCTAAGTCGGATACACACCATTGAACTTCCCACGGGAGCTGCTGGTGAAAGTGATCAACTCAGGGATCAAACAATGTGTCAATTCACTAAACCCATCGCGCTATTGATCTTTCTGCTCGTGACGAGCGTTGGCCAGGCGGAAGATCGTCCCAATATCATCGTGTTCTACACGGACGACCACGGTCACGCAGATCTATCATGCCAGGGAGTGCTTGATGACATCAGGACGCCAAATGTTGATGCTCTCGCGAAAAGCGGCGTGCTGGCGCGAAACGGCTACAGCACCGCCCCACAGTGTGTTCCGTCACGTGCCGGATTGATGGTTGGAAAATTCCAGTCGCGATTCGGCGTGGAAACGAATGGCAATTCGCTGGATGGCTTCAACACAGAACAGACGATCGCCGAGCGTCTGCAAAAAGCTGGCTACATTACAGCGCAGTTTGGCAAATGGCATCTTGGGCCAACGCCGAAGATCACAGACCACGGCTTCAGGCACATTTACGCGCAAAACAGCGGAGGCAATTTCGCGGCGAACATCAAGCTTGATGGCAGTGACCAGAAGATGCAGACAGTCAAGCCAACGAGGTACCACATTGATGGATGCAGCAAAGCGGCCGCCTCGATCATTGAGCGTTACAAAGATCAGCCTTTGTTTCTGTATGTCGCATACCGCGCGCCTCATGTTCCACTCGACGCTCCGAGGAAGTATCTCAACCGATTCCCAGGAAACATGCCTGAGCGACGTCGGAAGGCGTTGGCGATGCTGTCCGCTGTTGACGACGGTGTTGGGCTCATCACGCAGACGTTGGCAAAGCATCAGCTTACTGAGAAGACGCTGATTTTCTACATTGGCGACAACGGGGCTCCACTGAAGATCCACAAGCTTGACGCACCTGGTGGCGGCCCGGGCTGGGATGGTTCACTCAACAATCCGCTCAACGGCGAAAAAGGCATGCTAGCCGAAGGTGGGATGCACGTTCCTTTCATCGTGTCGTGGCCGGGAACAATTCCTGCCGGACAGCTTTACGCCCATCCGATCAGCGCGTTGGACGTTGCGGCGACTGCTGCGGATCTTGCAGGCATCAAGTCACAACCGGGGGATTTCGACGGTGTGAACCTGGTGCCATTCCTGAATGGAGAAAACACGGCGGCTCCTCATGAATTCCTGACTTGGCGTTGGGGCGGGCAATCGGCAATTCGCGAAGGGAAGTGGAAGTTCCTGAAAGGCGGCGATCGCGAGTACCTGTACGATCTGGATGCTGACATCGAAGAGAAGAACAGTCTCCTGAAGCAACATCCCGAGATTGCATCACGACTGCGATCAAAGCTTGTCGACTGGGCCACGGAACTCAAACCGCCCGGGCTCGACTCGGCCAACCTGTCAACGGCGGCAAAGAAATACTTTGACTTTTACCTCGATGGGAAACCACTGAAACAAACCCGAGCCGAAGCATTGGAACAACTAATTCAAAGCAACCAGAAGCGAAAGAAACAACGCCAAAGAAAACCAGACAGTGAGAATTAGAGCACGAGCAACGAGATCATCGACGAATCAAAATGACCTTGCCTGCCAAACAACGCAAAGACCTAGACACACTCCAGTACTGCTTGTGCCGCGGCAACTTGAATCTGGATGCGGTCGAGGGGGTATTGAGATGCGACCCGTGAGCAGCCGTGTTGCCACACTCACTCAAAATTACTTACCCCGCTAAATTGCAACGAGCAAATTAGCTACGCCCACTTTGCAAAGCGAAAATGGTTATCACGCGAGAGACTTGGTTACTTGATGCCGAAGATTAACAGATCGACGCCCCCTTGAGTCCTGAACAACAAACGCTTCTCGCACTTCGTGACCTTGCCCATTTCTTCCAGCCTCAGAGCGGTATCAGGAACGGGCCATTCAGACCTGCCCCCATTTCATTGGAAGATTTCTCTGCCTTGCAGCACACAGCGGGCAAGTGAGCTGATTAACTACCAGCACCCGAAGAATTACTCGACGACTTGCTCGACTCGGGTAACACCCAGTCGGGTCGCGGGAAGTGACACGTATAGCCGTTGGGATAACGTTGAAGATAATCCTGGTGCTCAGGTTCGGCCTCCCAAAAATCGCCTGCGGCGGTGACTTCCGTGACAACCTTGCCGGGCCATTTTCCGGATGCCTCAACATCTGCAATCGTGTCGATGGCAACCCGCTTCTGCTCATCACTGGTGTAGTAAATCGCCGACCGGTACGAAGTGCCCTGATCGTTTCCCTGACGGTTCAAAGTCGTCGGGTCATGGATCTGGAAAAAGACTTCGAGCATTTTCCGATAGCTTGTTTCTGTGGGATCAAAGGCTATTTCGATAGCTTCGGCATGGGTTCCGTGATTCCGGTAGGTCGCATTTGGCACGTCACCACCGGTGTAACCAACACGTGTGTCGATGACTCCCGGTAAATCGCGGATTAACTCCTGCATACCCCAGAAGCACCCACCGGCAAGCACTGCCAACTCTCTTGTCGCTGAATTTGTATTCACGTTTTCATCTCCTTGCGTGGTGCCTTCTAGGGACGGGTTGGTTTCGTTAGGAAAGAATGCCGCAGCGTAGTCGCCATAGCCTTCCGCTTTTAGTTTTTCCGCTGGCACGAATCGCAGCGAAGCTGAATTGATGCAGTACCGCAAACCAGTTGGCTGGGGTCCGTCGTTAAAAACATGCCCAAGGTGCGAGTCGCCAAACTTGGATCGCACTTCGATTCGTGTCGAAAAGAGCGTGTGATCAGCCTTCTCTACGATGTTGCCGCCGTCGACGATCTGGAAGAAAGACGGCCAACCAGTTCCCGACTTGTATTTTTCCTTTGAGCTGAACAATGGCTCGCCCGAAACGATATCGACGTACAACCCTTCCTGCTTGTTGTCCCAAAACTCATTGTCAAAAGCTCGTTCCGTTCCCTCCTCTTGAGTGACGGCGTACTGTAAGGGAGTGAGAGTCTTCCGCAATTCAGCGTCATCGGGTTTCTTAAACCTTGCCCAAACGGCGTTGTTCGTAACGTCTACCGCTGACTGATTGCTCGTCGAACGCTGCGTAGGCGGAGCCTGTCGCCGGTTGGCTACAAAGATTACAACGGCCACAATTGCCATCAGTACGAAAGTCAAGACAACTTGAGTGGTTCGATTCATCGTGATTGTTCCATGTCACCGTGCGGTTTTCGTGCCCGCTGTGATTTCTGGTTGAGGCTGTTTAGTCGGATTGAAAGTTAGATCTGGTGGTCATGCTAGCTGTCGGTCCGCAATCTGTGGTGATCCCGCACGGTAACATCTTGATATTTTGCTGAGCTGACAAGTCAAGTCTTGCCGCACACCTCGAAAGGTGAAACTCAGGTGATCGCCGACCAGCCGAATATTCATGGTTTATCGGTGACTACAAGACATGAAACCAAATGTCCCTGATCTTGCAGCACTCAATTGGCATTCAGAACCTCACTGGCGTCGAGCCATTCATTCAATCCTCATCGTGCATGGTATCGAATTCCTTGGACATCTTACAAGACTGGCAAAACAGGTCAGATGCAAACCAGAATACACAATTGCACGCGTCAAACCCGCATTGCAACGAATCGCAAATCGATTTTTAGAATCGTCCATGTTGTGACTCGTCGATGCCCTCCACCCAAACCTGCACACAGAAAGGCAACCAATGGTATCGCTACTACGCCTGTGGCAGTAACCTTGCCCCTTTTCCGAGTCCACATTTGGAATCAGTTCCCGACGTGTTGGATGCTTTGGGAAAGAAAAGTGGCGCGGACTATTTTCGACTACAGTCCTCGTTGATTCTTACGTCGCTCATTCGATTCTGACGCAAGTTCCAACTTATAGCGTGGCGGAGGAGCAGCATCTCCCTGCAGAACTTCGTTGTGCAGCTCTACTGGAACTCCACCCGTGGTGAATTGTGCCCAGCCAATGATCGGCCACGGTGACCCTCTGTCACCTTTTCGTGAGTGATAGATCGCTACCGAATCAGGTGTTGACATTTGCCATTCGCCGACGGCGGTTGAAACGCAACCTTGACCTTGGGAGCGCAAGAGCGAGCGATTCGCGACGTAGCATAGATTTCTACAAAGGATGTAGAACGTCTGTTGAAGGAAAGCACAAGATGCAGCGTGAAGGGAACGACAAAAGAACAATAGCAAGGAGGTCGGTTTCGACAGTAGAAAAATCGACAAGACGGAAGATGCAGCTGCCCTACGTGGTCAGAGGCAACTACATACTCCCAGTAAGCAGAAAGCCGAGAAAGAAGAAAACTGGAAGAAATTGATGAAGGGTATCAAGATAAGGGGTACCAAAATGAAGGATGGTTTGGTTGGGGAGCAATTGTCAAGTTATCGCTTGTACTGGGATTATTTGCTGCAATCGTGGGAGGGATGTTATGGCTAAACAAGAACGTGGCTTTTACCGAGGTGCAGGCAAAATGGGCGGCGTTTTTTCTATTTATAGTTTGTCCCGCCATTCTTTTCCTTTTGTTGTACGTGCGCCAGGTTTTCAAAGACGAGAAAGGGAGGCGTTCCTAAAAATGAATCCTCTCGTTAAGTGCCGTCACTGCGATCATTTAGTTGCGAATTCGGATGATCAGTGGATTACCTGCCCAAAATGCTGTGGTAAAAATGAGGCGGTAGGTGGTAAGGCATAGCGGTCAAGCCTGCGTTCGAAACGCAAACTGGCATGCACCGCCTGCTAAAACTTTGACGTCAAATCTTTCAGCATCGACAGCGTAAAACGTTATCTCGAGATAACGTTTTTTCTAGCCAACGCGAAGCATTCGCGATGCTAATCTGGTGGATAAGTATCAAAGCGCGTAAAACTGATCTGATGCTTCTTGCGTCCACGCAACCCGTCTGAACGGTAAGCATAAACCTCGAGTTTTACCCCTCGAACGATCCCAATGTCGGGATTTCGTTTCAAAAACGCTCGCATCTCCCGATCGACTTTTCTTATGGCTTTTGCATTGTGCCAACGGGTACTATCGGTCTCAAAGGCCACACCAAACGGTTGCGCGCTAATGGTGACGCCATCGATTTTATGTTTTATGGCATACGCTTCAAGAACACCATCAAGAACAATACCCGACCCATCCTTCTTGAGTTCTTCAGGCGATGGAAGGTGGGGGATCATTTTATTGAGGTCTCCATCTTCCATTTTGGTTAGATCCCAACCTTTGATGTGCAAATTGGAAATCACATAGTAACGCTCTGAATAAATTACAGGCAAAACTAGCCAGTAAGTAAGCGCGGCTAACAAGGGCAGTGCCAGTAATGTTTTGATACTAAAACGCAATGCTGTGATTCCCGAATCCGATGCGGAATGTTCCTCGACTGCCAGCAATCATATCCCGAGACCCAACGTCGGGGGCAGCGACGTCAGGCGTGGCTGCAATGGGTAGAGTACTTTTCGCGGCGAAAAGGTATCGCACGTACCCATTAGCCGTACAGTGCTACCCTAATCCAGGCAATAAGAAGAAAATCGCTTGAGCCGAAAATTGATAGGAATGAACGAATTGAAAAGCTCAAAGAAGAGGCCAAGAATCCGTCTGCGTTAGTCAACAAGATGACAGAGCCGACGCTTGAGGAGCGCATCACTAGAAAAAAACGAAAGCTAAAAATCCTTTCTACTATTATTGCCTTTCCTGTTTTCTTTACGATTGTGGTTTTCGTTTTTCCCCGACAAGCGATGACTACGCCAAAATCCAATCAGCGGTCAGCACATGTTACGAAAACGCTCTGTTCCAGCAGCAATTGCTTTCGGTGGGTATCTATTTCCTACGATGAGCAGATCGAATTTCGTGGATGATTCAAATGATGCTGGATGATTACCATCGTGGCATCCGTCAGGATTAGCTGAACGTCAGTTCCAGCATAAGGTCAAAGTTCCAGCGTGAGATCAAATAAAGCAGACGCCAGACTAGCCGGCGTCTGCATTGGATTCATCACCGCCAGCCTCCAGCCGACGTATTGTTGCAAGGGCTAATTACTGGTTTCCTCATCTTTGTCGCAGAGGGAAGATGCAAAACTACCCAGTGCTCCACCCGTAGCGAAAGGATTGACGTCGCTAGCGTTGCCGTTGTTGTTGTTGTAAACCAGGGCACCTGTAAAGCCGGCGGCAAATCCTCCAAGGTCTGCCCAGAATTTTCCGTTGCCTCGTTCGATGATGTCTCCGTCAAAAATGTCGTCATGGGCATTCCAGTAGGCAATCGTTCCTTTGGCAAGCGAGAGTGAACCAAGAACCAGTGACCTTTCCTCGTCGTTCAATTCACGTGATTGAAGCGTCTCGATCACCTGTCGGTCCACGGATCGGTTAAACGCAGTGAGATCGGGACTCAACAGGAGGGTCTCTTCGAGTTGCTGGAAAGCCTTTCCTACCGAGGCCATGGCTGATATCCGTTTTTGGACGTCCTGATAGTAGCGGTAACCATCGTCGGCAATATTCGCCTCACCGGATAACGCTTCGTTGGGCAACAGGAACTGGTCGGCCGGAATACGGTAAATATGCGACATGAACAGACAACTGTTACGGTAGACCAACTCGTCAGAGGGAGCAGCCTGAAAGACTCGTTTGAGCGTGATGTTGGCAAAGGTAGTTCGGCCCGGCTTCTTGCGAACCACTTTGTCATCGCCCTGCCGTAAGTTCAGCAGGGTCAGGTTGAGATCGGGTGTCAGGTAGTCCAGTGTGCGGTTATGGGCGACGCCAACCTCAGCATACGGGTTGGGGTCTACGGAGACCGGTGGCCTCTGCTGGTGATCCTGGTGACAATCGTCGTCCTGTTTCCAGCCTTTGGCGATGGCCAAAATTTGATTGGAATCAGGTCCCATCGAAATGAGCGTGACCGCCCGCATGCCGTAGGAGGTTTGATAGGTGATGTAACTGAATCCCTCTTCATATTGCATCATTCCCAAGTGGTCGTCGGTGGCTCCAAAGATCAGGCCGATCCCTGAAGGATTACAGCGGCATGGTTCGGTACAAGACGCGCCACAATGCTCGCATTGGATCACATCCGACTTTGTGTCACCCGATCCCGTTCCGCCACCCGTGTCGGGCCGGCTACCGTCCTTTCCCGGCGGGAACATGCTGACGACCTGCCCTTCTTTAGGCAAATTTTTGGTACCCGTATTTCCCGGCGGGAACAGACTGACGACGCCCCCTTCTTTACTTTTAGTGGAAGTGCTGGTTCCCTGCAGGATCGCGACGACCAGATGATCGCAATGACTTCGGTTTTGTTCTGCGAAA
Organism: Rhodopirellula sp.; assembly: GCA_002690925.1. GTDB lineage: Bacteria > Planctomycetota > Planctomycetia > Pirellulales > Pirellulaceae > Rubripirellula. The sequence goes on from NZGD01000311.1 coordinate 13,467, forward strand.
TACAGGTTGATTAATTCAGGAGGCGCCGCCGTAGCCTGTTTCTGGCTTGCGATTCCAAGGACGATCATGGTGAGAATTGCCACATACTTTGGCGGCGTATAGAGATAGAACATTTGGTCACTCGAGAAGGAGAATGGAGCAGAAAAGCAAATGTGTTCAGTCGCAAACTGCGTGCCGTTCCTTCAGGCAAAGCGAATGACCCTGCTTATGAATGAACAGACGCTTGATGTGAATCAGAATGAGACAGGAATCAAATCATGAGACGGAACGGGCAACTCGGCCTCTCGGTCGCGGTGGCAGCACGGCTGACCAGGTCCTCGCCAACCTGCCTGCCTGTGACGAATGCTCCAATGCTCTCGATCTCGAGTAGGAGCGTGCCATCTTACACAGGGCTGCTGAACAGTTTCGCGCTGTAGTCAGCGAACAAACGTGGGATACATCCTGGTTGACTAGCATTGACGGCCTATCTGTGACCGAGGTCGCGGAACGTCTGAAAATCCGCCCCGCAAATGTGTATGTCTCCCGCAGCGTTGATGAACCCGTGGAGTTCATGTGATTAATACTGCGGCAGCAAACACATCAATCACTTAGCAAGCAAGCTTATGAGCGACTTATCGAGGGTCTTTAGTGACCCACGGCCGAGCGAGTCAAAATTGGTGGAAGCTCACCCAATACCAGTTAGGCACAGATCGAGACAAGAAAGACTGCGAAAATGTTACGCATCCGAATCCGCATCCGGACACTCTTGAACAGGCCTGAGAAACAACCTTGCTTCTCTTCGTTAACCGTTAACCGCAACAGAAGGACTCACCAATTGTTCTTAGGACGTAGACCAGCAGTGCAAAGACATTGGCTGCTGCTTCGCTGTCCGGAAATCGATGGTCACAGTTCAGAACGGAGAATCGTTTCCATTTTTTTCCCCTTTGCCAACTCATCGACCAGTTTGTCGAGGTATCGCGCGTTTCGAATCAAAGGGTCCTCAATCTCCTCCACGCGATAACCGCAGATGACCCCAGTGATGAGCTCGCAATTCGGATTCAGCGTACACTGATCAAAAAACGTCTCATAGGTTGCCTCAGACTTAATGAGTGACTGCAATTTTTTTTCATCGTAACCTGTCAGCCATTCAATCACCTCGTTCAACTCTTCACGCGTTCTGCCCTTCTTTTCGACTTTGGCAAGCAACATTGGATAAATCGATGCCATCGTCATTCTGGCAATTCTTTCCGCGGTACCTGGTGGAGGACTTTTCATATTTCTAAATGCTCGTTGGATGATGGCTATCTGACTACAATTTAATTGCTGAAAAGGTCCACGAAAACATGCAATGCCGTTGCCACAGACTTTATGGAAAGATTGGTTATCAGCATGTAGACTTGCTGAATTCCATTTTACCGTGCAACAGCCCCTGCTGATTCGGCGAAGACAAGTTCCATGCATCGATGTGCGGGATCATGATGAAATCTGAATATGTCACTCATGTTCCAACGATGGATCATTCCTGCCGGAGAAACTTCACCAATTACGACATTGGCGACCTTCTTTAGTTGCAGTAGCGTCAAAACCGCAGATCTTCTTACGCCGTGACTTCCGTTCTTTCCAACGAATACCATGGATAAAGAAGCGGCACGTATAAACACGCGGCCAATAGATTTCCAGCAATTCCAGTTGGAATAGAAATCATATAGAAACCGACACTCAAGTGATAATAGGCTACTACCCAGATGCCCCAAACGATTGCTCCGAGGACAGCTAACAATGGTCCACGCACCAGAACCTCGTAGAGTGCTGCATTCCAGTTTTCTAGAGTTGCCTTGCTGCCGAAAACCTTGTGCACAACGACTGTCAAAACTTCTAGAAGACGGAGCCCCAAAAACCAAACTGCGGTCGCAAGCGCAGCAAAGCCCATTCCATTAACTGCCCAGTAGATCATCCACATGTGCAAATCACCAACGAGGGAATCCACAAGAAGACTGAAGCAGATGAAGTTATAGATCGCTGGCAAGAGCAGAATCAGCAGGGCATACCGGATGCGGCGGAGTGCATTTGCGCGTAAACCAGCGAGACCAGATACCACGTGGCAGCCTGATGCCGGAGAAGCGTAAGGATTGTGCAAAATCAACACCTCTGAATCGCTTTGGCACGCTCAACATGACTCGGTGTCACTGTTGAAAGAATACCATAACTCCTGCGAACGCACCGAGTCATCGGGCTCAAGCAACGGGCCAATGCGCCCAAGTAGATCAGGCAGCTGACCCGGGAATTCGTGATTTTTCAGCCTCGCCATGCCAGCTGTACTTTTATTGACTTGGCGGCGTATGCCGGCGCATCACGGCTTGAATGAGAATCACAGGGTGGTCGGCCTTGGGACATGGCTTGCCATGCAGTTGCCGCACCCTTCGAATCAGGGTATTTTTAGGGACATCGCGGCCACGCTCTGGGAGTGATGCAATGCGGAGTTTTTTCGTCAACCAATATCTCTTTTTCATTGGTGCACTGGCTTGCGCTTCCAACGGCGTGGTTGCCGATAGCCGCTTGCAAGTCATTCCAGCTTCGGTGCGGCTTGATCGGCCCGAGGGCATGCAGCAGTTGCTGGTCATGAAAGGCGGGACTTCAACTGGTTTGGATGTGAGTAGGCGTTGCACGTTTGAGACGACCGAGCCGCAGATTGTTGACGTGGACGGCAAGGGGCGAGTCATTCCCAAACGGGATGGGAAAGCAGCCATCGTGGTGCGTTGTGATGATGAAGTGGTTCACGTTCCGGTGGTGGTGGTCGGGCTGGGCTCTCCAGCGCCCGTTTCATTCCGCAGGGAAGTGCTCCCGATTCTGACAAAGAGTGGATGTAGCTCGGGCGGATGCCATGGCAAAGCAGAGGGGCAGAATGGATTCCGACTGAGCATTTTTGGTTATGACGCGGTTGCTGATCACAACGCGGTGGTGAAGGAGGCACGCGGTCGCCGTGTTTCAACGGCAGCTCCAAAACAGAGCCTGCTGCTGAAGAAGGCAACAGGCATGACACCACATGGTGGCGGAGCCAAAATCGAACTGGGGTCGCCTTGGTACCGTCGGATTGAACGTTGGATCGCTGAGGGTACCCAGTTGGATGACGAGGTGTCACAGGGTGTGATCGCGATTGAAGTCTACCCGGAACGGATCCAGATGGCCCCCAACGGCGAGCAGCAGTTACTGGTGACTGCCATTGGTTCCGATGGAACCCGGCGTTGCGTAACGGTAGAAGCCGAGTTCGACTCGAACGCAAAAGAGATTGCTACCGCGGATCGTGATGGAAAGATCCGCGTCAGCAACAACCCGGGCGAAGCAGCGATCCTCGTTCGGTACCTGGGGCATGTGGGCATTTGCTGCGTGACAATTCCGCAAGACCTTGCAACATTCCAGCGGCCGGAAGAGAACAACTTCATTGATCGGGCAGTATGGAACAAACTTGAGCAACTCGGCATTCAACCTAGTCAGGTAAGCAACGATGCCACTTTCCTGCGTCGAGTCTATCTTGACACGATCGGCTCCTTACCTGCTCCCGATGAGGTCAGGCGGTTCATGGCCGACTTGTCGCCAGACAAACGGGCACGACAGATCGACCAGCTTCTGAAACGACCAGAGTATGCTGACTTCTGGGCAATGAAATGGGCGGACATTCTCCGCGTTGACAAGGCGATCGTGAAACCACAAGGCGCTTTGGCGATGACGCGATGGCTTCGTGACCAATTTCATGACAATACGCCATATGACCAGTTTGCACGCAAAATTGTGATGGCGGAAGGAAACACGCTTGCCGAAGGACCAGCTTCATTTTATGAAGTGCACAAGGATCCGGAGATGTTGGGACGTTCGGTCAGTCAGATCTTTCTGGGCGTTCGGATCGAGTGTGCCGAATGTCATCACCATCCGTTTGAGCGGTGGGGGCAGGCTGATTACTATGCGTTCGCAGGATTTTTCACCGGAGTTCAACGCAATAAAGCCGCTTCGGGTGGACGTAAAATCTATTCACGCGGTGGTGTGAATCTGAAACATCCGCAGACAGGGGTTGAGCTACTGCCTGTCGGGCTGGGTGCCAAAGAAGTCACGTTGGATGGGGTGGAGGATCGACGCGACGTGCTTTCGCAATGGATGACGTCACCAGAGAATCCCTTCTTTGCCAGAATGATTGTCAACCGAATCTGGTCACATTACTTCGGCCGCGGACTCGTCGAGCCGATCGACGATCTTCGAGCAACGAATCCGGCGACCAATGAACCGCTGCTGGAAGCTCTCGCAGACCACCTGATTGCGAAGCGGTATGACCTCAAGGCGTTCACTCGCTCTGTTCTCAATACCAATGCCTATCAATTGGAGTCTGTGCCGAATTTTTCGAACGAAATGGACTCGCAGAATTTTTCACACGCAGCCTGGAAAGCCATGCCTGCGGAAGTTTTATTGGATGCGATTTGTCAAGCGACGGGAGTGCCTGAGCAGTTTAACGGATGGCCTGAGGGGTATCGCGCGATTCAGATTTGGGACAATCGGATGCCGTCGTACTTCTTCCGTGTTTTCGGGCGTCCTCAGCGTGTAAGCGTCTGTGAATGCGAACGCGGGAACGAGCCATCGATCGCTCAGGCACTGCACTTGATGAATTCTCCGGAGTCCGTTCGTAAAATCCGTCACCGTGATGGATTGGCCGCACGTCTTGCCGCCTCGGAAAGTTCTTCCGCGCAGATTATCGAAGAAATATACCTCGCAACATTGTGTCGCCAGCCAACATCAGCTGAGCAGGCTTTGATGCAGCAGGCGTTTCAGGAACCGGGTGTGACGCGTCGCGAAGCGTCGGAAGATATCCTCTGGACACTGCTGAACACACGAGAGTTTGTCTACAACCACTGATTCTCTATAACCACTGATTGAAGGTACACGGCAGAGATCATGTTTAAAGTAAATTTCAATGAGCATCAATGCTGCGATGGAGTGTCTCGCCGTCAGGCTTTGCGTGTAGGGGCAACCGGGTTGCTCGGTGGAATTTCGTTGCCTCAGGTGCTTCAACTGGAAGCGTCAGCTGCCGGCGTAACGCCTCCCAAAGCCAAGGCGTGTATCTTCATCATGTTGGAGGGTGGGCCGAGCCACATCGACATGTGGGACCTGAAGCCCAATGCTCCGTTGGAGATTCGCGGACCGTTTCGACCGATTTCAACAAAGGTCCCCGGCACGCAAATCGGTAATATTCTGCCCCATTGCTCAAAGATTACTGACAAGTTCACGATCATGCGGTCGCATAGTCATCGTGATAACGCGCACCAGACGGGTCGGCATTGGGTTCTTACCGGGTACCCCCCGAGTTTTTCTGACGGTCAGGCGAAGGGAATGCCGTTCAATGAGCTTTACCCTTCCCTGGGTTCGATTGTTTCGCGTGAACTCGGGCAAGGTGGTGCTGTGCCACCCTATGTCGAGATGCCGAATCCACTGGGGCCTGGGGGTCCGGGATTCTCTGGCGCGCAGCATGCGCCCTTCACGATTGAAACCGACCCCGTCCAGCCAGATTTTCAAGTTCGGGACCTCAACCTGCCCGCCGATATCGGAGATCGCCGTTTTCAGTTGCGACGAAAATTGCTCGCTGGCGCGGAACGACTCGGTACACAGGAACGTCAGACAGGACGTGCCAAAACGATGTCCAGATATTACGAAAAAGCGCTCGAACTTGTGACTTCGCCAGCAGCGAAAAAGGCATTTCGAATTCAGGACGAATCAGACAAGATCCGTGAACGTTATGGCCTGACTTCAATCGGGCAATGTGCACTTCTGGGGCGAAGGCTCGTCGAAGCCGGATGCCGTTTTGTTGGTATCGATCATGGAAGCTGGGACACCCATGTCGACAACTTCACCAGTCATGAGAAGGCACTGGTTCCACCAACCGATCAGGCATTCAGTGCATTGATCAACGATCTGGATGATCGAGGCATGCTAGACGAAACCCTGGTGGTAATGATGGGCGAGATGGGGCGAACTCCCAAAATCAACGCGGATGCTGGCCGCGATCACTGGTCACAATGTCAGACGGTAATCTTTGCGGGAGGCGGTGTGAAACGGGGAGCCGTCATCGGTGCAAGTGATCGAACGGCAAGCTTCCCGACCACAACACCCTATGGGATTCAGGATTTGCTTCGCACGATCTTCCATCTCATGGGAATCGATGCAGACAAGACCTATCACACCCCGCTGGGCCGCCCCGTTCCCATCGTCAACGGTGGTGCGGTGATCCAGGAATTGCTCGCTTGAGACAAGTCCTTGAGTGAGTCCAATCTTTCCAGTGAGGCGGAAACATCATGACACCAGAGTTACTCGCGCCGCGAAGGTTGTGTTCGCAACTGATCCTCCTCGGCCTGATGGGGATGTCAAATGTACTTGCCCAGAAAGCTCCTGAATTGGGATATGTCTTTCCCCCTGCGATCACCTTGGGTGAGACGAAGCAGGTCACTCTGGGTGGTTACGATTTCACGCCAGACATGGAGTTCTTTGTCCATGGTGACAACGTCAGCTTGAAGACCGAAGGCCCACCAGGCGATTTTCTTGTGCCGGGGCCACCTTACTGGTTTGGTGAAAAGGGCAGCTCGCCTGCTTTTCCGATTCCGCGCGAGATTCCGGCTCAAATCAAGGTCGAGGCCACGGGTCGTACCGGGTTGAAACGCTGGCAAGTTGCGAATGCAAACGGCTCTGCGGCCACTGCTGTTTTTTTCGTCAGTGATACACGTGAGATCACTGAAACGCGATTTCGTGATGAACCGATGGAGGTTGGAAAGCTGCCGGTTGGCGTTTCTGCGCGTTTGAGCCGTATCGCAGAAGTTGACCGTTACCTGATCCGCACTGAACGTGATGGTCCCGTAAGTGTTGAATTGTTTGCCCGGCGTTTAGGGGCTGATTTCAATGGCGTCTTGCAGGTCCATGACATGGGTGGTTTTATCGTCGCTGATGTGGCGGACACTCAAGGTCGGGACCTGGCACTTACCTTTGATGCGAAAGCAGGAATGGTATACACGCTCAAAATTCACGATGCAGACTTTCGTGGCAACCGGGCGTTTGTCTATCGCTTGGCCATCACTGCCGGTCCACGAGTTATCGCAACTGCGCCTGCGCGGCTTACACGAGGCAAAAAACAGCACGTTCGGTTTATCGGTTACGGGGTTGCAACTGGCGCCGCAAGATTGGAGTCGGCTTTGCGTTTTGTGGAGGCGCCTGCTGACAGTAGTACATCCACCCTCCCGATGCGGTTGGAAACCGATTTCGGAGAATCACCGGGTTTTGAGATACCGCTTAGCAATCTGGTGGAGGAGACCGGATCGCATGAATCAAACGACACGACGGTAACAGAAGATCCCTATCAGCTTTCCGCCCCGGCAGCAGTCACAGCCTGGATGCCGAAAAACGCAAACCGGCGTTTTCGCTTCACTGCCAAAAAGGGTGAGAACTGGACGGTGTCTGCGGAGTCTCAAGCGATCGGCGCTGAGCTCGACGTGGCAATCGCCATTTTCAATCTGGATGGCAAGCAGCTTGTTGAAAATGACGATGTCCCGGGTGGCTCTGACTCCAAACTGCAGTTCGTTGTACCTGTCGATGGTAATTATGATGTTGTTGTGCGTGATCTTTCAGGAAAGGACAAGGATTTGGCGGCGATCTTCCGGCTGGCGATTGAGAAACAGCCTGCGGATTTTTCCTTAACGATCCCGCAGCAGTTGAATGTTCCGATCGGTGGTACAGCTCAGCTATCTGTGGCCGTTGAACGCATTGGTGGATTCGCAGATGAAATCGCGATCGAACTGGAAGGAATGCCCGAAGGAATAACGACGAAGACTGAACTCAAAATACCGGCCACAAAGAATCAACTCAAAATCACATTTGAATGTGCAGATACCGTCGCAGCCAGCACAACACGGTTTCGTGTTGTTGGAAAGGCTGCCATCGACGGCCATGACGTCGTAAGAAAGTCAGCGAGTCCGGCAGCAGGGAATCTTGCTCCGCGTGATCCAGACAAACAGCGAGTTCCGCATGCGATGTGCACCTGCACCATGAAGCCACGCTTCAGCGTTGAATTGATCGACAAGAATCGGCAGAGAGCTGTTCATCGTGGAACAACTTATCCCGCACCGTTTCTACTCCAACGTGATGAAGATTTCGATGGCCCAGTTTCTCTCCAGATGGCCGCTCGCCAAGGTCGGCATCGGCAGGGGATCACAGCGCCCATGATCACGGTTCCACCTGAACAGTCGGAAGTGCTGTACCCCTGCTTCATGCCGGAGTGGCTTGAGACCAACCGGACAACCAGAATGGTCGTACTGGGAGTTGCCGAACAAAAAGATCCACAGGGGCGACGCCGTTTTGTAACGGCGCCAGCAGACGCCCGCATCACCATGATTCTCGAGGGGGCATTGCTGAAAATCTCACATGAGGCGAGTGAGTTGGCCATCGTAGCTGGTGATACTTTTAAGGTGCCAATTATCGTTTCCCGTTCTGCCAAGCTGCAAACACAAGTGAAGATCGAAATCATTCCGCCGGTCCAGATTCAGGACCTGCTCTCGACCGAACCTGCCAACGTGACGCTGCCGACTGACGTTGAACGCATGCCACTAATGATTCATACGCAGGACGCAGAGCGTTTGCTGGGGCGATGGCCGATCGTGATTCGTGCGATCACGACCCAAGACAACCTTTGGCGTGTGATGTCGCAAACAGAGGTAACCATTGATTTCAAACGCTGACTTTGTGTGCGGCGCTGTCAAACGGTTTTCACAAGTGAAAAACATTCTTGACGGTCAGTCAACGAATTTAACACGCGAGCGTAGCGGGAACGCCGGATGTGGACCGAACGGGACGCTGGAAGCACAAAGGGACAAAGGCTTATACTTCTGACTGACCGAATCGGCTATAGAGTCGAGGTTTTACACTCCATGCAGATCTGAGGCTTGTCTGATGCGCGCGATGGTTGTTCTGGTTTTCGCTTGTTTGGGTGGTTATATTCTCGGCGCGCAGACTGGTTTCTGCGGTGGCCCCTATGATCGTCCCTATGGTGAAGCACACCAGAGTCGCTCAACAGTGATTTCAACTCATGGGATGGTGGCTACCAGCCATCCTCTGGCTGCCTCCGTTGGATTGGACGTTTTGAAGCAGGGCGGAAACGCTGTAGATGCCGCTATTGCTACCAATGCGATGCTTGGTTTGGTGGAACCGATGAGCTGCGGAATCGGTGGCGACCTGTTCGTCATTTACTGGGATGCCAAAAGCCAGAAACTGTACGGGCTCAATGCGAGCGGTCGCAGTCCCTATGCGCTGAATCGCAATGTTTTCAAAAACCGGGGTTTGGACCAGATCCCCTTGGATGGACCACTTTCGTGGTCAGTGCCTGGTTGCGTTGATGGCTGGTTCGAACTTCACGGACGTTTCGGTAAGCAGCCGATGCAAGCACTGCTGCAGCCATCGATTGACTATGGAACGGAGGGATTTCCGGTGACTGAAATCATTGCTGGTTATTGGAGTAAGGCTGACGAGGCATTTGCCGACCAACCTGATTCCCAGAACACGTTCTTGATTGATGGCAAACCACCTGTCGAGGGGCAGATTTTTCGCAATCCCAATCTCGCGCGAACCTACGAATTGATCGCAAAGGAAGGCAAAAAAGCGTTTTACGAAGGTTCTATCGCGCGTCAGATTGTGGATTACAGCAGCAATCACGGCGGTTTTTTTTCCATGAAAGATTTCACGGACCATCGTTCAACATGGGTCGATCCCGTTTCAACAAACTACCGGGGGTATGACGTGTGGGAATTGCCGCCCAACGGTCAGGGCATCGCTGCGTTGGAAATTCTGAATGTTCTCGAAGGTTATGACCTTGCTTCGATGGGAGCAGGCAGCGCCGAATACCTCCATCTTTTTGTCGAGGCAAAGAAACTGGCATTTGCCGACCGTGCAAAATTCTATGCTGATCCGGAATTCAATTCCCTGCCGGTATCGCAGCTGATTTCCAAGCCCTACGCAGTGAGGCAACGTGCCAGGATTGATGCGCAACGGGCGGCATCAAATGTTCATGCAGGTGATCCGATCTTGCAGCATGGTGATACGGTCTATCTGACAGTGGTTGACCAGAATCGCAATTGCTGTTCCCTAATTCAAAGCAATTACTATGGCTTCGGCTCCAAAGTAACACCCGGTAATCTTGGTTTCGCGTTGCAAAATCGAGGTGCCCTGTTTTCCCTGTCGGACGATCATCTCAATCGCCTCGAACCTCACAAACGCCCTTTTCACACAATCATCCCCGCAATGGTGACGAAAGATGAAAGACCCTGGCTATGTTTCGGTGTCATGGGTGGGGACATGCAGCCCCAGGGGCATGTGCAGGTGCTTTGCAACCTGATTGATTTTGGAATGAATGTGCAGGCTGCAGGCGATGCACCTCGAATCAGACATGTCGGCTCGCAGCAACCAACCAGTGTACCCATGGATGGCGCAGGCGTTATCAATGTCGAAAGTGGTGTTTCTGATGCGGCAGTTCGGGGTTTGTTGTCACATGGTCACAAGATCGCCAGAGTTGCCGGCGGTGGCTATGGCGGTTATCAGGCGATCCGTATTGACTGGAAGCATGGAACGCTGCATGGTGCGACCGAATCTCGCAAGGACGGTGTCGCATTGGGCTATTGAGACAAAGTTTGCAAATCGATTGGGTTGCAAAAAAATTGTTGACGAAGCCTGGCAACGCTCTGATCCACTGCTGGGTGTTTCCGAGGCATCGCGAAAGTCCTTTTGCGGGCAGCACGCCCGAACAGGATTCTCTGACTCACAATGGTGCAATGATATGGAGTGAGTGCATCATGACCTCCCCCCGAGAGGATTACGCGATTGTGAGTGAGAGACTCGGGATTGGTAAAGCGGCTGCGTTCTGGAGGCTGAGGTGTAGCCACAGAAAGATCGCGAAGCGGTTCAACCGTAGTTCGATGTCCAAGGGAACGATCCGATCCTCTGCATGTCAATCCTGAGGCATTGTCAAAATTGTTTCCGGGCAGTTCGCCCGATCAAGATTCTCTCACTCACTGTGGTGCAATTCCATGGTGAAGGTCAGTCAGGATTGCATCAGTTCGACCGTTTCCTGATCGATCTTGCCTATTTGGGCGAACAACTCAAACACTTGGTCCCGCCAAACGTCCCACCTTCTAGCATTTTACCTCTGCACCCTCGCCATGTGCTCTCACGCCTCGGGGCAGGAATTGACGATCGAATAGTTGCAGGAGCGAGCTAATCTTGGGCTAGCAGCCACATACTTCAAATTGACCACGATTCCGCCACGAGCTGATGAATCCAGCGATTCCTAATAACATCCATGTGATCACTGAGGCAGGTTCGGGGATCGCCGAGGATGATCCCTGAATGGTTAACACTCCACTCATCCCATACATTTTCGGCCCGCCACTAAGTCCGTCGTCATCCCAGAAGTCGTTACCCGTAGTAAAGGTTTCCCCCATGTTAATCCAACGCTGGTCCAGATAAGAATCATCAAACACGAATCCATAATTCGTGTAATATTGGGCCGACCATATTATGCCAGTCTGGTGAGTCCCCGTAAGCACGTAATAAAGCTCGATTCCTCCCTCCTCATTGTATCTGATCGGCGATTGGATTGAACCGTCCCAGAGGTCTCCGTAGCCATCGGCAACACGCTCGCCAATGAGGTTGTAAATTGGAATCATGGCATCGCCTTGGGTGCCAGTGTTGTCCCGTGCGCTCATTTGAATGTCATCCGAGTGAAAGGTGGACGCAATCGCCTTCCAGTCCCCGGGCAAGATAGTATCACCATAGCCATCCACGAAATCATTGTAATCCTCAATGAAGTCTGAGGGTCGTCTGCTTCCAGACGTAACGAAGGCTAGGCGGTACTGGTCTCCTGGAGCCAGGTCCGTCGGTGTCGTTATGATCCCCGCCTGAGCATATTCACCCAAACCATTGCTCAAAATGACGACAAGAAAAAACAGCAGAAGCTGTCGCGATATCGAATGCATGATGGAGTTTCAAACTCTGTTGCAGGTAAAAAGAAAACAAGGATAAACGAGAAGGCTTAAGCCGGATTACCGCAGCGTCAAATCGAAGGCTGAGAAGAACAACTCAGAAGCCGAGCAAAGGTTTCCGCCAGGACGCTTACCCCTGCGGCCATTGGTACAGATTGACCCCAGCGTGTACATTTGCCACGAGTGCACATCGACCACTAGTGCACATTTGCAGCTGGTGCACGCCGGACACTAGTGTACAAAAACAAACGAAGTTGCGAGCATAGAGCAAGGCGGCCATCGGTGCAAAACTTATTAGGAAAAAAAATCAAGATAGAGGCAGGGGGCATCTCACGTTGCTCATCAGCGAGTTGAAACGCTCCCTCTCACAGACGCGCAAGCTGCGATCTGGAAAGAGCTAACAAAACGGAGCCCAAAGAGAGTGAAAGCGAAAAAGGGTGGCCTATAAGCTTGAAGCTGGCAGCCTCAATGGACTCGCAGTCAAGCATTTTGGAACAGATGACCTTGCCTTTGGGTATCTGATCCCACTGCAACAAGACCAGCTCTGCTTGGGGCTGCTGAGATTCTGCGTGACCTACTTGAATCTGATATTCCTGACATGCTCGTTGTGCTTGAAGTGGTCGAGGCTGTCGATCTTCTTGCCGCCAATCGTGACATTATCGAAAGTCAAGTTCAGGATCTGCGCATCAGACGCTCCCCAAAGTACATCAGGCTCTCCCAAGACACTCGGCGCAGCCATCTCGATATCCTGAAAGAGAATGCCGGAAACATCACCCGCTCCCCGCTTGCGTTGACTTGGATCAGAATAGGGTTGCAGGCCCTGCATGGCCATCATGAAATGTTGTAGCGTCGGTCTCGAATCCTCGACCCGAATGTTGCGAAAGACAACGCCCTCGCCGCATGGCCCCTTTCCCTCACCGCGCATATTGAAAAGACGCCCGCCACTCCAGTGATTCCAACCGGCCCGGGCATAGATTACGTCGCAGTCCTCCACAACGATCTTCCTGTTGGGCAGCGAACTGAGGACGAACGTCGACCCATTGTAATCGTTCCAATAGGTGACCCTGCGTATGCCTCGACCATTGACGTAGGTGGAGTCGTCCTGAGTGCGTATAAAGCAATCCTCGATCAGGCCGTTTCCAAAAGGGTTAATGCCGTCCCCGTTTCCTCGCCATGTAAAGATCTTTAACCAACGCATATCGGTTGGTGATTCCGGCTTGTAAGCACTAATCAGCATCAATGAGTGGTAGGCGGAATCGGCCAGCGTAATCCCCTCGACCGTCGTGTTTTCAGCGCCGACGATATGGATTGGGTCATGCAGTTTGGCCTCCTTTGGCTTGGGTGAGGCGAATTCTGGGTGGGTGATTTTGGAACCGGAAAGCACGCCGTACCCGAATATTTTTATATTGTGACCATCGTTCCAGTTGCCATGATTGCTCATCGTGCCGTGAACAACAGCGTCTCCGGGAATGTAGTAGTTTCTATTAGCGTGGACAGGAAAGCCAACGCCGATATCGTGAACACCCGGCAAGAAAAAAAGCGTCTTCCAATCTCCTTCACTTGGCGCATCATCACCTGGTTTGACCGTGCACACGTCTGGGTCATCAAGCTTCGGACGGTTCTCAATCAACGGGTTAGCGAAGATGGTGAGGGTGTGAATTGGAGGCCCCCGATATCCCTTACCCGTATTCTGATCATCCATTTGACCGTCAATGTCTACTGCAATAAGACATGGTTTCTCGATGATCACGAATGCGTATCCATCACGAACAGTACATGAAGTTGCCTTTTTTCTCGGGTGCACCGCCGCTTGCCGAATCGGTTTCCCGCTGACCTTGCGAATCGCGATTTCTACCGGACCATCCATCTCGAAATTGATGTACGTATTGCTCCAGTTGCTTAAATGAGCGAAGTAATTGTTCTTACCATCGATACCCTCCTTACACTTGGTAACGAAGGCGAATGGTCGATACCACGGGCCGTTGGAACCTACCTTCCTGACTGCAAAGGCGTATTGGCCGGAGGCTTCGACGCCCGGTACATCGCTGTAGACGACCAGTTTTTTGTCCTGTGCGTCTAGGGAACGACACAAGAGCACTGTCATCACAAGACAAGCAATCACCTCTTTATACATATCAGTCTTTCTTGCCCCAACGTCTCGATGCATTCAACACCCCCTTTTTGACAGGCTAGCAGATATGGCGACGTTTGGGCACAAAAAATGACTACCGGAGAGCTTACCAGCAGCCATCATCAAAAAGAGCTACCCGTGACGGACCTTTCTCCAAATGATTCTCTGTTTGTTGAGTTGATATCGGCTGAGTCAGGGTGATCGATCGATTCGCTACACGACAGCTCAGATAAGCTTGATATCCACACTTCCACAGGCAGTGCTGATGTGATGAAGACGCAGCAAGAAGTCGACTTCACGCGCGAACGGTGTGGACACAGGAAGCTCAAAACTAGCCTAGAGGCTAAGCTAAAAACCGCATCCAGGCCACTCAAAACAAGGAGGAGAACAATGAAAGACCAAGACAATTGCAACCGATAGGATGACACGTTCAGCAAAATAAATGGGATATCCTAGCTCATGTAACCTGTAACTCTGCAACTGATCACCTAAAGGTTGAGATGGTTTGCAGGAGTGGCTACGCATGGGGTGAGTAGATGACTAGCGAAGCCCACTATAGCGAACTTGCCCTCAGTTCAGCCCAACCAAACGGTGTTTGATTCTGAAGTTACTTCCTGCACTAAGTCGGTGATTGGACTTTTATTGCAAATCAATCTGGAATCGACCGTAGTTTGTCATGGGTAAAAACTATTTGGAAATCGCACGACTGAATGAATGACCGTTTGGGCTGTGCTCGGCATTCTTAGCTGACAAGTGTCATCTCAATAATCACTCACAACACGAGAAAGAGGTTGTCGCGTTGCGATTTGGAATTCTCACTGCCGTTCAGGCAACGACCCTGCTGATAGGCTTAGTTTGCTACGGGCAGAACCTGACTCCTGAGCAACTGAAATCATGGTCAACCATGGAGACACAAGTCAGAATGGATGCGAATCGGGATTTTGATTCCATGAAGCAATCTATGTGACGCCCCCAGTCTTTGCACCAAGTTGAGTGAGAAAATCTGGGTTGGCAAATCCCTTGAGCATCAAACCGTAAACGGCTTAGTTTCTTGAAAACATCATCCATCGTCCTAATGACGATTGTGCAGCATGGCTGGCAGCACCAATTTCTAAACACCAGCCAGCGGGATACGTCAACGCGTCATCCCGTTAAGCAGCTTCAGGCTGGCCGGATAGCCGTCTGTTTGTGGCGGAATGGTGGGGAACTCCGGCGACGACTCACCGGCCAGAAACAGCCTGTCGTGTTGCTCCAACTGCCCTCACAAATCACTCGAGGCTAGCTCCCAGATACAACTGCGTCGGACCTCCAGAACAGCCACGCGAGTTCTTTCGTCAGGCACTAAGGATTCTACCCGCGTGCCGCCTCAAGTCGCCATTCGCATGATCATTGACTCATGAATCACCGAGCTCACTCAACATCCCGCTGACGCAATTCAAATGATTCTCCCTGATCCTCAATCAACATGACTCGTTGATCAACTGCCAAGGAGTTCCACGTCTGGGTTTTGCCCGAGGGCCAATCTACCGTAATTTCATCAACGCTGTTTCGATCGCCCAAGCCGAATGGGAGAAACGCTTCATTTCGACAAAGGTATCCGTCACCACCGGTGAGCCAATCCGTCCATTGCTGGTCTCCACAGCGAACCGTGACTCGAGCACCCACTGCATCCCTTTCACTCGTCGTCCCCACAAGCACCAGTTGGACCCAATGCCCCGTAGCAGGCGTCTCATTCCGTAGTAACGCCGACGGCTCATCAATGTGTGTAACGACGTAGTCGATGCGACCGTCTTGATCAAAATCAAGCCGTGCAAGAGCACGGCCAAGGTGGACATCCTCCCAATATCCTGAAGTATCGGCTACCTCCACTTCTTCAAAACGATTGCCGCGATTAGCAAACAATTGGGCTTTTTGTCGGAAGGGACCGCTCATATTTTCGTAGTCCTCGATGTGCCCATTGGTCACCACCAGATCGAGAAATCCATTGTTGTCATAATCAAGTGCTTGGGTGCCGAATCCGAGCACCGCTTGGCTGGCTGGGCCGAGTCGAAACTGAACAGCCCTGTCTTCATAGACTTCATCACGTCGCAAAAAAAGGCAGACTGGCTCATTCTGAAAATTAGTGATGTGAATGTCGAGTGTGCCGCTACGATCGAAGTCTCCCGATGCAATTCCCATGCTCGCCGTACCATTGCCTCCGAATGAGAATGCGGTTCCTTTGAGCATGGCAACGTCCGTCCATCGACCGGTGCCCACATCACGAGTCCACAACTGATTGGCGGACTTGTCGTTTCCGACAAACAGATCGTTACCCGGCTGCCCATCAAAGTCAGCAATCACGATTCCAAGGGCGTGATGTTTTTCGTCTTCCATCGGACCTAAAAACTCAGCGGACATATTCCCGCTGCCGTCGTTGAGCATGATTCGGTCTTGAAATGCGGGGAACCCACCTGGTCCTTCCGCTTCGATGACCCTTCCAGAGGCAGATCGTTTTGGCAGGCGACCGATCTGCTCACTCTTCATGTAGTTACCCTCATACACATCAGGAAGGTGGTCTCCATCTAGGTCGGCGATCGCGATCGAAGATGGCATTCTTTGCAAGTCGTCCGATCCTGGAATTGGAACCTTCCTAAAAGTGCCATCCCCGTTGTTGAGCCACAACAAACTCAATCCAATGTTTGCCGAAATCAGATCAGGAAATCCATCTTGGTTCCAGTCTCCGGTTGTGCAACCAATCGTGTATCGGTTGTCAGTCGCGGCTGCATTCTCCGTAACATTTCGATACGCCTGATCCAGCTTGCGCAGCAGTTGGTTGGATTCTGTGGCTACGAAATCGGGAGCATCACAGGCTCCCTGTGCAAAGTAGAGGTCGGGTTGTCCGTCCAGGTCAAAATCGATGACTGTCACTCCACCTCCCGTCTGGTTGTGCATTGCAAATCCAGTTTGAAGTTTCTGAGCTGAAACTTCATACGCATGCGCAATCCCGACTCGGTTGGCGATGTTTCGAAAGAAAGCAGGCGTAGGTGGTCCCGGATCTTTGATTGTTGTTACAGCCGACTTTTGATTGTTCGCTGCAAATTTGGAAAGGTCTGGCATGGGATAATCATCGATGTTCATTTTGCAAATACGAGCCTGCTGATCTGGGAACGAAGTGCCCGCTGCGACCAGTTCCTGGCGACGTTGATTCCATGGTTGCAGAGCCTCGGCAGGAAGGCCACGATAGTGAGTCGCCAGAGATTTCCACATCACGCCCTCAAGTTCCCGCCCCAACGTCATTAACTGATCCGCCAGCTTCTCCATTGCAATTGAATCTGGTGTCTCTTCTGCGGATACGTCATTGTTGGAAAAGAGGACATCGCGGTAGTCCTTCCAACGCTTATCCCATCGTTTTACAAGTTCAGGTTCATCCACCAGCTTCAGCATAAGATGTATACGATTCATGGAACGGAAGTCAGTTGGATCACGGTCCAGCGCCTCAAGTAAAGCGCGGACCGACTCCGGATGGGCTCGACGGCTAGCTAAAAAGACCCCCATTGCGGCCCAATATTCCGGGAACTCCCTCACTTCGTCATTGATCGAGCCCAGCCACTGGACAAACTCATCGTCACTCTGTGCTTCTGCCAGCACTCGTCCAAACAGCGCAACCGTAGCAGGCTTTGCCGATCCGCTGGCAACGTGCGCTCGCAGCGCGTCGGCCGCCTCGGGATATCGTTCTTCAGTGAAAAGTTTCCGCCCTTCGCCACCGGGACCAATTGGTGTGTAATCCAATTCCGGGTTAGCGACTTCGCCGGGCTTACTCACCATTGCGTCACTAACCACAATCAGGGCGTGAAGTTCATCCTGTCGAATATTGCCCTGTTTACAAAGTTCACGAAGATGAAATGACGCTTCGTGACGCCGCCCCTGCCGGTTTAATAACTGCGCAAGTCGGCGGTGAGCAGGCGCAGCACCGGGCACCAAACGAAGGATAGCGAGATAGTTGTTTTCAGCATCCTGGTAACGCTGTAACTGCATGCACCAGTCTGCAGCCTGTCCGAGTGCGGGCAATCCGGCCTCGGGATGATCCTCCGGAATCGAGCCGAGAAACTCAATGGCTTGGGCAAGATTTCCAGCATTCGCTTCTGCTTGGGCCAAAAGGAAGATCACTTCCACGTCTTCCGGGTCGGTCAGTAATTGCTGCTGCAAAACCGCGATGGCTTGTGCCGTCTGCCCCAAAGATAAGAAGCGGTTAGCTTCGGCGACTCGATTTTCGCGTGAAATTGATGCTGACTCGATCCCAGTCGGAGGCACACCACCAACCGGATCCGAGGCCCCCTCTGCGGGCGAAGATTTGCTAACATCATTCGACGATGTCTTCGATTGCCCAGGCTCTGTGTAAACTCTGTCCGTTGTCGTTTCGTCCGCGGTTTGTGGAGCGGGCTGTCCACCGCATCCGGCAAGCGTCGCTGCCAGAAGTGTCAAACATGCCACAGTCAAGACGAATCGCACTCGTCCATCGCGCGGACCTGGTAGCACCGACTTGGCTACCGCTGGGGGCGAGGCCTGAGCTTCGGATGAAAAGCACATAGCAAAGTGAATGAGTGAGAACTTGGGGTAAAGGAGGAGGAGCATACCTTTTCTCGGTGTGAAGAATCTGGATTTGGCCCCTAGCTTTCTACGCTTCGCCGCAAAGGGGTTGATTTTGCCGGGATTTGGTGAGTTTCTTCGGTTGACTGGGGTTGCCCCAATCTTTCCTCCGACCACCTCTACGCAGAAAACCTGGTAAAGGTTTCCTCTCAACCGCTGAAAGGAGTCCGCTGGAGTGACATGCGTAAAATCACCCCACTCATATCGCATCTGACTTGTAGTTGGGGCTTGATTCCCACAACGAGAGCAAGCAGGAAACATGACAGCCGTTTGCTGGCCATCAGTTGCGCAATGCTTCCTGCGTCTGGAAGCAATCTTCCTATCATTTCGCATTCCTTCCATCGTCTGCCTGACCAAACCGCTTAAAACCCAAGAACGTGCACCTCAGCGACAATATAGTCGATCCTAGCACGTTGTTTTTGATCGTGGAAAATCTGGTTGCTGGGATAGAGGCACTGGCGGCTCCGGCGTACGAGCTGGCAGATAACTGGGCAACGAAGCGACATTCGCCAAACTCCGCAACGAACGCTTGGGCATGTGGATCAAGGGAGCACGCATAGTGGCAGACGCATGTCAGCACTTGGCACGCCGTTGCCGACCACACCTACTATTTTACGCGGACTCTGCAACACCGCGGTTCGTCTAAACTGACGCGAAATTGACCTCGGGTTCTAGCAATTGCACCAAGATATTGGTGTGAGCCTAGGCAGTATTGCGATGGATGCAAAACGCTCGTCCTAGTTGTCTCGGCTAGGCGTTTTCCATGTCGGCTAAAACAGCAGGCCGGAAAAAAGGGCTCAACACCACCCACAATAGCGTTACGTGGAACGCGACACACGTCAAATTGTATCATCGCGTGACTTGGTTTTCTGCAGAGGCACTGGTGTTCCTGAAGAAAGAAGCCCCTCAGGTAAAGTCATAGCATGAACAATAAGGTCTGCAACGTAACAGCGTTTGTATGCCTGTAGGATAAAGCTCTCTTGGGAAAGCCGCGAACTTAGACATTTTCTCTCGCGTAAACTCGAAAGAAAAAGCAAGGCGTGGCTCCGTTGAACAGGAGCACAGCAAGTGACGGCTATCGCGTGTGTACCTTTCGGAACACTGGCGATGGGCAACTCAACTTTGCAACTCAGGGGTTCCTAATCACTGTCGTCAATGTAAAGAATTGACCAAATGCGACTTGATGGCAAGCCGCTGATGGTCATGACTCCCCCCAGTGTTAGTAATCAGCTGAGCGTGAGGAATAATAGGCGAGAGGAATAGGCGAGAGAAAATTTTCTCAGCCAATTCGTGTAATCACTGGAATCACTAGCCATACTGTGACCAGTCGCAAAACGGACATTGAACGCAACTTTGCCTTGGCTTCAGTCTAATCCAACCAAAGATCCCGACCGCTCGTAACCGAACTCGCCAAACATTTATTTCCGGGGACGTCAAACCCCAAATACAGCTCACATCCGCAAACGTCGCTGGAAGTGAAAAAACCACCTCACCCCATCCCCATCATCCTGCTGCTGCACAACCCAACGAGTCTCGCTCGCCGCAGAATCGTAATGGAAACGAACCACACGTGATCATGAAATCATTGGCTCAATCTCTCACGATGACAGCTGTCTTCTCATTGGCAACCTGCGTTCAGACTGCGTGGGGACAGCATTGGAGCATTGAGAACTATACAGGCGTCATCGACACAATCAAGAGAAATCACAACGAATTGGCGACAACTGCAAACCTGCCTGGGTTCATGCTCCGGACGCCTGAGGTAACAAATGGCATGATCGAGATGTCTTACATGTTTGGTTACGACGATGCCCAATTCGGAATCAATGGTTACATGCCTCTGTTAAATAAGTATGAAGTCGTCGGCAAAGATCCCTCGTGGATCCAATACAATCTCCACACAATCAATCAGAACATGTTAGGAGCTTCTGGATTCATTAATGCCGGCAGTCCCCTTAGTTCGGTAGGGCTCAATGACTCCAACACACCGTGGCTGACTGAATCCGGTGAAATGCTTGACTATTTAAATCAGCGTGCAGACCAGTGGGAGTTGGGGCTCACTCCTCTCTCAACATCGGATAAGAATCCTTGGCGTAGAGCGGCGGCAACCGTAGGAATGTTCTACGACACAACGGGCCAAAACAATCAAGGCAGTTACGCAAATAACTATGTCGTTACCTTCACTGTCGACAAAAATGCCATCTTCCGACCCAACGGCAATCAAGCAGTGTTTGGCGCCGGGATGGATGTTGCCGTCGCAGCCGATTTCGTATTTGACGCCGGCACGTCATCTTGGTATCCCGCAGCAAACTTCAATCCTGCATGGCTAGCCAGTCTCGACAATAATCTTTATCGCGTTGATGGTTTAAAATACGACACCTTTGGAACTTTTTACCGAGAATGGTGGGAGCAGAATATTGGTGACGGAAGCTACTTTCCCTGGACTGGTATCGGCTACACGTATGATTGGTACTATCAAGACAACACTCAGTGGAGCGAGGTTGGACCAGGCAATCAACCCAAAGGTGCGGGCCTTTCGGAGTTTGTTGTGATGCCCAGCGCTCCCGAAACCCTTTGGCAGATCGGTAGCATTGTCAATATTCAAACCACAGCAACGTATCTTGGAGACACGCAAGAATGGGGGTCGTCGATGCAGACCTACTCGACGCCTGAACCTAAGTCCGTGTTCATTTTTGGACTGACCGGCTTCTTTATTGCCGCTACCAAACTTCTGCGTCGGAACAGGCGGGTGATTCGCATTTGATTTCTCGGGTGTGTCCGGCTCAACCTGAACAGCAAGGGTGACCTGCAGGATTCAATCGCAACAAATAGCGATGGTGTGATTTGCGTTCCAGCTCCACACAATTCATGCTACACCCGAATTTTCAATGAGTTACTTTCCGTTGATTCGACTCGTAACGACCGGCCCCAGTCTCATGCCGAGGGAAAGCCACGATCAAAAGCTGAACCACCCTTATCCACTATCATGATGCATCTCTTTCTTTTTTTCACGGAAATCCAAAGGTGCTTTTTGTTGCGGCTCGAAACGTGCACCATTTGCATCCTCCCACAGAGCCGAAACCCTGCGTTACACCAGCCTCTCATCACCAGTTGTTCAACGACGCCCTGATTTCAATGCTCAACATGACGTCATCTCTTCAACCAGCCGGACAAAGTTCATACGCTGCTACTCAAGAATCAAAGTTAAAAATCGTCCCCGAGAACTCTCAAAACTCAGAAAGGTGGTGAATGTCAGACCCGAAGCCAGCTTAGACAGGTAAGTCTTGGAACCCGCAGAGTGCAGCGTTCCAAGAGCTTACGCAAGAAAGGACTAAATGAAACTTCTTCAATAAGGGTCCGGCGAAGTGAGCAGTATCGCAGCAACTATGTGACGCGAAAAATCAAACGGAAAGGTGTAGACTATTGGCACAGACACTACGGCAGAATCTCTGGGCGTGGACTCAAAAGGCAACCTGTCATTATCGGGGCTTAGTAGTCAAGAATGAATTTGCAAATCCCAGCCATGTCCCCAGTTCGCCTTAAGACGGTGCTTGGCATCACACTTGTTGGTAGCGTCCTGAGTGTGTTTGGCCAGATATTGGACGATGAATCAAACCCTCCCTTGCGTCGTCCTGTCGGTAGAGAAGGTGTACCGAGGTGGGAAACTCGCAGTGATTCCCCGACGGAGCAGTTCACCTTTGTACGCCTACGTTACCGGTCCACACAAAATCATTTCCGCACACACTGGAGCGGGGATTATCCAGATGCAGATCTCAACTTCTCATATCGTCTCCAGCAACTGACTTCATTAGAGGTCTCGCCTGATGGCCTTGTTCTTGACATTACCGATGACCAACTTTTGGACTATCCGTTTGCCTTCATGAGCTCACCTGGAAAGATGTACCTGGACACCGCCGAAGCGGCGAGCCTGCGACGTTACCTCACCAATGGTGGATTTCTGATGGTGGATGATTTCTGGGGACGCGAGTATCTCGAAAACGTAAAAACCCAACTATCCAAGGTCCTGCCGGGTGTCACCCCCGTGGACCTGCCGTTATCCCATCCGATTTTCCACCTGATTTACGACTTGCAGGAAAAGCCACAGGTTCCGAGTATCAATGCTTGGAATCAGGGCCTCAATATCGAACCATGGCATGGCGACATGTCCGACCCAAACCCTCACTTTCTTGCCTACCATGACAAGAATGGAGAAATCCTCATTCTTTTATGCCACAACAATGACCTGGCAGACGGGTGGGAGCGTGAAGGTGAGAACAAAGAGTACTACCAAAAGTTCTCTGTACGCTGGTCTTACCCGATAGGATTCAACATTGTGGCTTACGCGATGACCCACTAGTCGTTGCCCCGGCTTGGCTCAAGCACGTTGCTAATGACGAACCCGTGAATGTGGTAGCCAAAACTCGACCATGCACTGTTCGACTCATCTTTCCCGCACATCGAACTGCTCTAAGCAAACATAATAATGAAAAAATCCTCACTTACCGGATCGTGAGTCGGACACAGTGCATCTCTTCCCCACTGGAGTCATCCCACTGATTGGCTACCAACGGACAGTGCCAACACAACACAGAATTTCGCGGATGCCCGATTTCACGCAGGTGTAGACGACATACAACGCGTGAAGATCCCGTACGGAACCCGGCATCGAAGCAGTTGCCACGGCACGTATTCCGGGAAAAGCACACACAGGTCGAGCAAAAACGGAGAGAAGCAGTTCCAAAGCTCCATTGCTTTCTATTGTTTGGCCTGATGCGTTTATCGGCGAGGAAAGACAGAAGGTTCGCGATCGACTAAACTGGGTCAGGCCAGTCTAAAAACAGCGGCTCAACCGTGCTTTTGCAACACAATTGAGAGGTCCAACTTGATGGAACGTCGTGAGATTCTTAAGTCAGCCGGCAGTGTGTTGTTCTTGCCCACGCTGGAGAGTTTTGGGCAGACTCGTTCCGAACCGGAACAGGCTGCGGTCAAACGACTTTTCTGTGTCAGCATGGGCTATGGTTTTTTCACGGATGTGCTACCGCAAACCGACGGCGCCGACTACACGTTCAGCGAACATATGGAGCCGTTGAGAAAGCACAGAGACCATTTCACACTCTACTCGAAAATGAAGTTTGGTGGAGACCATGTTCGCGACCACAAGTGCTTTGTTGGCAACACCACGACGAACCCGGACTCACTGGATCAGATTGTTGCGGACCACATTGGGCATTTGACCCGCGTTAGAAATGTCGTCACTTTCATCAGTCATGCCCATCATCATATCGTTGCGTCATGGCGCAACAGGCTGCCGGTCATGCCCATTCAATCCACGAGAGTCCTGTTTGAAACACTCTTCGCCAAGACCGATAGAAAAACGCAGGAGCGACTACTGGCTCATAAGAAGAGCGTCCTGGACGGTTCGCTTGAAGAGGCAAAATCTCTGCTGACGCGGGTATCAGATCGAGATCGCCAGCGACTGGAGGAGTATTTCGCTGCGTTGCGTGAATCGGAGCAGGAACTCAACAAATCAATCGAGTGGCTCAGCAATCCACGCCAGGATGTCGAATTCCCCGTTGCACCTCAATTCGAGAACGATTTCTTTGCAACCGACGTCGACAAGAAACGATTCCTGGAAAACCCACGTCAGATTCAACGCGGCATTGCATTCGACATGATCTACAAGGCATTCAGATTCGACATCACTCGCGTAGTCAATTTCTATATGACCGGGCTCGACAATGACCACCACATCACGACACACAACGTGCCAAAATCCGAGGAAGCACGTACCAGCCTGACCAAGTACGACTCATCGTTCTTTTCACTGCTGTCCAACTTCTATGATAAACTCGCTGACACAAAATCAGGGACCGGCGGGACACTGATGGACGAGACAGTTACCGTTGCTACTGGGAACAACAGCGTGAGTCAAAAAATGGGACCTCATAACGGAAACGAAATCCCGGTGTTCGTCGCAGGTGGACAGTTTGCAAACCACGGCGGCCATGTCATTCGCAAAGGCGAGACAACCTGCGATATTTATTTATCGATACTTCAGAAATTCGGCATCCAACGAGCCCAGTTCGGCAATAGCAGGAAGATCATCCAACTTTGAAATCATGTTGAATTATATGGTCACGAAACCGGTTCCTTTACTGATACTATTGCTGTTTACCGTAGCCTCTGCATCGAATTGTAGTGCGAAGGGTCGCCAGCAATCACAGTTATTTTTCGACACCTTTTGTGTTTCATGTCATGGAAAAGACTCGCCCAAAGCCGGTGTTCGTCTGGATCAGATTGACGTGCAACAGTGGGAAAATGCCAGCCTGCTGGAAGAAGTTTACACGGCGGTCGAGAGTGGCGAGATGCCACCAGAAGAAGCGGTAAAGCATCCAGACCCCGCCCAAGCCGAAGCACTAAAAACGGCATTAGGCCATCAACTGCAAGCACTGGCAAAAACGCAAAAGCCTGGAATGCTCAAACGTTTAAGCCGAGTCGAGTACCAGAACACCGTCAACGATGTCTTTGGCACCAGTTTTTTTCTCCTCGACCGATTGCCACTCGACAACCTTGATGCTGGCTTTGACAACAATGCAGACAAATTGCATATATCGGTCGCTGATATGGAAACCTACTTCAGCGTTGCCAACCGGATTGCTGAGACTGTCGTCGGCGACAAACCTGCTCCACGGCAAGTGGTCTATTCCACTAAAAACACGGACATTGATTCGCTCAGCCACAAAGACAATACCAACGGGTTTGCTCCATCCCTTGAAGGGAATTCGCAGCCTCTGGTTTTTGCGTCTCCCTCCACCCAAATAAAAATCAATCCATCAATCAGCACAAGTGGCCTCTATAAGATTGTTCCACAAGGTTTCTACATCACTGGGCAGCTTGTTCCCGGTAGCCGCACTGAGGAAAGGTTGCCTGCGGTCAAAGACGTTTCATACAGCGACCTCGACGATGCGGCATCAACGGGTCATTCGATGAGCTACTTCCTTCGAAAGAATGCTGGAGTAGGTCAAAGCATTGTTACGGTGATTGGTAAGAATGCTGCCTGGCAGGAATTCGATCCCCGTGATGGGTTTACAACGCAGCTTTCGTCGGACGACACAATCGTACTGAGATGTAATTCGGTCACCGCGAGCGGGCACCAGCAAATGTTCTGCATTGAGAAAGCGACCATCACGGGGCCAGTGTACGAGTCGTGGCCACCCACGACGCCGTTCTATACAACGTATTGCAAGGATGTTGATGCTGGAACTGGCTATGAAGCATGCCAGGCCATCCTCAAGCAGCTTGCTCAAAAACTGTTTCGCCGCCCCATTTCTGACGTCGAGATACAGCAAGTCAGCACACATGCAAAAAACGAGTTCGCCCAAGGCCATAGCATTTACGCGGGGCTGCAAGCAGGCATTCGCGGGATGCTATGCTCCCCGAATTTTTTATTTAAACAGGAGGGTGCGTCAGAACCCCTGCATCAATACGCGATTGCCGCACGCATGTCGTACTTTCTCTGGAACTCATTGCCTGATGAGACGCTTTTTGAATTGGCCAGACAGGGAAAGCTCAACGACCCTGACGTTCGACGCGAGCAGGCGTTCCGAATGTTGCAGGACCCAAAAGCTGAACGCTTTGCAGCAAACTATGTTTCCCAATGGCTTGATACCGAAAAGCTTGAGATCATCGAACCAGACGTAAACATCTTCAGTGTTGATGAATTTGATCTGGTCCGGGACCAGATCAAAGAAGAACCGATAGAATTTTTCAAGGAAATCTTATCAAGCAATCTGAGCCTCCTGAACTTCATCGACTCTGATTTTGTCATGATCACGCCGGAGCTCAACTACATTTATCAGCTCGAAGGACACCCGATAGCTAAACCGAGCAAGAGACCCGGGGCAACTAAAATTTCACCGACCGATTACAGGCCCAAAGAGATCACGTCTAAATTTACCAAGCTAATGCTGGGTAAGAACGAACGATATCGTGGAGGCCTTCTTTCGCAAGCCGGTTTCATGCTAATGACAACGAACAACGGCGAATACACCAATCCATTTTACCGTGGAGCCTGGGTACTGAGCAGTTTCTACGGCGATCATCTGGAGACACCGGCAGGCTTGGAAATCGCTGCACTTAGCCCACCAACAGTAGCAGAAACAATCAAACAAACAATCGATGCTCATCGAGAGGTTGCCACCTGCAATCGCTGCCACAGCAAAATGGACCCCCTTGGAATCGCCTTGGAAAACTTCGATGTCATTGGGCGTTGGCGGGACCAGTACTCTGACGCGAGCAATTACGTCGCCACGAAAGAGAACAACGGCAATGGATCAGAACGTTTTCCCGTTGATACCAGAACTGTCCACAAGGACGGCCGAGCCTTTGAGGGTCCCCAAGGTCTGAAGACCATTCTGCTCGAAGACCAAGAGAAGTTTTTTCACGTTTTTCTGGAGAACATGCTGTCCTATGCAATGGCACGCCAGCTGACTTTTCGAGATCGCGAAACTGTAAACTTGCTCTACAAGCAGTCGGCTGATAGCGACTTTCGTTTGCGCGACATTCTCTTGGCGATCGTATCTTCAGACTTTTTCACCAAACCATAAGTCTCAATGAACGAAGAGTATCAGGGAAGATTTTCAAGACAACGAAAATTTTCAAAGCAACGAAGACCACTTCGACTGCCAAGCAGGTCCCTGACACCTTTTCTTTTTCTTTACAGAAGATACGCAACCAGAAACTCCGACCACGGCAACTTCAACGCCGCGGTCGTGGGTGAAAAATGAACCATCCAAGGCTCCTGGTAAGAGATCCTTTCAGGGGAGCGCACCTGCTCTTTACTTCATTGTCGCGGCAATGAACTCATATTGGCGCCAAACAGCCCAACTTTAATACCTTTGGCTCGCAAAACGGAGGTTGCCTTGCCGTTGATGATCAACAGAACAATTAGACCAGCGCATGGCACAATCGCCAGAATTCCCATCAGGATAGCCAATCCCGTGCTGTAGACCTGGGTCGCAAGCATTACGGTGTAAACCAGGCTACCGATCGCAGTTCCCACCAGTAGTAGAGAAACGAAAATCAAAAGACCGCCCGGCAGAAAGAACGGTAGGCCATAGCCCAGTAAATTGAACAAGATACAAAAGATAATTCCCTTCTGTTATCGCGCAACATTTACCAGATTCATGCTTGTTCCTGATACTGCTTCGCTTGTAGGTTGGTAGGGGTTATTACTCATCGAGTGATCCTTGTACTTAAATTGGGAAGGTGCACGGCGAGAGGACTGAGTGGTCCTACTTGCGGCAACTAGGCCGCATCACAGATCGAATCAAGAGTATATAAGCAGATGATGCCCCCAAGTGAACTCGCTGCAGTTTACAAGACGTTTTTTTGCTCTCTTTGAGAGTACTGGCCTGTATAGAACAGCGGGACAGTCGCTATCCATCCTCTTCCAGCCATTTTCATTTACGATTGGATTCGAAGCCACACACTCTAGTTTTTGATCTTCACTGAGTGCGATGACCGCCACAGTGACGAGTCTAAACAGGGAAGTTTCGCTTGGACATGGAGCGTCACCGGGAGCTTGTGGAAAGGTCGCTCGGTAAATCTGGTCAACAATATTATTCGCAACGAGTTGCAAAGCCGTGAAATTTTCACTACCAACGAATCCTGATAGTTGTCTGAATACTGGCGACTCAACAACAACCAACGCCATACCACATTCGATAACGCCTCCCTAGCCGCTTACGCGGCTGTGGAATGCTGCTGAAAAATTCTCGAAACCGACATCAAGTCCCTGGTCCCAGATCAAAGCCATAAGGAAACCAACTCAATAGCCAATTTTGTCCGCAATGCTTTGCCTCTTTATCTTCTTTCAAGGCTCTTTTTTTTAAACCGAACGCTTACCTCGTTTTCGAAATACCCTGATTCGCCAATATGTCCAACACAGGAAAATCGCATTCGCAATACAGATGATCAAGCCAACTTTTTGATACATTTCGCTGGCACCCACCAACATCAGAACCCCACCAAAACTTACCACCGCCCAATAACTGGTTCCCAAGAGGGACAACACCACTGCGATATGCGTCATCAGCGGTATTCGCGGAGAAACGGGACGGAGATACTGCTCAATGCAGAGAACAAGCGCGTAGGGTGAACAGGATCCATAGGTCACCAGCCCAATGATGGCTGGGACAATCGGCTTGGGCAACTTTGGTGGAACCTCGGCCTTGGCGGGATGTGTATTCACCGTGGTTGGTGCGTAGGGGTTTTCCATAATAGTGTGACGATTTTCTGCTCTGTCAAGAAAGGGAACTGAACCTTTAACTTGCAATCAAATTAGAACACAGGTTGACTAAATACTGAAAAGGAAAAATTTCCATACCGATCAACGTGTTAATCGTAGCAGAGACCCACACAAGCAAGGATGCACCGAATGTTCAGAATACCGAAGTTGCTATTGTGATTATCCTGCCTGATGCGAACGCGATTTCAAGCGGGTCATCTGGACTCATTCCCTGCCATGCAACTGTTCGCGACTCTCCTTCACGGACGTCAGCCACTAACCCAAATGCTCAAATGGGTGAACATTCAGTGTCGAATCACTTGAGCTTCCATGCACCGCGTCTTTTGTCCCTGCGATTATCGCCCCAAGAACCAACACTTCCGAGCAGCATTACAGAAGACCAGGCCACTGATTCCTCAGCGAGGCACTCATGAACAAACTCGAGAAGCGACAAACTTCCAAGACGCCCAAACCCAGGTACTTACTAAACAGTGCAGTGGGTAGCAAGTGGATGAGACACGATATCACCCGTGCGGCAAATTTTTTACTCAACTGCGCAAGGGACTCATTACCATCGGGATGTTTGCCCCCACGGGAACTCCACGCAANGGTCGGTAAACGCGCAGAGTGTTGAAAAACTNNACNNATTACTTAGTAGAAATAAGCAAAATCGAATTNAAATACGCCAAGTTCCGCAAGGANGAATCGTCCAGTGNCATTGATGANTTGCCTGATNACAGCGCAAATGGCAAAAAGGAATTCGCTGAATCGATTAACACAGCAANCCCCTGAAAAGAGACTCGNAAAAGGTAACNGAGATGCTCNGAATACCTTCCCTTGCCTTGACGGTGNCAGAGATAAATCACTTCCCTGAGCGACGTTCCGGACTTTGCAGTTCCCGTTAGCCGCCTCCTTTAAATCGAAATATCAAATGTCCCAAAGTCAGCGAGGGAACTCATCAGCGGATCGAGAGGCTTGAAGGGCCCATCAGCCAAGCGGTTGGTTTCTGATGCGTTTCCAATGAATCATTGATTAGCAACTGCAATGTATCTGTGTTGAGACCTTGCTTTCTCAGAAGTCGGAGGGTGGTGGAATTGGCCTGCAGCAATCTTCCACCGAGACGATCGATCGAGATAATGTCCTCGTCCTCACTCCCCAACAAGCTACTGAGGTCAAGGCCCGATTTGGTGATTGGGCGATGGGTCACTTTGTATTCATCTCCAAGCCTGGCCTTCTTGGCGATGTGCTGAATGCAATCGTCTACCCCACCAATTTGATCCACGAGCTTGTTCCGAATTGCTTGGGTTCCGGACCAGACTCGACCGCCGGCAAGCGTGCGAAGCTTATCCACAGGAATCTTTCGGGCGCCGCTGACAAGCTTGAGGAAGCGTCCATAAACCGAATCGATTGACTTTTGCAGCGATTTGGTTTCATCTTCCGTAAATCCTCGGTCAAGCGAAAACAGACTTGCAGATTCATCGAGCTCAATATTTTCGGTATGTAAACCGATGCGTCGCATCAAAGCTCCTCCACTCAACTTCATGGCGAAGACACCAATCGATCCGGTAACCGTGCCCCGTTCGGCGTAGATAGGCGTCCCGATGCAACTGATCCAGTATCCACCAGACGCAGCAACGTCTCCCATGGAAACGACCGTAGGTTTCTTTTCAGCAAGCTTTTTCAATGCTTGACGGATCGCCTCACTTGCAGTCGCACTTCCACCGGGCGAGTTGATTCTGACAACCACACCCTTCACCCTCTCCTCATCCGTCAGCTTTTGGATCTGCTCCACAGTCGGTCCCGCCGCGATCGAACCGGCACCTCCCTCATCAACGATCGCACCGCTCAAGTGCAGCACAACGATCGTGTTATCTTGGACCGAACCATTTGAACTACTGCCGGCCATGAGTTCACCCATCAATTGAAAAAAAGAAACGTCCTTCTTCGCTGCTTTCTTCGGGGTGACCCAATTCAGGTTATCACCAATGTCATCACCGATCGCCTGTTGCATCGATCCGTACGGTGCCAACTTGTCGACAAGCCCCTTGGCCAAGGCTTCCTTCGCGATCCACATCCGCTGAGATTGCATTTCGCGCACGTCCGCCGTCTTGAGCCCACGGCCTTTCGCGATACGATCTACCGCAGCATCGTTGATACTGATAAGCATGTTCAAGTAGTGTTGACGCAAGTGATCACTCATTCGCGAGTTTAAATAGGGTTCCACCGCGCCCTTAAAGTCGCCGGCACGAACGACAGATGCTTTGACACCGACCAAATCCATCGCGTCGCGATAAAACATCGATTGCATCGAAACGGATGGAAAATCGACCTCCCCAAAGTCGGCCATGTAGACGGTGTCACACATGGAGGCAATCTCAAGTGCCTCGCGACTGGCCGATTCCAGCCAAGCATGCGTTTTCTTTCCGGCGTCCGTGACCTTTTTCAAGTGCCGTGAAAGCTCATCCAATTGAGCCGAGTTCATGGAGAACCCGGAGGATAAGTCAACGACCAGATGATCAAAGTCATCGTCTTCCGAGAAGCTGTCGAGAAAACTGGTCAGCTTGAAATAGGAGCGAGTGGCGCCAGGACCGCCACTCAGCAAGGACAGGGGGTCAAGCCCAGCTGGCTGAACCAAGTCGACGTAGTCGCCGCTGATCTTAATCTGGCGAACCCCAATTTTCGGTTTCGGGGCTTCCTTCTCTACCGCCGAGTTTGGCTTCTTTTCTGCCTTCTTGTCGGCTGGCTTGGCCTCGGAAACAGGTTCCGCTTTCTCTGCCTTGGTAGCCTTTCCATCGACTGATTTCTTTTCCACAGCTTGCTTGTCCTGCGCGAGCACGGGGACAGACAGCAGCATCACCATCAAGAGGAAGCAGAAGCGGACCGAAGGTTGCATGGCAGAACTCACTAGAGGTACAAATTTGAAAGAGGTTATCCAGCCTCAAGCCTAATCTTGCCGTGGCAGCGTATCGAGTATCGAAAACACGTTTACGTTAGAAAACCTAAGAAATCGCCCCCCCCAAGAGACGTCGATGCCCTGTTAAGCGGCCCCTTCCTACCAGACGGGCTATTCATGCGATTGATGCAAACTCGCCCAAAAGGGTGTAACACAGCAAGATGCACCATTCCCCCTTCCAAAGGGGCTTCGGTTGCACTCGAGCAAATCGTCTTGCACAAACTGATCCGGCGGAATGGACCAGTAATCCATGCAAAGTGCAACATTCAACATTCCAGCGTCTGATCAAGAACAGATGCCAAATCGGAAATTGAGCTTAAAAGCACTCAACTGCCTGCCGTTCGCACCAATGACTAGAGCAACTGAAGCACCTCGCTTGCAGGTCATTAACGCCGTGAAGGACTGATTTTAAACGCACCATCTGACTTCCCTACAAGCTGGGTTTTGCCTGGCTGGCTCAAAAAGGTTTCAGCGATTCCCGTCTCCTGAACTGTCGATAACGCAAAGGTGGTGAATTGAATAACATCCTCTTGTGGCTGTGGCTCGATCTTTAGCAGAACTGCGTAACCGGTTACTTGCACAATGCGACTTATCGGGACGCCTATTCTGGTTTTCGTTTTTCCTTGATAAGCAAGCATGCGTCAGCTCAACACAAAACCCCGTCGCCCAGAACTGAGCGACGGGGTAACTGAAAGTATCTCAGGTTTGATTTAACAAGCAGGAATCGCGATGGCCCCGACTCAAATCACTGTTGCCGACAACTCAATCAAAAGTCACCAGATGCGGACCAAACACAGGTTTTTCGATAACCGTTGGCTTGGGGAACTTTTCGCTTGACGACTCACGCTCAACACCGTCATCTCCTTGATCGTCTGACCCGCCGTCTGAATCACCGTCATCCGACCCGTCATCTGAACCATCCTCATCCGACCCCTCTTTTCCATCATCGCTGGAGCCAGTCCCCCAGGTATCACCATAGTCTGCAATTGCGTCAGCGATAGCATAGCTTCCAAGAAGGACAGCACCCACGATCACAGATCCGGCCGCAATAAGCGATGTCGCAATCCCTTCTCCTTCTGGAGCATCTTCCTCAAGAACAACGTCCCAAAGTATTGTCTTGACAGTGTCGATTGCTTCTTCATGTGAGTATCCCAACATCATGCACATGCTATAAATGTCATCTGCCGATTTGGCTAAGTCGTAAGCTTGCTCGCCTTCGATACCAGAGCCTAGCAGAAAATCAATGTCTCTTATCATTGGGGCAGTTAATGGTTGGACGAGGCTATCCGCCCGTCTTTCGTTCAGGGGATCTTCGCCAGCTTGCACAATGGATCTGTTTGGTTCCCCACGAAGCTGCGCGTGAGCAGCGTCGCTCGCAACCATTCCGAAGGCAAGTGAAAAAAATGCAAGAAATGTTTTGATCTGAACCATGATTCAACGTCCTATGACTAAAAGTGGTTTTGTAAGTTAGCGACTTGCTACAAACAGAACAGCGTTCACGGTTCCCCGCACAGGCGCGCAAAACCAGAAATAATTCTGAGTTGTGGTTCAGTAGACTCCCCTACCATGAAACAAATAGTGATCATTCACCGGAGCGCGTTTTTCAGCTGTGGACTTCTGTGACTGCGTGAGTGGAAGATTGCCGCCATATTCTGTCAACAAAGCGATCCGTAAATTGTGTCGCATCACTTTGCTGTTGCTTCCCGCCAGCCTGCACAAATATTTTGGAACGGGTCAACTGGGGAGATCGAAATGGCTGGAACCGTCTCATTAACCACGCAATCAAGTCCGCTGGTAAAGAAACAATCAAACAAGTTTCACTCCCATCAAGGTTGGTAACCCGAAACTTTGGTTCTGGCTGGAAACGCGTGCGGCCGCCTGATCGGAAAGTCGTATTTATCAGAAACTCTGCTTGCTCATCTTCACGCTCTCGACTCTCATACAGACTGCATCAGATTTTTGGCAGCACGCCAAATCAGAGACCAGCAGTTTCAGCGGTCGTTCACTGTTTCTGTCGGCGCGTGGCAGACATTGGTGAATCTAGACAACTAAAATGGATTCGCAAAAAAACAGCCTCATGAAACCAAGTACGAAATTCCTGCGTTTTTCATTGCGCACACTGATCCTTCTGACAGCCGCGACAGCTGTGCTGTTTGCTGTGCCCATCCGCCAAGCATTAACCCAAAAGCGTGGTCGTGACTGGGTAGTTTCGCAGAATGGACATGTGTCCTTCTCCTATAAGTACGATGCCAACAACGAGCAATGGCTCCACAATGCCACCCTGCCATATCCAGGCTGGTTGATCGACGCAATTGGAATCGATTTTTTTACTTCGGTTGATACAGTTGTACTCGACAACAAAGAAGTCGTTGATCTCTCGCCACTCGTCGACCTTAACGATTTGCGGTGTCTCGGTATTTATATTGAGATAAAGCAAGGCCTCGACTTTTCACCACTCTCAAAGCTGCCACACTTGGAAGCTCTTCATCTTGATTACACAGGCATCAGCTCGGAAGAACTGGATAACCTGCGTGAGCTGTTACCGGGTGTTCGTGTGCAATCTGCCGGCCATCCGGATTCCTGATCGCCCCTGCACCCTAATTCTCAGCACCCTAATTCTCAGCACATTGCTTCTCTGCATTTTGTTCGCGATCAGGGCGAGCAGGGGCACAAGCTTGACACCCTGTCCGTGCAGACCAGTAACCTGTTCATTCAATCTTAGTGAACTCTGTTATTCGCGTCATCCAAATCCGCAGGCCTCTGTCTACCTCGTCCTCTCTACCTCGTCCTCGGCATCATTTGGTCAATCTTCAGCCTGGATAAATCAAACGGATTCTGGATTTTCATCTGTTGCAAAAGGAAAACACGCTGCCAAGGAATTGCCAGACGCTTTCAGCATTCCCCCCTGACGGGCGACCATGCTGAAACGCAAGGCATGAGCTTTGGCACTTACATGAACAGACGTAAAGAAAAGCTTCAATCGCCTGTTCACCTGGTGCCTGCATGCCATGTAAGCGGTGGGTTATGTTAAAAGAGTCTGAACGTTTGCGGATTGAAGCATTCGGTATACCAGCAACGCAGATATTTGCTCCTACACTTAATCACTTTGAACTGGTCGGCCCGATTTCAAATACGATTCGCGTCAGAAGCCCAAATGCCTCCTATCCAGATTGCACCATCGCGAACCTTCTTATCGCGCAGGCACCCCTGAATCCGACCTGAGGTTCGCAGGTGTTTATCTACGAATGTAATATCCCTGTTTTCAACGCGCTAAAAGGTATTTGCGATTCGTAAATCCATAATTTTCGCTGCGGCATCCTTATTGTGGTTTGCCCTGCCAGCATCGCACTTATGGCCCGAGGGCACCTCTATCGGCACCAAGTCGTCAAAATCCAGCTAATGATTCATGAGCAGAAACCGAGTTTTTTATACAGCTAGCTGTCATTCTCTGCCTCAGGCATTCGACCGCGATACTTGAGATTTAAATGTGAAACGCAACGCCTCACCACGAAATCACTTTGATGCAAAAACATTCGGAGTCACCACAGGCAACGACAAACCTACCATGATCGAATGCCCGCGGAAGCTTTCCATCACTGATCTGATGAACCTTGCCCCACTTGAGGAACACGTTTACCAAGTGTGGAACGCGTTTACCGAGTATCGAGTATGTTGTGCAAAAGCATGTGGAGGGCCATCTCGTGGGTTAACTTACAGGCCTCGCACTTGCTTGAAACTGTGCAACCAACGACTTTCGTATTAGTAAACCAACAGTGACTTATTGGCAATGACCAAACCCCAACGACTGATTACAATTGAGCATCCGGCAGTTTACAGGGATGGATCTGTGTTCTAAACCGCAATTTGTTTTCTGCTACACCCTGAAGATTTAAATCAGAGAGACTTGTGTGGAATTACCGGCAATCGTAACAGCAATCTTCGGATCCTTTGTTGTCTTTGGCGGAGTCGTTGGCTATGTCAAAGCTTCCAGCAAGGCTTCTTTGATCGCGGGAAGCATCACTGGTGGGCTCCTGCTCATCTCGACATTACTGCTGGTCATGAACATTACAGCGGGGGCGATTTTGGGGATGATTGTTTCCCTGCTGTTGCTTGGTCAGTTCGGCCCTTCCTTGCTGAAAAAGTTCAAAATAATGCCAAATCTGATCGTGGTTATCTTGGCGCTCATCACTGTCGGTACGCTCCTATATGATTTTTTCAACTAGCCACTGCGAAGTCTTAAAACGGGTGGTCTGTGTTGCATGCATGCAAGCCAAGGGAGGGTGAAATGTGAGCACCGAACATTTCATTAGTAAGCCCAGTCATTAGTAAGCCCAGTCACACGCACAGCATGACAACGCACACGCAATTACTCGCAATTTACCGCATGACTTTCTGCCCTGCCTAAATGCGTTGGTGAATCCCCATCAATTCCAGGTGACAGAAGTATTTTCTACCTCTACTCTTACTCTTGGATTTCGTGAGTGCAATCGTAACGGTGTCAGCATTGGCCTTCGTGACCGCGAGCATGCCTGCAACGGCAGTGAGAACAGCAACAGCAGTGAGAACAGCAACGGCCATCTGCGGCGTCTGTTGGTTAACAGGTTTCCTAATCACCTAGGATCAGTCTTGATCCCCCAATTCACGGGGAAACATTTCCAATGCCTCCAACTCGGTTTTCATACCTTGATCGCCAACCTGCTTTTTCCATCGGTTCAGTCTTGCAATCATATCCTTCATCACTGATTGGTACTGCTCATCTGTCGCTAAGTTAGTCGTTTCGTCAGGATCATTTTCCAAATTAAAAAGCAAGTACTCTGGACTTTTAGTTTTAACACTACCTTTGGGGGGAAGAATGTCTGGGTTCAGATACTGTATCAACTTATAGTTTTGGGTTACCACGCCTCTGATAGGGTAGGGCTCTTTCACTCCCTTGACACCCAAGCATGTAAAACTCAGGAAAATGTCCGTGTGGACAACAACCTCCCTTCCCATCATCAAGGGACGTAAACTTCTGCCATCCATATCTCGATCGGGCTCTCCACCGCCAATGTCTATCAAGGTTGGTAAGACATCAGTGAAGTCCACCAAGGCGTGACTCATGCTATTCGCCTCTACATGCCCAGGCCAAGTGACGATCATTGGAACGTGCACTCCCGGCTCAAACAAAGTGTATTTTGAGCGAGGAGTGTTGGAACCATTGTCGCTCACAAAAACAATGACGGTGTCGTCTTTTTTACCAGCCCGCTCAAGCATCTCAAGGTATCTGCCAACCTGCAAATCGGTCGTCCAGTTATTGGCTTCATATCCAGTCAAACCATTTTCGCTTGCACTCAACTCAGGACTATGAGGAAGAGACGAAGCCACAAACAAGCAAAAAGGCTGTGTAGTATCGGAAATGAACGTTTCGATTTTTTGATAGTCCATCACCCGATGTTTCTTCGCCGCCTTTTCGTTGTATTCCGCTCCCTGAATGGTAGTTTTTGTGTGTAGTATTCGCACGTCCCAAGTGAACAAGTCTGTAGGACGAGTGGGGATTTTGTGCACTCCTTCTTTTCCGACCAAACCAGTCTTGTAGCCCAACTGCCTCATAACATTCGGCATGCTGAGCACACCTTTTTTCAAACCAGAATGATTGGGATGCGCCCCATTCTTGATCGCATGCATTCCGGTGTAGAGTGCCGAACGGGCGGGTGTGCATACTGAGGCAGTGCTATATGCCCGCGTGAATCTCATTCCTTCGCTGGCTAACTTGTCGATATTTGGTGTGTGTTCGGGATTTCCACCGTAACATCCGACGGACTTGAGATACTGATCATCGGCAACCCAGATTAGGAAATTCGGACGATCACTCGCAGCAGCAGTGCTGCAGAGATTCGCTAGCAGCAGAATGAGAAGTGTCAATTTCATCGTGTCGAATATTTCGAATAGGTTATTTGCGGGTTCAGAGGTTACACAACCTACGATTGAGTGTGGGGTTAGCCGTCTTTTACAAGTGAGGCAATGAAAAGAGAGAAATTGTAGCAGTTGTCCCCTGTTCCAACTGTGTCCCTGCCGCTGTGTTCCTACCGCCCCGATACTTACAAGGCGACCTTGTACTTACCAGGCAACCGTGTACTTGTCAGGGAACCTTGTCTTTACCCGGCAACCTTGAAAATGCCCTACATGGCGGCATGCAATCCAAGTGTCATTGGGATTGCCAATGCGGCATTTGGATAACTGCATGTCTTCGGTCCCGTCGTGAAGCCTTCAAGAAGAGATGTCAGTTTCCTGAGACTTGTTGCCCTGCTAGAACCAATGCGTTGGACACCCAAATAGTCCGGTTGCCAGGCCGAAACTGACCCACAAGACGCAACACAGATGCTTGATGATTAAGAAAAACTCAAAACCAAACGCCGCGTTGGCGTGCTTTGGTTGCGAGGTGTCGGTTCAACTAGATGTCCAGATAAACCACGCCTGAAAACCTGAATGAGGAAGCAATCGTCAATTATTGCTAACCGACATGGAGCGGCGCCCCCCGAGGCAGGTAACACACGAACTGACTTTATTCACTTTACTTGACATGCTCTCTGCCAGCCCTAACTCGACTCCCAAAAGCATCAACTCCAGCCTAAGGCAAGCTTCAGTCCTCGTCCTGCCCTGAATCGAGTTCAATCTCGATACGGGGGATTTGGGCTATGTCTATGGCAGTCTGCAGAGACTTGAATTCACGATCGAGTAGTTTTTCAAGCTTCGGCTTCAACTTTTCAAATTGCTGCTTGCCAATTTTGAACTGCTCCAATGCCGTCTTGGTTGGGCCATAAGTCCCCGAAGCCGCGCTGTAGATCGAACTGCTGATGCGTTGGTTGATCCCTGGCTTGGTCATTGCCCATCGTTCATCTGCAAGCTCATCACCATTGAGCATACGATCAAAGGATTCAAGTTGTTGCCGCAGCATTTGCGCCTGGCTCAACAATTTGGCGGTCCCTCTGGGATGATTCTTGATACGGCTGACTAAACTCTGGACCTCACTCAGGCGATCCGAAAGTTGGCGACTGAGCAACTGCGATTTGTTGGCAACCTGACCCATCAGTTTTAACTGTTTGATGACCTCATTTCGATCTGGAATCGGCATGGTGGGTGAGATGATACTTTCGAGTACCAACTCAATCTTGTTACCGATCGCTAGCGTTGTGTCACCTTCACTGCGATAAGCCTGAACAGAATACTTTCCAGGTGGAACCAGTGGACTTGAACCACGCGAGAATAATCCTTGGTATCGCATGTCCCAAACGACTTTATGGATACCTTGTTTCAAAGCAAGATCCAGTCGAGCCACGACGTTCCCTGCAGCGTCAGCAATATCCAAGTATTGGCGTGGCGGGACTTCATCCTGCTCAGCTTGCAATTCGGTAAAGCTTGCCGTGGGCACATCACCACCGGAACTTCTGATTTTGGCCTCTTTCTCTTTACGCATCGCGGCTTTGCTTTTCCAGCTATCTTTGACATGGTAATGCATCACCACGCCATAGTCGGGGTTGTCAGCGCTGTACAAACTGTCACCTTGATACCCTTTCCTACCGCCCAGTTTGTTTTCCTGGACATACCAAAACGTTCGGCGCACAGGGTATAGATGAAGATCATTCTTTAAGGAATCCTCGGTAACGTGTCGCAGCAGGCTGTAGTCATCCAACACATAAAAACTTCGCCCAAACGAGGCTGCAACAAGGTCATTCTCACGGCGTTGGATTTCCAAATCACGGAAGGAGATCGTCGGCAGCCCCCCCCCCAGCTTGTGCCACTCCTGGCCCGCATCAAGGGTTGTGAAGATTCCATATTCTGTGGCTAAAAAGAACAGTTTGGGATCAACGTGATCTTGCACGATTCGCCAGCACAGATGCTTTTCAGGCAAATTGCCGTTCATCAACGTCCAGCTGCGGCCACGGTCGCGACTTACAACAACAAAGGGTCGGTAATCACCGGCTTTATGATTATCAAGGCAGGCGTAGACCGTGTCCGGGTCGTGCAAGTCCGCTTTAATATCATTAACAAAGAACGATTCTGGTACGTTGAAGATACGCTCAGTCTTGCGCCAATTCTTGCCCCCATCCTCACTGACTTGAATCAGACCGTCATCGGTGCCAACATACAACAATCCCTCAACCAACGGTGATTCATCAACTGAAGTGATATTCCCGTACTGGCTCATCGCGTACAAATCATAGGCACCGTCAATGCTGTGAACACGCCCCATGGTGGGCAACTGATAGCGATTCTGGTTACGTGATAAACTCGGCGACACTTTTTTCCAACTGTCACCACGATCATCACTGCGATGCAAAAACTGGGATCCAAAATACAACCGTTTGTTGTCGTGAGGACTGATCAGGATCGGCGAATCCCAATTGAATCGGAAGGATTCTTCTTCCGGCCCAGGCTGTGGCTGAATGCGCACACTTTCTCCGGTACTGCGATCGAATCGTCTCAAGAAACCCTGCTGTGATTCAGCATAAATGATATTGGGATCTTTGGGGTCGATTGCCGTATCGTGTCCATCGCCGCCAATCGTAATCTGCCAGTCACTATTACGAATGCCCTGAACGTTCCTGGTACGGGAGGGTCCGTACTGAGAATTATTGTCCTGCGTGCCGCCGGCGATATTGTAGAAAGGGTAATCGTAGTCGACGGCAACTTTATAGAACTGGGTCAGAGGCAGATTCGGGCAGAACAGCCACGTCTTACAATAGTCGTAAGATCGATAGACACCACCATCGCATCCTACCACCAAAAAATCTTTATCGGTTGGGTGAAAGGCAACAGCATGGTTATCCACGTGTTTATGGCGACCTTCGATATTTTCCCAAGTGCTGCCGTTGTCCTCACTTCGCATGAAATAATTATTGGCCTGATACAGCACACCAAAACGATGAGGGTCCGCCCATAGCTCTTGGTAATAATGTGGCCCCGTTCCACCAGAGACAAAGTCATCGGTTTTGGTCCAACTGGCACCCCAGTCGTCGCTACGCCAGAACCCCCCTTTACGTCCGGGCAGTTCGATAGTGGCATAGATGTAGTTACTTTTCTGTGGTGACACTTGCAACGAAATCTTTCCCATGTCACCACCCGGCAAACCATTGCCAAGCCGATTCCAAGACTCACCTCCATCAATGGACTTAAAAATGCCAGTCTCTGGCCCGCAATTGATGATCGCCCAAACGTTGCGATGTCGTTGATGCGTGGCCGCGTACATCACATCCGGGTTCTTCGGGTCAAGAACCACATCAGTAACTCCCGTATAAGACTTGTCATTGATTTTGGATCGCTCATCAGTGCTAAGTTCTTTATCGGTACTGCTTAGCAAGCCAGGCCCCAGCACAAGTTTCCAGTTCTTTCCAGCATCGGTCGATTTGAATAACCCTCGCTGCCCTCCTGAAGACCAAAGTGGTCCTTGAGAAGCAGCGAAAATCACATTGCTGTTTCGCGGATCAACCAGAATTTTGCTGATGTGCTCGGACTTATCCAGTCCTTTGTGACCCCAAGACTTACCAGAGTCATGACTCACATAGACGCCGTCACCAAAACCAATATGCCGCCCGCC